>JAICPI010000032.1 GCA_025929895.1 Thermoleophilia bacterium
CCCGTCAGCAGCTCCCCGAGCGGACCCGCGAAGACCCACGCGAGAGCGACCGCGGGCAGCCCCGCGACGAGGATCGCGGCCGCGTAGGAACCCGCGTCGGCTCCCTCGGTCCGCGTCAGGTCGGGCACCGCGGTCAGGCGGAGCGCCTGCGCGGCGAGCGTGATCGTGACGTAGACGCCGTACGCCGCGAGCAGCCCGTCGGTGGCGGCGTCGCGGCCGAACTTCTGCGCGAGGATCGCCGCGGCGACCGCCGCCGACGCGCTCAGGACGAGCGTCGAGACCCCTGTAAGGATTCCGCTAGCGAGAGCGCTCCGGCGGGCGCTCGCGCTAGTCTCCTGGCTGCGGCCGGCCCGCACCCTTGCGATCATGGCGAACGGCAACGACTCGGTCTGGACAGAGGAGTCGCTCGCGCAGCTGCGCGAGGAATTCGGCCCTGCCTACGACGACCGCACCGTGCTCGTCACCGGCGCCGACGGCTTCATGGGCTCGCACCTGACCGAGGCGCTCTGCCACCTCGGCGCCCACGTGCACGCATTCGTGCGCGCCACCTCGAGCGGCGCGCTGAACAACATCGGGCAGATCCGAGACCGGCTCAAGGTGCACTGGGCCGACCTGACCGACAAGCACTCGATCGACCTGCTCGTCCGGCAGCTGAAGACCGCGCCCGACAAGCCCTACGTCTTCCACCTCGGCGCGCAGGCGCACGTCGGCGAGTCGTGGCACCGGCCGTACGAGACGGTGATGGCGAACACGGTGGGCACGCTCAACCTGCTCCAGTCCGTCGTCGACCACGAGCTCGAGCTCGAGAAGTTCGACACCGCCGGCACTTCCGAGGAGTACGGCAACCCGCACGAGTCGGTGGCCCACCACCACGACTACGACGAGGCGGGCTCGCTGATCCTGCACGAGCGCTCGCCGATCAACCCGAAGTCGATCTACGCGACCGCGAAGGTCGCGGCGGACTTCTTGACCATGAACTACCACGACGCGTACGGCGTCCCGGGCGTCGTGACGCGCATGTTCAACAACTACGGCCCGCGCCAGAACCCGCGCTACGTGACCGGCACGATCATCACGCAGGCGCTCGAGCGCGACCACGTCGAGCTCGGCGCGCTCGAGCCGCTGCGCGACTTCTGCTTCTGCACCGACGGCGTGCGCGGGCACCTGACCGTCGCGTCGAAGGGCGTCCCCGGCGACCTCTACGTCTACGGGCAGGGCGCGAACGTCTCGATGGCCGACTGGGCCGACATGATCCTCCGGATCGGCGAGGAGGAGGGCCACTGGTCGGGACGCACGATCGTCACGAACGCCGAGCGCTTCCGTCCCGGTGCGACCGACGTGCTGGCGCTCCGCGTCGGCTACGAGAAGCTGAACCGCGAGACCGGCTGGGAGCCGCACGTCTCGTGGGAGGAAGGGATCCGGAAGACGATCCGCTGGTACGCGCACAACCGCGACCGCTGGATCGGGCGCGTCGACTGGCTCCCCTACACCGCGCCCACCGTCAAGACGGGGTAGCTGGTGCGGACCCTCGTCACGGGAGGCGGCGGCTTCCTCGGGACGCACGTCGTCGAGCGAATGCAGCGCGAGGGGATCGACCCGATCGTCGCGCGCCGCCGCGACTACGACCTCACCCGCTGGCAGGATGTCGAGCGGCTCTTCCACGACACGAAGCCCGAGCTCGTCCTGCACCTCGCGGCCGAGGTCGGCGGGATCGGCGCGAACCGCGCGAACCCCGGCCGCTACTGGTACGCGAACCTGATGATGGGCGCGCACGTGATCGAGCAGTCGCGGCTGCACGGCGTCGACAAGCTGCTCCTCCTAGGCACCGTCTGCGCGTACCCGAAGTTCGCTCCGGTGCCGTTCAGCGAGGACGACCTCTGGAACGGCTACCCCGAGGAGACGAACGCGCCGTACGGGATCGCCAAGAAGACGCAGCTCGTCGGCGCGCAGACCTACCGCGAGCAGTACGGGCTGAACGCGGTCTACCTCCTGCCGGTGAACCTCTACGGGCCGCGCGACAACTTCGACCTCGAGACCTCGCACGTGATCCCGGCGCTGATCCGCAAGATGCTCGAGGCGCAGGACCGCGACGAGCACGAGGTCGTGCTCTGGGGCGACGGCTCGCCGACCCGGGAGTTCCTCTACGTCGAGGACTGCGCAGAGGGGATCGTGCTCGCGGCGCTCCGCTACGACGGCCCCGAGCCGGTCAACCTCGGCACCGGCGAGGAGATCTCGATCAGGGAGCTCGCCGAGCTGATCGGCGAGGCGACCGGGTACGAAGGCGAGCTCGTCTGGGACACGACGAAGCCGAACGGCCAGCCGCGCCGCAAGCTCGACACGTCGCGTGCGAAGGAGCTGTTCGGGTTCGAGGCGCAGACGCCGTTCCGCGAGGGGATCGCGCGGACGGTCGCGTGGTACCGCGAGCACGCGTCCGCGTATGCGCGTCGCTGAGCGCGCTTCAGCGCTCGCCCGCTCCGAGCCCTGGATCGTGCTCGCGCCGCTCGTCGCGGTGCAGTGGCTCGTGCTGCTCGCGTTCGCGCTGACCGTCCAGCGGAACGGCTGGCTCTTCTACCAGGGCGGCGACCAGACCTGGTTCTACACCTCGGCCTGGGAGCTCGGGCACGGGCGGATCCCCGAGACGCTCGTCGGCTACCTCTGGCCCTTCGTGCTGGCACCGCTTGCGCTCCTGGCGGGGCCCAACTTCCTCGACGGCCTGCCGGTGATCGTCGTCGTGCAGGTGCTCGTGCTCGCGCCGCTCGCGCTGCTCTGCTCGTACTGGGTCACCGCGCGCGTCGGCGGCCGCCTGCTCGGCTACCTCGCGGCGGGGGGATGGATCGCGGCGCCATGGGTCGCGCAGGAACTCTTCGTCGACCGCTACCACGAGCGCTGGAACGAGCAGACGCTGCCGCAGGCGCTCGGGTTCACGGCGCTCGGCGACTTTCCCTCGATGGTGCTGCTGATGCTCTCGGCCGTGTTCGTGCTGCGCGCGCTCGACGGCGGCGCGCGAGGAGACGTGCTCGCGGCCGGGCTCGTCGCCGGCCTCGCCGTCGCGCTCAAGCCCGCGAACGGCCTCTTCGTCTTCGCGCCGCTCCTGGCGTTCGCGCTCGTGCGCCGCTGGCGGGCGGGGCTCGAGTTCGGCCTCGTGCTCGCTCCCGCGCTCGTCACGCTCCTGCTCTGGAAGTACCGGGGCACCGGGATCTCCGTGCTCGCGCTCGATCCGGTGACGCTCGCCGCCGAGGCGCCGCCGCCTCCGCCGCCCCACCCGTCGCAGCAGACGTGGTGGGAGCAGGCGCGCGAGTTCGTCCCGCTCGACATCCACCAGGTCAACCGGCAGATCCTCGGCTTCCGCGAGTATTTCTGGAGCCCACGCGTGCTCGAGTACGTGCCCGTCGCGGGGGCGATCGCGGTTGCGCGCGTGTCCGTGGCCAAGGCCGCCTTCTTCGCGGCCTGGCTGCTCGCGTTCTTCCTCGTCACGGGCTCGGCGCCGGCGACGAGCGTCGAGTCGGCGAGCATCTGGCGCCTGATGATGCCCGCGTGGCCCGCCTACTTCTTCCTCGCGATCTCGATCCCGCTGCTCGTCCCCGTCTGGGGCATGCGGCTGCGCGAGCGGTTCGCTGCGCCGCTTCGGCAGGTCCGCTGGCCCCGCGCCGCGCTCGTGCCCGTCGCCGTGGCCCTCGCGGTGCCGCTCGCGCTGACCGCCGCGCTGCCGGCGTCGGAGCGCGGCGACGCGGCGAAGCTGCCGCTCCAGTCGCTCTTCCTGCCCCTCGACCAGGAGGTCGGGCTCGCCGTGCAGCCGGTCGAGGGCGGCCTCGACCTGAGCTGGGACGCGCCGGAGCCCGCCGCGGCCGAGTCGTTCTTCGTCGTCTACCGCTCGCCGCTCGAGTACCCGCTCGAGGGCGACGCCGCGCGGATGGTACGCCAGGGCGTTCTCTGCGAGGAGAGCCTCGGCGACGCACCGCGCTGCACGGTCGAGATGGAGGAGGTCGGGCGCACGCGCGAGGAGCGCTTCGTCGACCGCGCGCCGCCGCCGGGGACGTGGACGTACCGGATCGGCACCGCCGCGAACTGGCGGAACGACGACAGCCTCGGCGACCCGTTCGTGATCTCGGGGCCGCTGGACGTGAGTGTCGGCTAGAGCCGCCTTCGCGGCCGTCGCGGCGGCGGTGCTGCTGCTCGCGCTCGTGCCGTGGGCGGGCTCTCCGCTCCGCCGGCTCGCGGGCGGCGAGGGCGACGGACCGGATGCACGCTTCGACGTCCCACTCGACGCGCACGTGCTCCGCGGAGCGGCCGAGCGGGTGCGACCGGGCGACGAGTACGTGACTGCGTGGCCCGGCGGCTCGCCGCTCGAGCAGGGCAACCTGAAGGCGGCGGGCCAGCTCTACCTCGCGCACGCGCTTCCGGTGCTCGACCGGGAGCGGCCGCCGTGGGTGCTGATCGTGGGCGCGGACCGCGTCGGCTTGATCCGCCTGCGATGAGCCTCGTGCTCGGCGTCTGCGCGGTGAACACGGCCTTCGTCGCCGTCGGTTACGCGCTGCTCGGCCGCCCGCGCTGGTCCTGGTCGTGGGCCGGGCTCGCGCTGCTCGTCGGCGCGGGCGCGGTCGGGACGGCGCTCTTCCTCGCGGTGATCGCAGGACTGCACGCGACGCTCTGGACGGCCGCCGGCGCTGCCGTCCTCCTCGCCGCCGGAGGGCTTGCGGCGGGGCGGCGCTTCCCAAGTAACAGACTGTCACTTGCCTCGCCGCCCCTCGACCCGGTCGCGGCCGGCGCGTTCGGGCTCGTCGCCGGGATCTGCGCGGTCGGGGTGGTCGGGGGGTTCCGCTCGAGCCCCTGGCTCGACGACGCGTGGGGGATCTGGCTCCCCAAGGGCCTCGCCCTCTGGCACCACGGGCTCGACGAGCGGCTGTTCGCGCCGAACGGCGAGTTCGTCGTGTTCGGCGTGCCCGACTACCCGCTCTGGTGGTCGATCGTGACGAGCCTCGACGTGCAGGCGGTCGGCTCGACGGACGTGCGCGTCATGTGCGCCCAGCTCGCGCTGCTGACCGTCGCGTTCGTCGCTGCGGTCGCGCGGCTGCTCTGGGGTCACGTGCGCCCGGCCGTGCTCGCCGGTGCCCTGCTCCTGCTGGTGCTCTCGCCGGAGCTGTGGCGCCACGTCCAGGGCGGCATCGCGGACCTGCCGGTCGCGATCTACCTCGCGACCGGGGTCCTCTGCGGCGCGCTCTGGCTCCGGACGCGCGCGACCTTCCACCTCGTGCTCGCGGGCACCTGCGCGGCCGTCGCGCTCCAGATCAAGACCGAGGCCTTGCCCGAGGTCGTGGCGCTCGTCGCGGTCGGCGCGCTGTTTGCACGACGGCTGGCGCTCGCCGGCGTCTCGCTCCTCCTCGCGCTCCCCTGGCTCGCCTGGCGCTCCGCGCACGACGTGCCCGGCCGCGCCGAGCTCGACTTCTCGCGCGCCGAGCGGCTGCCCGACGCGCTGCGCGCGACCGCGGAGCACCTCTTCGACCCGACGGAGTGGACGGTCCTCGCCGCCGCGGCGATCGTCCTCGCGCTGCTCGCGCGGCGACCCGCGGCGCTGCTCGTGCCCGCTTCGCTCTACGCGGTCGTGCTCGTCGCGTACTGGATCGACCGCGACGAGATCGGCTACCTCGTCTCGACCTCCGCCTACCGCGTGATCGACACGGTCGTGCTAGCCGCCGCGGTGCTCGTCCCGCTGCTCGCCGAAGCGCTGCTCGAGCAGCGCGAGCCGCTGCGCGAGGATCGTGCTCTGGTCGGAGAGCCGTGAGATCACCGTCGAGTAGTGGAGCAGCACGAGCAGGATGAAGAGGATCCCGACGGCGAAGAGGATCGCCGGCGGGTAGCCGCTGATCCCGAACCAACCCGCGATCGTGTTCAGGCCTCCGCGCCAGACGGAGAGCACCAGCAGCACCGCCCCCGTCAGCAGCCAGAGCAGCGCGTAGCGCTCGCGCAGGCGCCGGGACCGGATCAGCTCGAACACGACGAGCAGGAGCAGCACCGAGGCGATCGCCGCGGCGACCGAGACCCGCACCGGGGTCACTGGAGTGGGACCACCTTGCGCCGGAAGAGCGCCACGAAGATCGCGAGCACGACCTTGACCATGTAGTAGACCGAGCGAACGGCCGTGATCGAGGACTGCCCCGTCTCGCGCGCTCGCATCGCGACGGGCACCTCGCACAGCCGCAACGCGTGCTTCGCAACCATCACGGCGGCCTCGGCCTCCGGGTAGTCGTGCGGGTAGTCGGCCGCGAAGAGGCGGATCCCCTTGCGGTTCGCGGCCTGGAAGCCCGAGGTCGGGTCGGTGATCCGCTGCCGCGTCAGCGCGGACACGCTCAGCGCGAGCAGCCGGATCCCGACGCGCCTGGAGCGCGAGGAGCGGTAGCCGTCGCCGCCGATGAAGCGTGAGCCGACCACGACGTCGGCCTCGCCCGAGAGGACGGGCGCGAGCACCGCGTCGAGCTCGGCAGGCGCGTGCTGCCCGTCGCCGTCGACCCGCACCGCGACGTCGAAGTCGTGCTCCCACGCGTACCGGAAGCCCGTCTGCACGGCGCCGCCGATCCCGAGGTTGAACGGGAGCGAGACGACGCGCGCGCCGCGAGCGCGCGCGATCTCCGCGGTTCCGTCGGTCGACCCGTCGTCGACCACGAGCACCTCGAGGCCCTCGTCGAACGCGCGCAGCTCGTCCACCACCCGGCCGATCGACTCCTCCTCGTTGTACGCCGGCACGATCGCGACGCGCCGGCTCACGCGACGGTCTCCCGCACGCCGAGGCCGAGGAGCACGAGCAGGCGGCGCGCGCGGTGCGCGTAGGTGTGCTCGTCGAGCGCGCGCTCGCGCGCCTGCGCGCCGAGCTCGGCCAGGCGGCTCGGGTCGCCCAGCAGCTCGCCGTAGGCCGCGGTCGCCTCGTCGGCGTCGTGCACGACGACGAGCTCGCGGTCGGGCTCGAACCACGTCTCGATCCCCTCGACCGGGTTGGAGACGATCGCTGCACCGGCCATCGCGAGCTCGAACGGTCGCGCGGTCGAGGACGCGCGGACACTTGCGTGCGCCCGCCGCGTGACGTTCAGGGCCACGCGCGTCGAGGAGATCGCGCGGTTGAACGCGTTGAAGGGGATCACGCCGAGCGTCCGAGCCGCGCCGACGTCGCCCTGGAAGTCCTCGCCGCCGAGCGCGAAGTCGACGTCGGGCAGCCGTCGCGACGGCTCGCCGACGAGCTCGCGCATCCACTCGCGCCGGAACTTGTCGCCGTAGCCGTAGAAGAAGACGTCGTGCTCCTTCTCCACGGGGAGCGGGCGGAAGAGCTCCGGGTCCGCGGCCCAGAAGAGCGCCTCGGCCCGCCGCGCGCCCAGCTCGCGCAGTCGGTCGAGCCCGCCCTCCGAGTTCGAGACGACGAGGTCGTACTCGCCCGGGTCGGCGCCGAAGTAGTAGTTGAAGCCGGTGTCCATCCCGCCGAACTCGGGCAACGACATCGGCACGTCGCCGTCGTAGAAGACCACGGGGAGGTCGAACTGCTGACGCAACGCCGTCGGGATCCCGCGCAGGTGCGCCATCGGCACGGTGAAGACGAGCACCGCGTCGACGTCCCCCTCGCGCTCGAGGATCCGTTCGACGTGCCGCTTCCAGCGCGGAGTCACCCAGCGCCAGACGACCTCGCGCACGAGCTTGTCGGTGTCGCCGGGATCGGCCTCCGCGCGCCGCAGGTAGCGGTCGCCCTTCAACCGCGCCCACGTGTCGCGCGCGCGGGCGAAGCTCTCGCCCTCGAGGTAGGCGGGGTTCGGCGCCGTGCGCCACCACGGCGACTCGACCGGCCGCCCCCGGTACGGCGTCACGATCAGGTCGACGCCGGCCTCGTACAGCCCCTTCCACAGCTGCCACCACGCGGGCGTGCAGCCGTAGCGGAAGTCGAGGTCGATCGCCGAAGCGATCGCGAGGATCTTCGGTCCCTTCACGCCGCCGATTGTGACGAAGTCACCGGGCGCGGCCGGTAAAGACTTTCGTCAGATACGGAAACGCGAACTCTCCCGCAGGAGCCAGCCGACGGACGCGCTCCAGCAGCTCGGCGCGGGCCGTCTCCGGCAGCTGCGCGACGAAGCTGACGGAGGCCGCCCGTGCGACGAGCGAGTCCGCGTCCATGACCTGGGAATGCGGGAAGTCGCGGCGCTCGACGTCGAAGAGGTCGGACTCCTCGAGCGGGCCCGTCCACGGCGGCGCCGGATAGTCCGAGCCGCGGTGCGGACGGAGGACGTCGGCGTAGGCGGCCTGGAGCGCGTCGCTCTCGTCGCGGACGTTCCAGACGAGGGCGACGGTGCCGCCCGGCTTCAGCACCCGGTGGAACTCGGGCACGACCCGCTCGTGGTCGAACCAGTGGAACGCCTGCCCCACGGTGATCGCGTCGGCGCTGCCGTCGGCGAGCGGCAGGTCCTCCGCCACGCCCTCGAGCGCCTCCACCTCCGGCAGCACGCGGCGCAGGACGTCGAGCATCTCGCCGATCGGCTCGACCGCAACGACGAGCAGCCCGCGGGCGACGAGCTGCCGCGTGAGCTTCCCCGTTCCGGCTGCGACGTCGACGACGGTGTCGCCGGCCTCCAGCTGCGCCTGCTCCACGATCCACTCCAGCGCCGCCTCGGGATAGTCGGGCCGTGCCTGCTCGTAGGTCTCGGCGCTCGACGCGAAGCCGCGCGCCTTCGGGTGGACGTTCAGTACGCGCCCTTCTGCGTGAGCACCGCGGGGATCGTCTTCAGCAGGATCGTGATGTCGAGCCAGATCGACCAGTTCTCGAGGTAGTAGAAGTCGAGCCGCACGAGGTCGTCGAAGGTGAGCTCCGAGCGGCCGGAGATCTGCCAGAGGCCGGTGATCCCGGGCAGCACGAGGTAGCGCTTGCGGTGCCAGGCCTCGAGCTTGTCGAAGTCGCGCACCGGCAGCGGCCGCGGCCCGACGAGGCTCATCTCGCCGCGGAGGACGTTGAGCGCCTGCGGCACCTCGTCGAGCGAGAGCCGCCGCAGGAGGGCGCCGACGCGCGTCAGGCGCGGGTCGTCACGGATCTTGAACAGCGGCCCCGAGGCCTCGTTTCGCTGCTCGAGCTTCGTCTGGAGCCGCTCGGCGCCGGCGAACATCGTGCGGAACTTGATCATCTCGAACTCCTGCTCGCCCAGTCCGACGCGCCGGTCGCGGTAGAAGACCGGGCCGCGCGAGTCGAGCTTGATCGCGGCGGCGATGAGCAGCCAGAGCGGCAGGCCGACGATCAGCACGACCGACGAGACGACGAGGTCGAACAACCGCTTCGAGGCCCAGTCGACGCCGACGAACACGGGCGGCCGCAGCTCGAACAGCGGCACGGCCTGGCCGGGGACGTACTCCGCGCGCTGCGTCAGGATCTCCGCCGTCGTCGGGGCGACGCGTACTTGCACGCCGCGGCGGTGCGCCTGCTCGACGAGCTCGACCAGCTGGTCGTCGGTGACGTCGCCGCCGTTCACGATCAGCTCGTCGACGCGCTGGCGCGAGAGCACGTCCGCGAGCTCTCCGAGCGAGCCGAGCCGCCGCAGCGGAATCCCGTTCTGCGCCGGGGCGATCGCGCCGACGAACGAGTAGTCGATCCCCCCGCGCGCGTGGCCGAGCGTCTTCAGCAGGTGGCCGACGTTGTCGCCGTCGCCTACGAGCACCGCGCGGCGGCGCACGCCGAGCCCGTGCAGCACGTCCTTCGTGATCCGCTCGTAGCTCGCGCGCAGCAGGCCGATGATCGCGGCGCAGGCGACGACCGCCGTCGGCGCGAGCCCGTACGTGCCGAACTCGTGGTCGACGCCGAGCGCGAACACGAGCGTCACCCCGGCGACGAGCACGAGCGACGAGACGACGCGGCCGACGCCCGCGCGCCGCTCCCGCTCGGCGTAGAGGCCCCCCTGCCAGAAGACGAGCAGGGTGATCATCGCGAGGAAGGGCAGCCACTCCTCGACCGCGTCCCAGGGCACGCCCCAGAGCGGCAGCTCGTGCTCGTAGTAGAGCCAGCGCAGGACGAGGGCGAGATACAGCCCGAGCGCGAGCCCGCAGACGTCGATCGTGATGAGCGCGAGGATCGACGCGAGGCGGCGCACGAACGTGCCGAGGGGAAGCCGGCCGAGGAACGAGGTGCGCGTCGCGCGGATGTCCGACGCGGGGTGGCTCTCCTGCTCCGGCGGCGCCTCCGGGTCCGCCGTAGTGCTCACGCCTGCCGATTCTACGCTGCGAGCGCGCTCAGGGGCAGCACGGGTCGGCGCAGGCCGATCTGGAAGAGGGCGACCCGGAGCGCCGCCGAGCGCCGCGCGTCGAGCAGGTCGGTGTCGTGGAAGTAGAGGTGGACGTAGTCCGGCAGCCTCAGCGCCCGGACCGCCATCCCGATCGTGTGGGTGGCCGGGAGCAGGCCGGGCGCCGGGCCGGGAACGACGCGGCCGCCCCCGGCGGGGAGCGGAAAGGTGGTGGCGGTGAGGTCGACGAGGCCGGCGCCGGCCACGACCTCGCGCACGGCCTCGTCGGTGTACCAGCCGCCGCCCACGAAGAAGCGGGGAGCCAGGCCGTGCCCGCGGAGCCAGTCGACCTCCCGGCGGACCCTCGCCGCCGGGTCGCCTCCCGTCGGGCGCGCGTGGGTCGGCGACGTCCAGTGCGTGTGCAGCCCGAGCGGGACGTCGAGCGAGCGCACGCGCTCGAGCCACGGCTCCTCCGGCTCCCCGTCGGGCGGGCGCACGAGCGCGGCGATGCGGAAGCCCGAGGGGCGCCCGGCGAGCAGCCGGGAGAGCCGGCCCCACGCCCCGTCGTCGAGGATCCGCTCGACGTGGCACGAGGCGGTCGCGACCTTCACGGGCCCCCGAGCGCGTAGCGTGTGCGGGCGATGTGCGGCATCTGCGGAGTCGTCACCGTAACCCGCCCGCCCGACCGCGCCGCCGTCGACACGATGCGCGCCGCGCTCGTGCACCGCGGCCCCGACGAGGGCTCGACCGACGAGCTGGGCCGGTGCGCGCTCGGGCACCAGCGCCTCCGCGTGCTCGACCTCGAGGCCGGCTGGCAGCCCGTCGCGTCGGAGGACGAGCAGGTCGTCGGCGTCTTCAACGGCGAGCTCTACAACTACCGCGAGCTCCGCGGGCTGCTTGCGACGCGCGGGCACGAGGTCCGCGGGAGCGGCGACACGCCGGTGCTTCCGCACCTCTACGAGGACGAGGGGCCGGAGTTCGTGTCGCGGCTCGAGGGGATGTTCGCCTTCGCGCTCTGGGACCGCCGCCGCGACCGGCTCGTGCTCGGCCGCGATCGCCTCGGCAAGAAGCCGCTGCTCTACGCGCGCCTGCCCGACGGCGGGATCGCGTTCGCGTCGGAGCTCCAGGCGCTCCTGCGCGTGCGCGAGCTCGACCGCGAGCTCGATCTCGCCGCGCTCGACGCCTACCTTGCGCTCGGCTACGTCCCCGCGCCGCGGACGATCGTGCGCGCGGTCCGGAAGCTTCCTCCCGCGCACGTGCTCGTGCTGGACGCGGACGGCGAGCGCACGTTCCGGTACTGGCGGCCCGACCCGCCCGCGCTCGAGCTCCGCGACGAGGAGTGGCTCGAGCGCGTGCGCTCGACCGTGACCGCGGCGGTCGAGCGGCGGCTCGACGCCGATGTCCCGCTGGGAGTGCTGCTCTCCGGAGGGATCGACTCGACGATCGTCGCGGCGCTCGCGGCGCGCGCCTCGAGCGACCCGGTGCGGACGTTCACCGTCGGCTTCCCGGACGAGCGCTACGACGAGCGGCCGTACGCGCGGGAGGTGGCGACGCGCTACGGCACCGACCACCACGAGCTCGTCGTGGACGCCGACCCTGCCGCCGACGTCGTGCGGCTTGCGCGCGCGCTCGGCGAGCCGCTCGGCGACGAGGCGGCGCTGCCGACCTTCCTCATCTGCGAGCAGGCGAAGCGCCACGTCACGGTCGCGCTGACCGGCGACGGCGGCGACGAGGCCTTCGCCGGCTACGAGCGCTACGCGGCGCACCGCCTGGCGGGCGCGGCGGGCGTGGTGCCGCCGCTCGCGCGCGCCGGCGGCCGTGCTGCGCGCGCGCTCCCGGGCGGCCGCGCGGAGCCGCGCTCGCACGCGTTTCGGGCGGCGCGCTTCCTCGAGCTCGCGGGCGCGCCGGCGCGCGAGCGGTACGGGCGCGTGATGGAGGTCTTCTCGGTCGAGGCGCGCAGCGAGCTGCTCGGGCGCGACGGCGGCGCCTCGGCGGCGACGCTCCTCGGCGCGCCTCGCCGCCCGGGGCTCGCGGGCCTTCAGCTGCTCGACGTCGAGACCTACCTCGCGGACGACCTGCTCGTGAAGTCGGACCTCGCGTCGATGGCGCACTCGGTCGAGCTGCGCTCGCCGCTCCTCGACCCGTCGGTCCTCGAGCTCGGGCTCGCGCTGCCCGACCGGCTCAAGCAGCGCGGGCGCACCGGGAAGCTCGCCCTCCGCCGTGCGTTCCACGACCTGCTCCCGCCCACCGTCGCCGCGCGCGGGAAGTCGGGCTTCGGCGTCCCGATCGGGCGCTGGTTCCGCGGCGACCTGCGGCCGCTCGCGCGCGACGTGCTGCTCGACGGGACGACGCGCGGCCGAGGCCTCTTCCGGCCGAGCGCGGTCGGGGCGCTCCTCGAGGAGCACGAGCGCGGCCGCGACCACGCGCACCGCCTCTGGGGCCTGCTCGTGCTCGAGCTCTGGCTGCGCGCCCACGTCGACGCGTGACGCGCACGCGCGCCTACGCGCTCGTCGCCGCCGCGGCCGCTCTGCCGCGCCTCGCAGCGCTGCTCGTCGAGCGCGGCGACATCACCGCGGAGTTCGTGGACAAGGGCGACGTCTTCGCGCAGACGCTCGTCGCGAGCGGGACGTACGGCTTCGTCCCGGACGTTCCGTCCGCGTACACGCAGCCGCTCTACGGCTGGTTCCTCGCGCCGGTCTACTGGGTCGTGGGACGGTCGTGGGCGACCGTCGGCACGGCGCAGGTGCTCGTCGCGATCCTCGCCGCGCTGCTCGTCTACGAGCTCGGGCTCAGGCTCGTCCCGCAGCGCGCGGCACTCGCGGCCGCGCTCCTGACGACCCTCCACCCCTACCTCGTCTGGCACGACGTGCACATGAACCGCGAGCTCCTCGACCAGGCGCTCGCGGTCGGCCTCGTGCTCGCGACCCTCGTCGCGGCGCAGCGCGGGACGCTCGCGTGGGGCGCGCTCGCCGGCGCCGTCGCGGGCGTCGCGATCCTCGGGAACGTCCGGCTCGTGCTCGTCCCGCTCGTCCTGGCCGCGTTCGTCGCGCTCCGCTCGACGGTCGTTCCCGCGCTCGCGCTCCTCGTCGTGTCCGTCCTCGTCGTCGCACCGTGGGTCGTGCGGAACGAGCTCTCCGTCGGCTGCGTCGCGCTGACGACGGACTCGCGGGCGCTCTGGAAGGCGAACAACGAGCACACGCTCGAGACGCTCCGGGCCGGCGGCTGGATCGACGACGTCCCGCGCATCCCCGGCTCGCCGCCGACTCCGCAGGAGGCCTGGGGCGTCTACGAGGCGACCGGCCGCGTCGTTCCGGTCGACGAGTGCGAGCAGATGCGCTTCTACCGCGAGGAGGCGCTCGAGTTCATGCGCGACCAGCCGGGCGAGAAGGCGAAGCTCGCCGCGCTCGCGGCGCAGATGTACTGGCAGCCGCGCGTGACGAAGACGGAGGGCCGCGCGGGCTCCGGGAGCTGGCTCGACATCGCCCGAGACTGGGTCGAGCCCGCGTACGTCGTCGCACTCCTGGTCCTCGCCGCGTTCGGGCTGCGCCGAGTGCCGCGCCACTACCTCGTGCTCGCCGCGGCGCTGCTCGCCTACAACACGCTCGCCGCGATGCTGTTCGCCGGCGAGACCCGGTACCGCGTGCCCTGGGACTTCCTCTTCGCGATTCCCGCCGGCGCAACGCTCGTCGCGCTGCTCGACCGACGGCGCCAGTGAGGGTCGTCCACGTCCACCGGATGCGCGGCATCGGCGGCTCCGAGCGCCACCTGCTCGCGCTCCTGCCCGCGCTCGCCGAGCGCGACGTGGACGTCTCCTTCCTCGGGCTCGACGACCCCGGCTGGGACGTGGCGCCGTTCTACGACGCGCTCGAGGTCCCCGCGCGGCACCTGCGCGGAGGACGCCGCCTGCGACGGACGCTCGCCGGGCTCCGCCCCGACGTCGTGCACACGCACCTCGTGCACGCCGACGCGTACGGCGCCCTCGCGTCGCTGGGCGCACCGTGGCGGCTCGTCGCCACGAAGCACAACGACGACCGCTTCCGCGCGGGCCCGTTCCGGTACGTCGAGCGGGCGCTGACGCGCCGCGCGACCCGCGTGATCGCGATCACGCACGCGCTGAAGCGTTTCTCCGTCGAGCGCGTCGGCCTGCCCGCCGCGAAGATCGACGTCGTCCACTACGGGCTCGACGAGGTCGCCGCATGGGGAACCGGCGGCGCGTCGCCGCCTCAGGGGCCGTTCGCGCTCGTCGTCGGGCGCCTCGTGGAGCAGAAGGGGATCGACGTCGCGATCCGCGCGGTCACGGAGCTGCCGCGCGTTCGGCTCGCCGTGCTCGGCGAGGGCCCGGAGCGCGCGCGGCTCGAGGCGCTCGCGCGCGAGCTCGGCGTCGGCGAGCGGGTGCTCCTGCCCGGCCGCGTCGGCGACGTCGCCGCGTGGCTGCGGGCCGCGGCGCTCGTGATCCACCCGGTCCGCTGGGAGGGGTTCGGCCTCGCGGTGCTCGAGGGGATGCTCTCGGCGCGCGCGGTGGTCGCGTCGTCGGTCAGCGCGGTTCCGGAGCTCGTCCTCGACGGCGAGACCGGCCTGCTCGTGCCGCCGGACGACCCCGACGCGCTCGCGCGCGCCGCCGGCGAGCTGCTCGGGGCGCCCGAGCGCGCCGCTGCGATGGGCGAGGCCGGCCTCCGGCGGGCGCGGGCCGAGTTCTCCGTCGCCCGCATGGCCGACGCGACGCTCGAGGTCTACGAGCGCGCGTCGGGCAGCAGCGAGCGGTAGAGCAGCTCCATCCGGTCGACCGAGCGCTCCTCCGCGAAGCGCTCGAGCGCGCGCCGGCGCCCGGCGCGGCCGAGCTCGGCGGCGCGCTCGGGGTCGCGCACGAGCTCGACGATCGCCGCGGCGAGCGCTTCCGCGTCGCCGGGCGGCACGAGCAGCCCGGTCTCGCCGTGGCGGATCTGGTCGATCAGCCCACCGACGCCGGAGGCGATCACCGGCCGGGCACGCTCCATCGCCTCGAGCGCGGCCATCCCGAAGCCCTCGCCCAGCGAGGGCAGCACGACGATCGCCGCCTCCTCGACCGCCGGCTGCACCGGCACGACCGGCCCGAGGAAGCGAATGCCGTCCTCGACGCGGAGCTCCTTGGCGAGCGCGCGCAGCGCGGGCTCGAGCGGCCCCCAGCCTGCGATGTCGAGCGTCAGCTCCGGCACCTCCGCGCGCGCCTGCGCGAACGCGCGCAGGAGCAGCAGGTGGCCCTTGATCGGGATCAACCGGCCGACGCAGATCAGGCGCGCGCCGCCGGGGTACGGCGCCGGCTCGGCCCCGGCCGCGATCCCGTAGTGGACGATCTCGAAGCGCGACTCGTCGAAGCCCTCGACCTCGGCGAGGTACTCGGCGAGGCCGCGCGAGATCGCGACGTTGACGTGCGCGAGCGAGGCGACGAGCCGGTCGGCGAACGCGAAGCTCCCGAGCTCGCGGAACTCGTTGAAGCCGTGCTTCATGCTGATCCGGACCGGCACCCCGACGAGCGCGCCCGCGAGCTGGCCGTAGAAGTCCGCGTGCACGAGGTGGGTGTGCAGCGCTTGCGGACGGAGCTGCGCGATGCGCCGGACGAGCCGCGCGAACGCGACGGCGTCGACGTCGGCGGCGAGCGGGATCGGGACGATCGGCACGCCGCGCGCGTCGAGGGCCCGCGCGAACTCCTGCGCGCCCGGCTCGCGCTCGTGCAGCATCACCAGGCGAACGTCCCAGCCGCGCTCGCGCAGCGCAGGCAGCAGCGAGAGCAGATAGACCTCCGAGCCCGCGATCCCCGCGACCTTCTGGAGGTGAACGATCGGCCTCACGCGGCCTCCGCGGCCGCGACGACCTGCTCGGCCCAGTGGTCGACCGAGTGCTCGCGGGCGACCCGCTCGCGCAGGCCGCGGCCGATCTCCGCGCGCTCGACCGCCGCCAGCGCCGCGTACGACGCGAGCACCTCGGCGAGCTCCTCGGGACGTTCGCGGTCGAAGCGGAGCGAGTCCGGCAGGAAGCCGGCGAAGACCGGGTTCGATGCCAGCGCGGGAACGCACGAGGCCGCCGCCTCGTACACGACCTTGTCGGGCGCGCCCGCGCGCATGTTGTTCACGAGCGCGTCGGTCTCGGCCAGCAGCGAGCCGACGGCGTCGCGGAGGACGGGGCCCTCGAGCCGGACGCGGTCGCGCAGGCGGAGGTCGCCGACGAGCCGCTCGAGCTCGACGAGATGGTCGCGCTCGAGCTGCGAGAGCGTCGGCCCGTGCGCGATGAGCCTCACGTCGAGCCCGGCGTCGACCGCACGGCGGATCCCGCGCAGCACCGTGTCGAGGCCCTTCGCCGGCGAGTAGCGGCCGAGCGCGAGCAGGCGAAGCCTCCCGTCGGCTGCACGCGTCTCGTGGCAGGAGAACTGCGCCAGGTCGATCCCGTGCCCGATCGCGCTGACGCGCGGATGCTCGAGCGGGAAAGATGCGCGGTCGACGCTCAGGATCCGGCTCGAGACGCGCGCCGCCAGCCGCAACGTCGGGCTCGCGTGCCAGTGCGTGTACCAGAGCAGGACCGGCACGTGGAGCGGGCGCGCGAGCGGCGCGGCGAGCACCGCGTAGATCGGGCACATGTGCGCCACGACGCCGAGCGGCCGCCGCCGCGCGAGCTCCGCCGAGAGGGCGGCGGCGAAGCGGGCCCCGCGCGCGGGCTTCGTCGACGCGCCGAACGTGCGCACGACGCAGTTCGCGGGCAGCGCGCCCGGGACCGCGCCCGCGGAGAGCACGGCCACGCGGTCGACGCGGCGCGCAAGGGCCGCGATCTTCGGGATCGTCGCCGCGAGCGCGGGGTGCGCGGGGTCGACCTCCTGCGTGACGAAGACGAGTGAGCGCACGTCAGAAGTAGTCGGTGTCGCCGAGCGTGAAGTGCCAGGCGCGCGGCCCGACGGGCAACGGCCCGTCGAGCGCGTGCCCGATCAGCCGGATCGTCTCGGGGGTCGGGACGAAGCCCGTGGCGAGATACGCGCGGGCGTGCACGGCGGGGAGCAGGGCGAGCAGGACGCGCGCGCCGCGCGCCGCGCGCACGCACGTCCGGAGCAAGGCGCGCGTCTCGCGCAGCGTCGGCGCGACGAGGTCGGCCACGAAGGCGGCGCGGACACCGCGCACGCGCTTGCGCCCGACGATCGCGTAGCCGTTGGCCGAGCGGACCAGCGTGTACGCCCGCGGCGAGCTCGCGTACCGCCAGCGGAGGTACGCGACGTCGCGCACGAAGTGGCTCGGCAGCCGCGGCGCGAGCTCGCGATAGGCACGCTCCTCGTGCTCGCCGACCTCGTGCGGATCGGGGGCTGCTCCCCGCCCGGCGAGCGGCCGCGCCCAGATGCGCAGGCGGTGGACGTCGGACCACCCGAGCTTCGAGACGTAGATCGGCCCTGCCTGCGGGTTCGTGAACCCGAGCTCGAGCGAGGCCCCCGCGTCGCGTGCCGCCGTCTCGACCGCCGCGTTCAGGCGCTGGAAGATCCCCCGGCCGCGGTAGTCCGGGTCGGTCACCGCCCAGAGCGGCAGCGCGGCCAGCGTCTCGCGGCCGGCGACGACCGCCCGGTAGAAGCTCGCGCCCAGCACGCCCGCGACGTGGCCGCCGTCGTCCGCGAGGAAGACCGTGCGCGGGCCGACGGGGTTCCGGTCGAACCACCACGCGAACTCCTCGCGCGAGGGGGCCTCGCCGTACACGCGGTCGAACAGCCACAGCACGCCGTCGAGCCGCGACGGCTCGTACGCGATCGTCTGGAGCTCGCTCACTTGGTGGAGGTCCCGAGCGCCGCGTTCAGCACGCGGCGCGCGTACGTCCCCGCGACGGTGTCCTTCATCCCGATCAGGTCGCACGCGCCCGCGAGCACGAGCTCGAACGTGCGCGGCGCGTAGGGCTCGACGTTGTAGCGGTGCAGCCGCATCGGGTCGGTGCCCGGACCGTTGAGGCCCGAGACCGACGTGAACGCGAGGTCGTAGCCGACCTGCCCGACGAGCCCGAGGTGCACCGGCCGGAAGTGCGCCTCCGAGCCCTTGACGTACGCGAACGCGCGCACCGGCCGGCCGAGCCGCTCCTCCAGCCTGAGCTTGGAGAGGGCGATCTCGCGCGCCGCCTCGTCGAGCGAGAGCTCGGTCAGCGGCCGGTGGCTGATCCCGTGCGACTCCACACGGACGCCCGCGGCCTCCAGCTCGGCAAGCGCGCCCCAGTCGACGGTGCGGTTCTGCCGCCCCTCGCGGGCGAAGCCCTCCTCGTGCGGGAGCGGCTGCGCGTCGTCGAGGTAGCCGATGGGGACGAAGATGACGGACGGGTAGCCGTGGCGCTCGAGCACCGGCGCGGCGTTGTCGAGGTTGTCGCGGTAGCCGTCGTCGAACGTGATCAGGACGGGACGCTCGGGGAGCGGCACGCCGCCCGTGTAGTGGTCGAGCACCGCATCCAGGCCGACGACCGTGTACCCGAGCTCGCGGAGCTCCGAGAGCTGCTCGTCGAAGAGCGAGACGGGGACGGTCAGCGGCGCGAGCGGCCCGTCGTTCACCTTGTGGTACATGAGCACGCGCAGGAGCGCGTCGTTCGCGCCGTTCGCGGCGCCGATCGCCGTCGTCGCCTCCCCGATCGTGCGGTAGAGGCCGTTCTTCAAGAGTCGCTTCGCGAGCTCGGCGCGCACGGAGTCAGTCTAGGGAGGCGGCCAGGGCCCGAACCCTTTCGGCGTACTCCTCCGGCGTCGCGAGGAACGGCTCGACGCTCGGACGGGCGTTCGCGGCGAGCGGCTCGGGCTCGGCGAGCACGCGCGCGAGCGCCTCGGCGAGGGCGACGGCGTCGCCGGTGCGCGCGAGCACGCCGTTGTGGCCGTCGGTGACGAGGTCGCGGATGCCGCCGGAGTCGCTGCCGACGACCGGCCGGCCGCGGCAGAGCGCCTCGACGACCACGCGGCCCATCCCCTCGCCGCGCGAGGGAAGGACGAGGCAGGTGGCGGCGTCGAGCTCGCGTGCGATCTCCTCGGTCGCGAGCTCCCGGAGCCAGGTCACGTCCGTCCTCCGTGCGAGCTCCTCGACGAGCTCCGCGCGCGAGCCGCGCCCGACCACGCGCAGCTCGGCGCCGGTCACGCGCTCGGCGACGTCCGGCCACGCCGCGGCGAGCACGTCGATCCCCTTGTAGAGCTCGAGCACGCCCACGAAGAGCGCAACGGGCCGCTCGGGCAGCGGCGCGGGCTCGCCGAGGAACGGCTCGAGGTCCATGAACGCGGGGAACGTCGCGGCAGGCTCGACGCCCTCGGCGCGGACGAGCTCCGTCGTGAAGTCGGTGATCGTGCGCACGGCGTCGGCGCGGCGCACGGCGAAGCGCGCCATCCGATCCGCGATCGGATTCAGCGCGCGGCGGAGCGGCGAGCCGTAGAGGCGCGTCGCCGTTCGCCAGTCGCCGTGCACGTCGACGACGATCGGCACACGTGTCCGCGCGAGGGTGCGGCCGGCGATCGCGAGCGCGCCCTCGTGGGCACCCTGGACGATGATCGCCGTCGGGCGGAAGCTGCGGATCTCGCGCGCCACGCGCAGCGGCAGGAGCGCGTGGAAGGCCGGCCCGTCGAGCACGCGCCGCGGCGCGACGAGCGTGAACGTGTCGTCGCCGGTCGGCGCGCCTTTCGGGGCGCTCGCGAGCACGCGCACGTCGACGACCTCCTTGAGCGTGTCGAACTTCTTGCGCAGCGTCTCGTCGAGCGGCAGCCGGTAGCGCGTCCGGCCGACGAAGAGCACGCGCGGCCTCACGCCGCGGCTCCGCGGAGAATCTCCTCGAGCCGCCCGTAGATCACGTCCGGGGCGAAGCGCTCGATCGAACCGGCGGCTGCCGCGCGCAGGCGCGCCTGGAGCGCGTCGTCGGCGAGGTAGCGGCGGATCGCCGCCGCGAGCACGTCGGGATCGCCGATCGGCACGAGCAACCCGTTGACGCCGTCGCGCACGATCTCGCCGACGCCCCCCACGTCGGTCGAGATCACCGGCGTCCCGACCGCGAGCGCCTCGACCACCACGTGCGGGAAGTTCTCCCAGCTCGACGAGAGGAGCGCCGCGTCCGCGGCGGCGAGCAGCTCGAAAACGGTCGCGCGCGGCTGCGCGCCGAGGAAGCGCGCGCGGTCGGCGACGCCGAGCTCGCGCGCGAGCGCCTGCATGCGCTCCGTCTCGCCCCCCTCGCCGGCGAGCACGAGCGCGACGCCCTCGAGCTGCGCCAGTGCCCGAAGCGCGACGTCGATCGACTTCTGCGGCACGAGCCGGCCCGCGAACGCGAGCGTCGGTCCCGTGAAGCCGTGGCGGGCGCGCAGCTCGTCGCGCGGCGCGAGCTCCTCCGGCGCGGAGACGGGGTTCGGAAGCAAGGTCACGCGCTCGGGCGAGATCCCCCAGCCGATCGCGAGCCGCCGCAGCGCCTCGCTCGGGACGACGAGGTGCGCGGCGCGGCGGAGCGCGGCGTCGTTGACGCGGCGGAGCGCGCGCAGCCGACCTCCGTCGACGCGCTGGAACTCGTCGAGGTCGCCGGCGAACAGGTCGTAGCGGAGCGAGCGCTCGTAGGCCGGGTCCGACGTCAGCTTCATCACCACCGGCCGCCGCGCGAGCGCCGAGCCCAGCGAGCTGCGCACGAGCATCCCGGTCGTGTAGACGACGTCCGCGCGGCGTGCCGCGCGCGCGATCCGGGCCGCCGCGTCGACGTGGCGCACGCCGCGCGGCAGCCCGCGCCTCGTCCAGCGCACGGGGTACGGCTCCGCCGCCGGCGGACGCTCCGCCGTCGTCACGACCTCGACGCCGTGGCCATGCGCGCGAAGGTGCTCCGCGAGCTCGGGCGCGTGGCTCGCGGGGCCGCCGACGTCGGGCGGCCAGATCCCGGAGACGATCAGGACGTTCACGCCGGCTGCGCCTCGGGCTGCGCCGCGCCGGGGTCGCGCCGCAGGCGCAGGAGCAGCACCGTCCAGACGGCGGCGAAGACGAGCGTCGAGGCGACCACGGCGACGGCGGCGCCCGTCGCGCCCCACTCGCGGCCGAGCGGGACGATCAGCGGGATCAGCACCGCGGTCTCGATCCCGTGGGCGACGAAGCGGAGGTTCGGACGGCCGATCGAGACGGGGAGCGACTTCGTCCAGCCGTAGACGAGCTGCACGGCGGCAGCGAGCAGCATCACGCGGGCGGCATCGACGGCGGGCAGGTAGCGCTCGGTCAGCACCAGCCGCACGAGATCGGGCATCAGCCACCAGAAGACCGGCACCGCGACGAGCATGAGCGCGGCGGCCGCGAGCGAGTAGCGCCGCACGTTCTCCAGCACCTCGCCGCGCCGTCCCCGCTCCCAGTCGCGGGTGTGCTCGGTCAGCATCACCATCCGGACGGGCGCGGTCAGCGCTGCGAAGCCCTGCTGCGGCGCCTGCGCCGCGCGGAAGAAGCCGACCTGCCGCACGTCGCTCGCGACGCCGAGGAGGATCGGCGCGATCCATCCGCGCAGCGAGACGAGCCCCGTGCCGAGGCTCGAGTGGAGGACGAAGCGCAGGATCTCCGGTCGCTCGTCGCCGAGGGGCACCGACGCGACCTGCGGAAAGCGCCGGAACGCGACCAGGCCGACCGTCGCGATCGCGGACGTGGCGACGACCTGCCCCACGACGAGGCCCACGACGGTCGCGGTCACGCCGTGCGGCGCCGCGATCGCGATCGCCACGAGCCGCACCGCCATCGTCACGCTCAGGAACCACGCGCGCACGTCGTAGCGGCCGCGCAGCACGAGCAGCGACGCCGCCGTGCTCTCGAACGAGTAGAGCAGCGGCAGCGCCGCGGCGATCAGGAGCGGCTTGGTCAGCTCCGCGTCGAAGAGCGCGTCGGCGAGCGGCGCGGTCGCCGCGATCAGGAGGCCTGCGACGATCGCGCTCCCAGACTTCGCCGCGAGCGCGACGCGCAGGAGGCGGCCGAAGCGCGCCCAGTCGCCGCGCTCGGAGAACCGGAACCCGTACTTGACGAGCGCCTCCTCGCTCGTCAGGTCGAGCAGGAGCTGGAAGAGGCCGACCGTCGCGAGCACGAGCGTGAGCCGTCCGAAGTCGAACGGCGCGAGCAGGCGCATCGCGACGACGCTGCCCAGGATGCCGAGCGCCGTCGAGGTGTAGCTCCCGAGCGCGGTCGCGGCACGCCGCCGGACGAGACGCGGGCGCATCAGGAGCACGAGTATAGTCCGGCCCCTTGACTGTCCCGCGCTCGCTCTCGTCGCCCGAGACGGCGCTGCTGGCGGTCGCCTTGCCGGTCGTCTTCCTGCACGTCGAGCTCCAGCCGACGGTGACGCTGCCACTCGGCGGCGACGGCGCGGAGGTCGCGCTCTCGGACGTCGCGGTGCTCGCGGTCGCGCTCGCGGCGCTCCGCGCCGGGCGCCGGCTCGGGTTCGCGCCGCTCTCCGCGGGTCGCTGGGTGCTCGCGGCGACCGGCGTGCTGCTGCTCTCCATCGCGATCGGAACCGTGACGCCGGTCCTGCTTGACCGCGACTACGGCTTCGTCGACCACGCGTTCACGGCGTTGAAGTTCGCGGAGTACGTCGCGCTCGCGCTCGCGGTCCCGCTGCTCGTGCGCAGCCGTGCCGACCTGCGCCTGCTCCTCGGCGTGCTGATCGTCTGGACCGCGCTGGCGAGCGTCGTCGCCGTGCTCCAGTTCTTTGGCGTCGTGCGCGAGTTCCGCGGCTACCGGCCGGGGCAGCGGGAGCCGTCGTTCCTCGGGTACCACGACTTCGCCGCGCTCGCCGGGGCGACGACGGCGGTCGCGCTCGCGTGGATCGCGCTCGGGCCCGTCGCGGGGTTGCGCCGCGCGCTCTTCTGGGCCGCCATCGCCGGTGGGGTCGTGGGCGTCGTGCTCTCGGGTGCGCTCGCGGGGTTCCTCGGCGTCGCGGCTGCGGCGCTCGCGGCGGCGCTCGTGGCGGTCCGCCGGCGCGTGCTGACGTCGGCGAAGGTCGCCGGGCTCGCGGCCGTCGTCGGCGTCACGGCGGTCGGGGTGCTCTCGCTGCGCGCGGCGAACATCGAGTCGTTCCTGCGCTTCATCGGCGTCGAGACGGCGCTCGAGGACGAGGACTTCGGCGGCGAGAGCTACGTGCAGCGGCTCGCGCTCGGCTACATCGGCGGGCGGATCTTCCTCGACCACCCCCTCGCCGGCGTGGGCTGGCAGGCGACGAGCGAGGAGTGGACGTATGGGCCGTACCTCGACGACGCGCGCGCCCGCTACCCCAAGCTGCCGGAGGAGGCGCTCCCCTCGCCGGAGCATCCCTGGGGCGTGCAGAACGCGTACCTCCAGGCGGCGGCGGAGCTGGGCATCGCCGGAGGGCTCGCGTTCCTCGCGGCGCTGCTCGTCCCGCTCGGGGTGGCGTGGCGGGCGGCGGGGCGCGCCACCGACGCCGTGGTGCCACTCCTCTGGCTGCTCGTCACGATGGGGATCTGGCTCGGGCTCGGGATCGTGGCGGGCATCCCCCTCGTCGGACTGCACTGGCTCGCGGTCGGGCTCGCGATCGCGTGCGCCGGTCCTGACAAATGGCTCACGGCAGACCGTTAGCGTTCGGCGGATGAGCCGGCGAGTCCTGATCACCGGCGGCGGCGGGTTCATCGGCTCGAACCTCGTGCGCCGCCTGCTCGAGCAGGGAGACGACGTGCGCGTGCTCGACAACTTCTCGACCGGCAACCGCCGGAACCTCGCGGACGTCGTGGACGAGATCGAGGTGGTCGAGGGCGAGCTGCGGAGCTACGAGCGCGTGCACAACGCGACGCGGGGGGTCGAGGTCGTGTTCCACCAGGGCGCGTTGCCGTCGGTGCCGCGTTCGGTCCAGGATCCGCTCACGACGGGCGCGGTCAACGTCGAGGGCACGCTGAACGTGCTGCTCGCGGCGCGCGACGAGGGGGTCCGCCGCGTCGTCTTCGCGTCGTCGTCGTCGGTGTACGGCAACTCCGGCACGCTCCCGCGCGTCGAGACGCAGTTCCCGGACCCGATCTCGCCGTACGCCGTGTCGAAGCTCGCCGCCGAGCGCTACTGCGTCTCGTTCGCGCGCGTGTACGGGCTCGAGACGGTGACGCTCCGCTACTTCAACGTCTTCGGCCCGCGGCAGGACCCGACGTCGCAGTACGCCGCCGTCGTCCCGCGGTTCATCGCCGGGGTCGAGGCGGGCGAGCCCGTGCCGATCCACGGCGACGGCGAGCAGTCGCGCGACTTCACCTACATCGAGAACGTCGTCGAGGCGAACGTGCTCGCGGCGGAGGCCGCCGAGGCGTCCGGCCACGTGATCAACGTCGCGACGGGCGAGCCGCGGAGCGTCAACGCGCTCGCCGACACGATCGGCGAGGTGCTCGGGAAGCCCGTCGAGAAGGAGTACCTCCCGCCGCGGACCGGCGACGTGCGGGACTCGTGGGCGAACGTCGGCGAGGCGCGGCGACTGCTCGGGTGGGAGCCGCGCGTCGGCCTCGAGGAGGGGCTGCGCCTGGCCGCCGACGCGTTCCTCGCGCGTGCCTGAAGCGACGAGAGTCCTGCGCGTGATCGCGCGGGTGAACATGGGCGGCCCCGCCCTCCATGTCGCGTACCTCACCGCGGGGCTCCGCGACCGCGGCTACGACACGACGCTCGTCGCGGGCAGCCTCGCGCGCGGCGAGGACTCGATGGAGTTCGTCGCCGACGAGCTCGGTGTCGAGGTCGAGCGCCTGCCGGGCCTGCGGCGCGACATCTCGCCCGTGCGGGACGTCGTCGCGGTCTGGCGCCTCGCGCAGGTGATCCGCCGCGAGCGGCCGGCGATCCTGCACACGCACACGGCCAAGGCCGGCGCGGTCGGCCGCCTGGCCGCGCTGCTCGCCGGGGACGCGAAGCCGCCGATCGTCGTGCATACGTTCCACGGCCACGTCCTGCGCGGCTACTTCGGGCCGCTGCGGTCGTTCGGCTTCCGGCTGCTCGAGCGCTGGCTCGCGCGCGCGACCACCGCGCTGATCGCGGTCAGCCCGGAGGTGCGCGACGACCTGGTCGCGCTCGGCGTCGCGCCGCGGGAGCGGTTCACGGTCGTCCGCCTCGGGATCGAGCTCGCGCACCGCGTCACCGACGTCGACGGCCGGGACGAGACGCGGCGCGTGCTCGGGATCGGCCCGGACCGCTTCACCGTCGGCTGGATCGGCCGGATGACCGGCGTGAAGCGCACCGGCGACGTCCTCCTCGCCTTCAAGCAGCTTCGGGACCGCGGCGTCGACGCCACGCTCTGCCTCGTCGGCGACGGGCCCGAGCGCGACCACGTCGAGCGCCGCGCGCACGAGCTCGGGATCATGCGCAGCACGCTCTTCCTCGGCTACCAGGAGGACGTGGCGCCGTTCTACGCGGCGTTCGACGCGATGATCCTGCCGTCGGGAAACGAGGGCACGCCGGTGAGCGCGATCGAGTCGCTCGCCGCCGGTCGGCCAGTCGTGGCGACCCGCGTGGGCGGCGTGCCGGACGTCGTCCGCGACGGCGAGGACGGGTTCCTGGTCGACCGCGGCGCCGTCGATCAGCTCGCGGACGCGCTCGCGCGCCTCGCGGAGGATCCGTCGCTCCGGGAGCGGATGGGCGAGGCGGGTCGCGAGCGCGTGCTCGCGCGCTACGCGGTCGATCGCCTCGTGGACGACGTCGACAGGCTCTACCGGGCGCTGCTCGCGGACCGGCGCGCGTGATCCGCGTAGCGGTCGCGGTGTGCGCCGCGCTCGCGCTGCTCTCGAGCGCGCTGACGCTGCCGGACACGTGGCGCTGGCTCGCCGACCAGCGCGACGACCTCGAACGGCTCGGCCCCGCCGACCGCGTCCAGGCGCCCGGGTTCAACAACCGGCTCCCCGTGGGCGGTTTCGACTTCTTCCGGGCGAACATCCGGCGCGGCGACAAGGTCTACGTGCTCGCGCGGCCAGGCACGACCGTCCGCGGCGTCGACTTCCCGACGGGGGCGCGCACCTTCGCCCGCTACTACCTGCTGCCAGCGATCGTCGTCGAGCGACCCGAGGAGGCGACCGTCGTCGTCGGGATCGGGCGCGACCCGGCGGAGCTCGGCCTCGACTACAAGACGGAGCTCCGCGAGGACGACTTCTACGTCGGGCGAGTGAGCGACCCGGCATGAGCGGGATCCTGTTCGCGAACGCCCTCTACTTCGCGATCGGCGTCGGCCTGCTGCCGCTGCTCCGGATCGCCGGCGACCGCGCGACCCTGCTCGCGCGCCTCCCGCTCGCGTACCTCGTCGGGCTCGCCGCGACCGGCATCGTGGCGGCGCACCTCGCGCTCGTCGACGTGACGCTCGGCCTCGTCGAGCTGGTCGTCCTCGCCGCCGTCGTGCTCTTCCTCGGGCTGAGACGGGTGCGAGGGCCGGAAAGCGCAAGTAACAGACTGTCACTTGCCCCCGAGCCGCCCTGGAGCCGCGCTCTCGGAGCCGCCGCCCTGCTCGTCGCGCTCGTGCTGCTCGGGCACGCCTTCGCGACGTACGAGGTCCGCCCGCTGCTCGAATGGGACGGCTGGGCGATCTGGGGCACGCGGGCGCGAGCGCTGTACGAGTTCGGCGGCGCCACCGGCCCCGTGTTCACGAGCGAGGTCTACCTCCCGCTCCAGCACCCGCTTCTGCTCCCCTCGCTCGAGGCGATCGACTACCGCGCGATGGGCGTCTACGACCCGACGCTCGCGCACGTCCAGCTCGCGCTCTACGCGATCGGCTTCCTGCTCGCGTTCGTCGCGCTGCTCAGGGACCGCGTGCCCTTCGCTCTCGTCGGCCTGACCGTGCTCGCGCTCCTGAGCGCGGAGCCGGTGCTGAAGCAGCTCTCGACCAACCTCGCCGACGTGCCGCTCGCGTTCTTCGTCTCGCTCGGGCTCGTCGGGACGGGCCGTTGGCTCGCGAGGGGCGAGCGCTGGACGCTCGTCGCCGGCACGCTCTTCCTCGGCGCGGCCTCGCTGACGAAGAGCGAGGGCCTCGTCTTCGCGCTCGCCGCGCTCCTCGCCCTTGCGCCGTTCGCGCGCGGCCGTCTGCGCGAGCTCGGCCTGGCCGCGCTCGCCGTGGCGCTGATCGTCCTGCCGTGGCGGCTCTTCGTCGCGATCGAGGACCTCCCGATCGTCGAGTACCGCTTCCGGAACGCGCTCTCGCCGGGCTACCTCTCGGACCACTCCGACCGCGTCGAACCGGCGGTGCGCGGCCTCGGCGGCGAGATCTTCACCTGGGACTGGGGGCTGCTCGTCCCGCTCGTGGCCGTGTCGCTCGTCGCGGCGTTGCTCGCGCGCCGCCACGCGCTCGCCGCCTTGGCAGCGCTCTGGACGGCGCTGGCATTCCTCGGCCTCGTCCTCGTCTACTGGATCTCGACGATCCCGATCGAGCTCGCCCTCGTCTGGTCCGGCGACCGCACGATCGTCACCGTGGTCCTCGGCGCCGCGTCGCTCGCGGCTCTCCTCGCGGGGGAAGCCCTGGAGGGCTCGGCGGAGCGGGCCTCGTCGTCGGGCCGTGATGGGCGGCGCGAGGCAAGGACGCAGGGAGCCCTCGTACCAGGAGGTACGGGGGCGACTGAGGACGCGGCATCGCGGCGTCCAGCGCGGCCCGACGGCACAGCGCCTGCTTCGCTGAGCCCTCCTTAGCCGCGGGGGAGCGCGCGGAAGGCGTTGAACGCCGGCTTCTTCTTCCCCGTCCGCGTCAGCAGGCCTGATTGCCACCCGCCGAGCTTCGGCTCGTCGCGGAGCAGGAACCAGACCATCATGTCGATCCGCGGATGCTTCCGCGCCATCGCGAAGGCCTGCTTCAGGTAGGCGGCCTGCTTCGCGTACGAGACGCCGAACGCCCGGTCGGGCGGGTTCGTCTGGTAGCCGTACTCGGTGATC
>JAICPI010000031.1 GCA_025929895.1 Thermoleophilia bacterium
CGCCGAACGTGTCGAAGCGGAAGATGCGCTTGCCCTGCGCGAACAGGCGCTGCTCGGAGCTCAGACGGCGGTCGCCGCGGTCCGAAGGCTGCTTGGAGACGGCGCTGAAGTTGAAGAGTGCCCCACCGAGCAGCAGGAGTGCTGCGGCAGCCACGACGGTCCTCAGGATTCGCCCACGCCGGCCAATCGCCATCTCGCGACCACCCTTTCGGTCCGCATGCGACAACGCGAGGTTGTCGTAGCGCGGCACCAGGCGAGTTGGCGCCGGAGTCTCGGCGTCCGGAATGGGCGCCCGCGGGAGGTCATAGAGAACCGTGCCCCGCTCGTCGCGGAATAGACGCAGCGACATCGCCGCGACGGTCTCCGCGATCGGGCCCGTTCGCTGGAGACCTGCCCACTGCGCGAGGTCGTTGATCGTCGCGGGCCCGAACGCACGCAGATACCGGCGGACGAGGTGCTCTCGTGCCGCCGACTCGTCCGCCGGCCCGCCCCGGAGCACCGCACCGGCGGCCTCGAACATGCCGTCACCGTGATATCCCCACGTGCCCGAGGGGGCCGCATGGACGATGTGCTCCTGCCCCTGCACGCGGCGCCAGAGAAACGTCGTCGAGACCTTCTCCGTCGCGTATGGCCGGAGGAGCTCGCGTACCTCCGCGAACGTGCGCGGGCCGTCGTGGAGCTCCATGACGGTCGCGGCCGCGATCTCTGCGATTCGCCGCTTCGGTAGCAGCCTCTCGTATCCGGGCGGCCAGTAGTCGGCGCCCAGCGCCTTGCGCGCGACCGTGAACGCCCAGTAGTCGCGCGGCGTCACGACGTGCAGCGTCCCGCGGAGGAGAAGCGCCTTGACGACCTGTCTCCGCTCGAGCGCCGTCGTCAGCTGCGAGCGCTCGAAGCCGTCGACCCGGGCGAGCAGCGTCAGATACGGCGACGGCGAGTACTGCGCCTGCAACCCGCCGAGCTGCTCGACGACGTCCCGGAGCCGGGCCGGATCGCGCTCGAGGAGTCGCTGACGGGCCAGCAACGCCCGGTTGAGCTCTCGCCGCGTGAGAACACGCTCGCCCACCCGCGGCATCCTGCCAGGGGAGCCCCCCTCAGACCTCGGCGAGCACCTCGAGCGTCAGCGGCTTGTCGCCCAGTGGATCCGGGAACACGATGGGCCCGGGTGCCGCTCCATCAGGAGCCTCCCCATCGAGAGCCTCGAGAACGACGCTCTGGCCGTCGAACTCGCGCACGCGCCATGTCGTGCCGCCTGCGCGTAACCGCGTTCCCACGGAGAACTCTGGGAGGGCCGATCGGTATTCGACGTCGCCGTCGGGGAAGCGCAGGAGGAGGATCGGCGTCGCGATGGAGACACCGTACTCGTCCCTCACCTACGACGGGCACTCTCGTCACGGACCGGCGGTTTGGTCGAGCGGTGCGGATGCTGAGAAGCCCTCGCCCACTGCTCGCGATCCGCCGGCTCGACATGGATCGTCTGGACGGCCTCGTCGTCGATCCGCGTGACGGACCACAGCGACCCCCTCCGCCGGAGCGTTTCATCCACGGACGGCGTACCGCGCCGACCGAGGTCGTATTCGAAATCACCGTCCGGAAACCGAATCACGAACGCACGTGAAGGCATAGGGCACCTCGGGGAGTCGCTCGGGGTCGACATGCCCGGGGCCATGGGGCCGCAAACCACCCGTCGCCGCAGCGTTCCGTCGGGCGCCGAGATTGAACCACCCTGAATTGACAGCCGGACGGTTATAGGATGCAGCCCTCAGATCGCCGGCCCGGTCCGGCGATCGCAGAGTCCACCCGGGGAGGTCACGCGATGAACAGCCGACTTCGGCGTTCCCTCGTTCTTACGACCCTGCTGGCCCTCTTACTCGGTGTGTCCGGCGCCTCGGCGCTGATCGCCCTCGCGGCCAAGCCGCCGGACACCCGCGTCGCGGGCATCGACGTCGACGCGACCACGATCCCAGAGCTCCAGGAGCTCATGGACAGAAATCGACTGAAGTCCGTGCAGCTCACGCAGTTCTATCTGCACCGGATCAAGAAGCTGAACCCCACCCTGAACACCGTCATCACGGTCAGCCCGACGGCCCTCGCCGATGCGCGGGCGGCGGACAAGGCGCGCCGTGACGGAGACGATCGGCCGCTGCTCGGCATCCCGATCATCGTCAAGGACAACGTCAACACCGCCGGCATGCCGACGACGGCCGGCTCCTGGGCACTCGCCGGGAGCACGCCCGACGACGCGTTCATCGCGAAGCAACTGAAGGCTGCCGGCGCGATCATCATCGGCAAGGCGAACCTGTCCGAGTGGGCCAACTTCCGGTCCGGCCCGTCATCGAGTGGCTGGAGTGGCATCGGTGGCCAGACGAACATGCCCTACGTGCTCGATCGCAACCCGTGCGGCTCGAGCTCCGGCTCCGGCGTCGTCGCAGCCGCCGATCTCGCGGTTGCAGCCGTCGGCACGGAGACGGACGGCTCGATCGTCTGTCCGTCCGGCGCCAACGGGGTCGTCGGGATCAAGCCGACACTCGGGTTGTGGAGCCGCGCAGGGGTCGTCCCGATCAGCGCCGACCAGGACACGGCTGGCCCGATGGCCCGCAACGTGACCGACGCTGCGGTGCTCCTCGGCGCGGCGACCGGCGTCGACGCGAACGACGCCGCGACCGCCGCTCAGGCCGGCAACGCGTTCACCGACTACACCCGGTTCCTCGACGACGAGGCGCTCGAGGGCGCGCGAATCGGCGTCTGGCGCGCCGGCACCTACAACGAGCCGTTGGTCGGCTCGGTGGTCGAGCCGATCATCGACGACGTGGTCGACGCGCTCGAGGACGAGGGTGCGACCGTGATCGACGGGACCGACATCGACCTGTCCGCGACCGCCGGCGAGTTCCCGGCGCTCCTCTGCGAGTTCAAGTCGGACATCGCGACCTACCTCCAGACCTACGCCGACGGGACGAATCCGGTGACCGGCCAGCCGTACCCGCAGACCCTCGCGGAGCTGATCGCGTTCAACCAGGCGCATCCCGAGCTCGAGGGCCCCTGGAACGACCTCGTCTTCGAGCTCGCCGAGGCGACCAACGGGCGCGACGCGGAGTGCGCAGCGATCCGGGCGGGCGTGACGCCGCCGGTGCAGGCCGAGATCGACGCGCTCATGGCCGAGCACGACCTCGACGCGATCGTCGCGCTCACGAACGGCCCGGCCTGGCCGACGAACGACAACCCGAACGAGGGCGACCTCGACGGTCACTTCGAGTACTTCGTGGGATCGTCGGGGGCGGCCGCGGTGTCGGGCTACGCCGACATCACGGTACCCGCCGGCTACATCGCCGGGCTGCCGATGGGGATCACCTTCATCGGCGGCCGCTGGTCCGAGCCGGAGCTGCTCGGCCTCGCCTACGACTACGAGCAGGCGACGCAGGTTCGCGTTCCGCCGCAGTTCATCCCGACGATCGGCGACGACCTGTTCCCGGGTGCGCCGAACCCGGCGGAGCAGGCGCGGGCGCTGCGGCAGCAGACGGCCCACGGTCAGCGCGAGGTCGCGGTGCGCTTCCGCTAGCAGCGCCCGTCGTGGAATGACGAAGCCCGGCCGATCGGTCGGGCTTCGTCCCTCAGGCGGGACGCAATCTGCGTACGAGCCGGCGGACGCCGAGACCAGCTGCGAGGCCGGCCGCGAGCACGGCCGTGATCCAGAGCTCGAGGCCCCTCTCGCGCGGTCCCGTCTGGATCCAGATCGCGAGCGGGACGAAGCCGACCAGCGCCCAGCGGCCGACGTAGACGCCTCCGAGGAAGCAGCCGATCAGGATGAGCCAGAGCACGAGTGGACTATCGGCGCGGCCCGCCGGTTGCACGAGCGAATTACACTCGCCCGCGTGCGTGAGGCGCCGCTGGAAGACGCCGGCTCGGGGCTCCTGCCCGCGAGCGACGGCTGGTTCGTCGTCAACGTGCGGGACGCCCGCTGGCTGACCACCGAGGGCGGCGAGAAGCGGACGTCCGGCTCCGAGACCACCTTCGAGAGCCCGCGGTTCGAGTTCCCGCAGTTTGCGGTCCGGATCCACGTGCTCGAGCCGGGCGAGTCGAACGGGCTCTACCACGCCGAGTCGGCGCAGGAGGGGTTCCTCGTGCTCTCCGGCGAATGCCGGCTGCTCGTGGAGGGCGAGGAGCGGCTGCTCCGGCCGTGGGACTTCTTCCACTGCCCGGCCGGAACCGAGCACATCTTCGTGGGAGCGGGCGACGGGCCGTGCGGGATCTTCATGGTCGGCGGGCGGTCCGAGGGGTGGCGCGCGAACTACCCGGTGTCGGAGCTTGCGGCCCGCTACGGCGCGAGCGCGGCGGCGGACACGTCCGACCCGGACGAGGCGTACGTCGGGTTCGAGCCCTCGCGGCGTGAGCGGCCCTCGTACTGGGACCGCCTGCCCTGGGCCTAACGCGGCCCGTACGGCGCGTAGCGGTGGTGGAGGAGAATCGGGTTGCCGGAGGGGTCGCGAAAGCCGGCGCCGTGGCAGGCGCCCGAGTCCCACATGTCGTTGACCTGCACGCCCGCGGCCTCGAGCTTCGCCTTCGCCTCGGCGACGTCGGGGACACGGATGGCGAGCGTGCCGACCGGCAGCGGCGTGAACTCGTACTCGTGCGTGTGCGGGGTCATGACCGCGAGCGTCACGTTGCTCGTCTCGTACTCGACCCAGTCGTCGGAGGGCGAGTTGGGGTTCCGCTCGAGGCCGAGGATCTCGCCGTAGAAGCGGTTCGCCTCGTCCATGTCGGTCACGGGGATGCGGATGTAGTCGACTCGCTGGACGTCGATCACGAGTGCGACTCTACGGAACCATGGCCGAGCGCGTTCTGACCCTCCGCGAGCTGAGCCGCGCGACGCTCGCGCGCCAGCTCCTGCTCGAGCGGAAGCGGCTCTCGCCGAAGGCCGTGATCGAACGGCTCGTCGGGATGCAGGCACAGTGGCCGCGGGCGCCCTACGTCGGGATCTGGACGCGGACGTCGAGCTTCCGCCGCGAGCGGCTCGAGCGCGAGCTCGCGAGCGCCGACGTCGTCAAGGCGACGGTGATGCGGCAGACGCTGCACCTCGTGACGCGGCGCGACTACGCGCTGCTGCGCGCGGCGATGAGCGAGACGAAGTTCCCGTGGCAGCTGCCGGTCGCCGAGCGGCTCGCGCCGTGGGTGCGGGCGCTCGCCGCTTCGGGGCCGCTGTCGACGGTGGACGCGCTCGCGCACCTCGAGCGCGAGCACGGGCTGACCGGGATCGAGGCACGGCGTGCCTGGCACGCCGCGCGCGTGCGCGCGCACGTCCTGCACCACCACGAGACGGCGCTCTGGGGCGCGAGCCCCGGCGGTCGCTTCGTCGCGATCGACGAGCCCGACGTGCACGACCCGCTCGAGGCTCGCGCGGAGATCCTCCGCCGCTACCTCGCCGCGTTCGGCCCGGCGTCGCGCCGCGACATCGTCGTCTGGAGCATGATGCACGTGCCCGAGATCCAGCGGTCGCTCGACACGCTCGAGCTGCGCCGCTTCCGCGACGAGCAGGGGCGGGAGCTCCTCGACGTCCTGCGCGCGCCGCTGCCGGATCCCGAGACCCCCGCATCCGTCCGCTTCCTGCCGAAGTGGGACAACGTGCTGCTCGCGTTCGCGGACCGGACGCGCGTGCTGCCGGAGCAATACCGGAAGACGGTCATCCGCGCGAACGGCGACGTCGCGCAGACGTTCCTCGTCGACGGGTTCGTCGCGGGGACGTGGCGCGTGGAGCAGGGGCGCGTCGTGGCCGAGCCGTTCGCGACGCTGCCACGCGTGGTCCGACGTGAGCTCGCGGACGAGGCCGGACGGCTGGAGGCGTTCCTTGGCACGTGAACGGACACCCCCTGTGAGAGAGGTCCCGACCCAGCACGGCCCCGCGCGCGTCCGTGTCGAGCCGGTCGAAGGCGCCTGGGCGGGGCTCGTGCTCGGGCACGGCGCGGGAGGCGGGGTGGAGGCGCCGGACCTCGTCGCCGCCGCGCGCGCGGCGCGCGCGCAGGACGTGACGGTCGCGCTCGTCGAGCAGCCCTACCGCGTGGCGGGCCGGCGCTCGCCGGCTCCGGCCCGTCAGCTCGACGCCGCGTGGATCGCCGTCGTCGAGGAGCTCCGCGGGAGCGAGCTCCGGTCGGTCGCGCTCGTCGTGGGTGGGCGCTCGGCCGGCGCGCGCGTCGCCTGCCGCACTGCGGGCGCCGTCGGCGCGGAAGGCGTGCTCTGCCTCGCGTTCCCCGTTCGTCCGCCCGGTCGCCCGGATGCGCCCGACCGGCTCGACGAGCTCGACGGGGTGGAGGTGCCGACGCTCGTCGTCCAGGGCGTGCGCGATCCCTTCGGGATGCCGCCGCCGGGCCTGCGCAGAAACGTCGTCCGGGTGCAGGGCGACCACTCGCTTCGCAGCGACCCCGCAGCGATCGAGGACGCCGTCGCGACCTGGCTCGCGGGGCTGCGCTAGACGCGGGCGAGCACGCGGTCGAGCGGCCGCGGGATCTGCGCGAGGTCGAGCGCCTCGACGAGCAGGCGCGCGTAGCGCAGCTTTCGCCTCCCACCGCTGCCCAGCCACCGCCGAAGCTGGTCCTCGACCGGCCGTCCCCGCCACTCGGGCTGCTTCTGGAGCGTGCGGAACGCCGTGAGATCTCCCTCGGCGGCGGCGACCTCGAGCACCCGCTCCGGGCCGAGCGCACGGATGAGCTCGTCCTCGAGGTCGCGTTCGCACACGAAGAAGCCGAGCGCTTCCATGTCGGCCCGCGTCAGGTCCGAGCCGAGGCCCGCACGCTCGAGCGCGCGACGGAAGTCGGCTTCCTCGCCTGCGTCGCACAGGCCCGCGAGCCGGACGCCCGTGTCCGTGAGCGTCGCGAGCTCGCGCGCGATCGCCTGCGCGCCGCCGATCGCGACGACCGACACGCCTTCCGTCGCGAGATCGCGACCCTGTTGGCGCGCGAGCGTCTCGACCGCGACCTGGTCGCTGACGCCCTCCACGAGGACGATCGCGCGAGCCTCTTCCCTCTGCTCCATGGACCCAACGGTAGTGTGCGGCACGCGATGACCAGGTTCGTCGTCGACGCCGGGGTCGTGCTCGAGCTGGCGAGCGAGGGGTTCGAGGGCCTGCGCGCCGGCGACGAGCTCCTCGCACCCACGCTGCTCCGGTCGCAGACGCTCTCGGCGCTGCACGAGGCCGTCGACCGGGGCGACCTCGAGGCCGACGTCGCCCGTGAGCGTCTCGCTCGGGTCGGCAAGCTGCCGATCAGGCTCCTCGGCGACGCCGTGCTCCGGCGCCGGGCCTGGGAGGTGGCCGACCAGCTCGGCTGGGGCTCGACCTACGACGCCGAGTACGTCGCGCTCACGCTGCTCCAGGCGGACGCGTTCGTGACCCTGGACGAGCAGCTGGCGCGGAGCGTCGCGGAGATCGTGGCGACCGCCTCGATCGACGCGCTTCGCTAAGCGCCCGACTCCCGATGCCGATAGAGACGGCATGCGCGCCGTCTCGATCTCGCTGATCGTGTGCGTCGCCGCGACTGCGGCGGGCTGCGGTAGCGCGCCTTCGGCACCGAGCGCGTCGTGCGAGGCCGCCACCGCCAAAGGGCCCGGTGGGAAGCGGCAGATCTCGATCCCGCCCCGCCCGGACGTTCGTGCGGTCGCGGTGACCGTGCGGACGACGCGCGTCGAGTGGTCACTCGGGAACGTCGCGGCCGAGTGCCGCCCGCGTTCGCTCCTCGTGTCGGTCCATGCGTCCGCGAGCAAGGGTGCGACGCCGACGACCGAGTACGTGGAGACGCGGGCCTCGTCCGGCAGCACCGAGGTCGTCTACCCGGACTTCCTGCCGCCGCCCGACGTGGCCCTCGTCAGCGCGCTCACGGCCGACGGACGGCGGAGCGAGACCGTGTCGGTCTCGATTGACCGTTCGGGCGACGTGCGGCCGGACCCGCCGGATCCCCTCCCGCCCGTGACGGCGCCGGCTGGAGCTCCCGCCACGTGCGCCGGGCCCGCGACGGCCGTCTCCGACCCCGCGGCGGACGTCCTCACGTACGGCGTCGGCTCGCCGCCCGTGCGCGTCGACAAGATCACGCCGGCGCTCTCGAGCATCGACATCGTTCGCGCAAGCGTTCAGATCGACGGGCGGGCGCTCTGCGCGACGTTCGAGCTCGCGGCTCCTCCTCCGCCCGACTTCGCGCTCCTGCTTGTCCTGCGGGACACGTCCACGGTGCGCTGCTGCGCGGCGCTGCGCCTCGTGCGGCGGGCGGGGCGCGTCCAGGTCGGGTCGGACTCGACCGACGTCGACGGGCAGCGCGTTCTCGAGCCCGTCGCGGCCGCGGGCGCGAGCATCCGCGGCCGCACGCTCGTGCTGACCGGGACGCTGCCCGCTCCGACCGCGTGGCGGCTGGGGTCCCGGCGAATGCCCGCGGCGGACGAGCTGGGGTGGAGCGCGACAAGCACCTACACGCCCGAGAAGTACGGGCCGTACTTCGGCGACTGGCTCCCCGGGTACGCCGACTCGCTCGAGCCGATCGTCCGGCATCGCGACGGCGCGACCGTCAGCCCCGGGTCGTAGTCCTCGCCTTCTTCCGCCGGGGCTGCTTCGCCCGAGCGTGCTCGGCCAGGGTCGCGAACGTCGTCCGCTCCAGGATCTCGATCGTGGCGTCGCGCACGTCCTGCCAAACAGGGAGGAGGGAGCTGGCCACGAGCGGCGGCGCGGGGTCCGGGTTGCGCCGCGTCGCGTAGCCGATCGGGGCAAGCTGGCCCTGGAAGAGGCGGACGACCCGCTCCAGCGTGAGCTCCTCCGCCGGGCGGTTGAGGCGGTAGCCGCCGCCCGGCCCGCGCGTCGAGCGCACGATTCCCGCGGTCCTGAGGATCGGCATCACCTGCTCCAGGACCGAGCGTGGGGCGTCGGCGAGCTCCGCGAGCTGGTCGAGCTTGAGCGGGCCGCCGTCGGCCACCGCCAGCGCGAGCACAGCCCTGGTGGCGTAGTCGGTTCGCCGCGAGATCCACATGGAGGTCCTAGCTTGACACCCCGATCGCCCTTCTTCCGATATCGTCCGGCCCGTTGCAGACAATATTGACAGGAGCTGTTGAGAATATCGAGAAATGCGCGCGCTGATCCTGATCGGGCTCGCGGGCTTCGTCGCGCAGCTGGTCGACGGGGCGCTCGGCATGGCGTACGGCGCGACGTCCTCGACGCTCGTGCTCGCCGTCGGCCTCAGCCCTGCGACGGCCTCCGCGTCGGTCCACCTGGCCGAGGTCGGGACGACGCTCGTCTCTGGAGCCTCCCACTGGCGATTCGGGAACGTCGACTGGAGGACCGTGCGGCGGATCGGCATCCCGGGCGCGATCGGCGCGTTCGTCGGCGCGGTCGTGCTGAGCTCGGTGTCCGCGGAGGTGGCCAAGCCGTGGATGGCGTCGGTCCTGCTGCTCCTCGGCTGCTACATCCTCGGGCGCTTCGTCGTCGCCGGCGCCGGGCAGCGACCGGGTCGACGCTACGTTCGCGGACGCTACCTCGCGCCGCTCGGCCTCACTGCAGGCTTCGTGGACGCAACCGGCGGCGGGGGCTGGGGGCCGGTGGCGACGCCGACCCTGATCGCAACCGGCCGGATGGAGCCGCGCAAGGTGATCGGCTCCGTGGACACGAGCGAGTGCCTCGTGGCGGCCGCGGCGAGCATCGGATTCCTGCTCGCCCTCGGAAGCCAGGGGATCAGGTGGGGGATCGTGGCCGCGCTGCTCGTCGGCGGCGTGATCGCCGCGCCGCTCGCGGCGTGGCTCGTTCGAAAGGTGACCGCCCGGCTGCTCGGCGTGTCGGTCGGGGGGCTGATCGTGATCACGAATGCGCGGACGCTGTTCGACTCGGCCGGCGTAGAGGCAGGCGTTCGCTGGCCGGTCTATCTCTCCGCCGCGATGCTCTGGGCGCTCTCGGTCGCGTGGGTCGTGCGCGTGCACCGTCGTGCCGGCGAGCCGTTGTTGGCTCGCTGAGCGAGTGTCACGGCGTCGGCGGGCGGTACAGGAGCAGCGAGCAGTGCGCCCGGTGGGCGACGCGCTCGCTGACGCTCCCGAGCGCGCGGATGCCGCGCATCCCTCTGCTCGCGACCACGAGCAGGTCGGCCTCCTGCGAGGCGGCGACGAGCGCGGGCACGGCGTGCTCCTCCGCGCGACGCAGCTCGAGTCCCGAGCGGTTCAGCTCACCAGGGTCGATCTCGTCGCTTGCGCCGACCGCCGCGAGCCACGTGATCTCCGCGCCGACGCGCTCGGCGAGCTCGCCGGCGACGCGGGCGGCCTCGAGCGCCGCGTCCGAGCCGTCCACGCCGACGACGATCCGGCGTGGAAACACGCCCGCATCCGCCGCGACCCGCGCGACGAGCACCGAGCACGGCGCGTCGTGGATCATCCGCGTCGCGACGCTGCCGAGCAACATCCCCCTGCGGCGGGAGCTCTCGTGCGAGCCCACGGCGAGCAACGTCGCCTCCTCTTCCTCGGCGACGTGGATCAGCGTCTGCTCCGGCCTTCCCCTCATCAGCCGCGTGCGCGCGTCGCCTGCGTGCGGCGCTGCTTGGTCGAGCGCCGTTTGCGCCTCCTCGTCGAGCTGGTTCCCCGCTGCCCCCGCGAACATGCCCGCGTGCACGGCCAGGTCGGCCTCGCTGACGGCGACCAGCACGAGCTGCGAGCCGGACGTTGCGAGCTGCCGCGCCTGACGCACGGCGTCGAGCCCGGCGTCGGAGCCGTCGACCCCGCACACGATCCGCGCGAAGAGGTCGGCGGCCACGTCTCGGACCCTATCGTTGCTCAGTCGACGAAGCGTTCCAGGTGCTCGAGCAGGATCGGCAGCTCCTCGGGTGCGTGGCCGTCGCGCAGGGCAACGAGCAGCCGCTCGTGCGAGGGCTCGGCACGGAGGTCGGGCGGTCCGAGCTCCTCCAGCTCGCGCGCGAGCGCGGGGAACGAGCCGCGACCGTCGCGGATCGACCAGAGCACGCCGAGATAGGCGTCGGAGTCGGAGGGCCGGCGGTCGAGCACGCGACCTGGATCGGGACGGCTCGGCGCCTGCCTGATCCCTCGTCCGGGGCTGGAGGAGCCGCCGTCCCCGCCGCGCCCGGCGGCGAGGACGGCGGCGTGCGCTACGCCGTGGCGGCGCGCCGACGCGCGAAGACCCCGCCGGCGGCGAGCGCTCCGGCTACCGCCGCCCCGAGCGCAGCTCTCGGCGCCAGCCTGCGGAGCCGGTGCGCGCGCGGCGGACGCTCCTTCGTCGTGAGCGCGAGCACGACCTCGTTCGCGCCGAGGATCGCGTGCGGCAGCCAGTGGCGAAGCCCTCGGCGCCACGCCCGCGTGACGAGGGGCGTCGCGGCGAGCGCGACGCCGCCGATCGCGTCCAGGGCGAGGTGCGTCCGCATCGGGAGCACGCGCTTGAGCCCGAACTCGTAGTCGGTCAGCAGCGCGTAGAGCGTGGCCGCCGAGCCGACGACTCGGGGCGGAATCGTCGCACCCGTGTTGCCGTTCATGCGCAGGAGCGTCGGCGCGGCGATCAGCGCCGGCCCGGTTGCCAGGTCGAGGGCGCCGTGCGCCTTCGTCGGAATGATCCGTAGGTTCATCAGACCCCTTTCGTCGCGTTGGACGATCCTTACCCGATGGAGCCCGAACTGAACGACCTCCTGGCGGAGGCGCGATCCGACCCCGAAGCAGTCGGGCTCGTGCTGTTCGGCTCGACTGCTGCGGGCTCCGCCGACGAGGAGTCGGATCTCGACGTCTGGTACGTCCGCCGAGCGGAGCCGCTGCCCCGGCGGGAGCGACGCGGGCGGCTCGAGATCATCCCGGCGACGGTGGCGGGCCTGCGCGACGCACCGGACTGGCTGAAGCCGGCAGTCGCTTACGCGCGCGTGCTCTGGGACGACACCGGCGAGCTCGACGGCGTGGTCGCCGCCGCGCGCGAGGTGACCCGCGAGGAGACGGCGGCGCTCTACGACGCGTACCTCAACGATCTCTATCGCTCGCTGAAGGCGTGGCGCCGGGGGAACGAGCTCGCGGGCCGCGTCGAGTGCGGCCGGTCGCTGCGGTTTCTCGGCGAGCTTCTCTTCGCACTCGACGGCCGTCGGGCGCCGTACCCCAAGGAATGGGCGGGTCGGCTCGGAGACCTCGAGCCGCTCGTGCTCGAGGTGGCGAGGACCGGCTCGCCGACGCTGCAGCAGCGGTTGTGCGTCGTGGTCCGCGAGCGCGCGGCCGCCGCCGGCTACGCGCACGTGTACGACGATTGGGACGGCGACATCGACCGCGTGCTCGCGTTCCCGTTCGACTGACTCAGCGGAGCGGCACGGCCGGCACGGAGACCACGCCGAGCGTCTCGAGCAGGCGCGTCGACCGCGTCGCGTTCGCCTCCGCGTCGACTCCGACGTCTGCGAGCGCCCGGTGCGCGAGCGCCTGCTCGTACTGCGCCTCGGCCGTTTGTGCCGCGGCCAGGCTCTCGAGGAAGGCGACGTGGGCGTCGTCGGCCCGGCCCGCCTGCGCATGCGCATAGCCGACGAGCCGGAGCAGCATCGCCTCGAGCGGCGAACCGCCGGCCTCGCGCACCGCCGCGAGCGCGGCCTCGGCCCGCTCGAGCGCCCGGTCCGGCGCGTCGCCCCGCAGCAGGTCGAGCTCGGCGAGCCGCGCCTGCGCCTCGAGCTCGAAGCTCCCCGCGTCCAGCTCGGCGAAGCCTTCGCGCGCCGAAGCGAGCGCCTCGGCCGCGTCGTCGAAGCGGCCCTCGCGGGCCGCGAGGCGCCCGAGGTTCCCCGTGGCGACGTGCTCGAGGAAGCGCGCGTTCGAGGCGCGGAAGACCGCGGCCGCCTCCGCGAACCGCTCGCGTGCGGCGTCGCTCCGCCCCTGGTCCGACAGGACCTCGGCGATGTTGCCGACGATCGTCGCCGCGCCGACGACGTCGCCGATGCGCTCGCGCAGCCGCCGGCTCTGCTCGTAGTGCTCGAGCGCGTCGTCCCACCGCCCTTCGTAGTACGCGTCGATGCCGAGGTTGTTGAGCACGTTCGCCTGCCCGAGCAGATCCCCGAGGTCCTCGTAGATCGGGAGCGCGATGCCGCGGAAGTCGCGCCGCTCGGGACGACCCAGCGACGTGTAGGAGAGGTGGAGCAGGTAGTAGGCGTGCGCGACGCTCTCGAGGTCGTCGGCGTCGACCGCGATCGGCGCGACGTCGCGGCACCAGCGGATGCATTCGTCGTGCTTCCCCTGCCGCAGCCGGACGCCGGCCGTCGCGAGACCGAGCCGCACGAGCGCCCGCGTGCGCTCTTCCGCGTCGTGGATGCGCTTCGTCGCCGTGCGGCCGCGCGTGTAGAGGCGGAGCGCACCCGCGTAGTCCCCTTCACGCTCGCGCACGCTTCCCTGCTTCAGCAGGAGCCCCGGCTCCCGCGCCGGTGAGCGCGCGACGTGCGCGGCCTCGCGGTACGCGTGCCCCGCGTCCTCGTACTGCCCGGCGAGCTCGCAGACGTCCCCCAGCGCCTCCCACACGTCGGCGACCTCCTCGTTGGAGACCGTCACGCCGCGGCGTGCGTCCAGTGCGCGGCGGTAGAACTCGGCGGCGTCGACATTCGCGGACTTCGTGCGCGCCCGTTCGGCCGCGGCGAGCGCGTAGCTCCAGGCCTTGTCGTACACCTCGGCGCGGAGGAAGTGCAGCGACAGCATCTCCGGCAGGTCCTCGGCATCGTCGCCGCGCAGCCGCTCGTACGCCTCGCCGACGCGCGCGTGCAGCTCGCGGCGGCGCCGGTAGGGGAGACCCTCGTACGCGGCGTCGCGGAAGAGCGCGTGGCGGAACCGGTATCCGCCGGCGACGTTCGGGTCGCGCTCGACGAACTCCGTCAGCCGGTCCCAGGCATCCGAATCGGACGCCGCCGATGGGTCGTCCGCGAGCACGAGCTCGAGCGCGTCGCTGCCGAACGAGGGCCCGAGCACGGACGCCCAGCGCAGGAGCGCGCGGTCGGGCGCCGAGAGCCGGTCGATCCGGGCGCCCACGAGCGCCTCGACTGTGTCGGGCAGCTCCTCCGCGCCCTCCGCCTGCGCGCGGTGCGCCGTCACGAGCTCCTGGAGGAAGAGCGGGTTGCCGCCCGCCCGCTCGGCGATCGCGGCGAGCTCGTCGGCGGGCACGCCGTCGTCGCCCGCCGCGGAGGCGGCCAGCTTGCGCGCGTCCTCCTCGGGGAGCGGGTCGAGCCGGATCGTGAAGGCGGGGACCGGCGGCGTGCCCTCGGCGGCGGAGAAGCCGCCGGCCACGGGCCGCCGGGTCGTGCAGGCGAACCACGGCTTGCCCTGGAGCTGGAGGGCGAGGTGGCGGAGGAGCTCCGCCGAGGCCTCGTCCATCCAGTGCACGTCCTCGAAGAGGAGCATGGTCGGCGAGGCGAGCAGCGCCGCGAGCAGGTCGGCGACGGCGCCGTGCAGGCGGGCGCGGCGGAACGCGGGCTGGAGGTCGTCGACCTCGGGCGTGGACTCCACGGGCGCGTCGAGGGCGAGGCCGAGGAGCGGGATCCACGGGACGAGCTCGGGCGCGAGCGAGCGGAGCCGCTCGCGGAGCGCCTCGGTGTTCGCCGCGGGATCGCCGCCGAGGGGAACGTCGACCAGCCTCCGGATCAGCTCCCGGAAGGGGAAGTAGGGCGTGGTCGCCTCGTACTGCTCGCACGCCGTGGCGACCGGCGCCAGGTCGTCCGCCTGCGCGCGCACCTCCTCGAGCAACCTCGACTTGCCGATCCCGGGCTCGCCGATCAGCTCGGCGAGCGTGCCGAACCCGGAGCGGGCCGGGCCGATCGCCGCGGACAGCACCGCGAGCTCGCGCTCCCGGTCGACCATCGGCAGCCGCGCCCGCTCCGACGTCTCGCGCGTGCCGACGACCGGGCCGAGCTCGACCGCGTGCACGGGCTCGGCCTTGCCCTTGACGTGGAACGGCTCCAGCTCGAGCATGGCGAACACGGTCCGGGAGCGAGAGAGGACCTCGGACGCGACGAGCACCTGCCCCGGCGCCGCGCGCGCCATCAGCCGGGCGGCGAGCGCCGCGGTGTCGCCGAGGATCGTGTACGTGCGACGAAAGGGCGCGCCCACCTCCCCGGCGAAGACCCGGCCGCGGTTGACGCCGATCTGCACCGCGAGCTGTGTCGGCCGCTCGACGATCGCGCGGACCGTGCGCAGCATCCGCTCCTCGTCGTTCTCCGACGCGACCGGTGCGCCCGCGACCAGCACGATGCGGCCGCCGTCCTGGTCGACGTCGCTCTCGAGGAAGCAGACGTCGTGCTCCTCGCACGCCGACTGCACCGCCTCGACGAGCTCCTCGACGGCGGCCTCGGCTCGCCCCCGGTCGTCGTTGCCCAGCAGCCCGTCGACGCCGCCGAAGCGCACGAACGCGACCGCGGCGGCGCGATGCTCGCCCTCGGCCGCAGGCGTCGCGACGTGTGCCCGCACGCCGAGCGGCACGAACGTCTCGAGCTCGAGCCCTTCCGTCGACGGCAGCGGCTCGAGCGCCCCAGTTGTGGCCGGCTCCGACGCGAGCAGGAAGCCGCCGTCCTTCGCGGCTCCGACGACTGCCTCGGCGAGCAGCGCGGCCGACTCGGGGCTGAGCAGGATCTCGCCCGCCTCGGAGGCAGCCTCCATCTGCACCGTGCGGGTCGCCGCCGGTCCCGTGACGATCAGCTCGCGGTGCGAGCCGCCGACGAGGAAGAAGTCGAACGCGCCGCTGTGGATGCCCACGTGCATCCGCAGCTCGACGGAGCCCGCCGACGTCTCGAGCCGGCCGAGCTCGGCGAGCGTCGCGCGCATGCCGTGCGCGGCGCGTGCGGCGCGCGGTGCGTGGTCGGCGCCCGAATAGAAGAGGAGGAGCGCGTCGCCGCCGAACTTGAGCAGGCCGCCGCCGTGCGCGTACGCGACCTCGAGCAGGCGCCCGAAGGTCGCGTTCATCACGTCCGTGACCTCCTCGGCACCGGCCTTGCCCTTCGAGGCGAGCTGCTCCGACATCGCGGTGAAGCCCGAGATGTCGACGAACGCCATCGTCCCGTCCAAGCGACGGGCTCTCGCGGCGGGGTCCTCGAGCGCCCACTCGAGAACCACGCGCGGCACGTACGCGGTCAGCTCCCCGCCCGGCATTCCTCGATTGTGCAGATATTGACAATGCGCGAAAAGAGGGTCATAACTCTGTGGTCGGCGCTGCGAGGGGCGCCGTTCGTCGGGCCGGGGAGGGGCGAGGCGACATGCGGCATCGAGGGCGAGCGCTGGTTGCGGCGGGGATTTTGGCCCTGGCCCTGCTCCTGCTTGCCACGGGAACGAGCATCGCGGCGGAGCCGAGGATCGTCTTCTCGAGCAACCGCGACGGCAACGACGAGATCTACACGGTCAACCCGGACGGTTCCGGCCTCGTCCGCATCACGGAGGATCCCGCCCAGGACGCCGCTCCGGTCTGGTCGCCGGACGGTACGAAGATCGCCTTCGCGAGCAACCGCGACGGGGACTTCGAGATCTACCTCGCCGACTTCGACGGCTCGAACGTCCAGCCGCTCACGGAGAACGAGGTCGTCGACTTCGCGCCCGCGTTCTCGCCGGACGGCAGCCGGATCGCGTTCTCCACCGACCGGGTCGGCAACCGCGACATCTTCGTCATGAACGCGGACGGGAGCGAGCCGCAACCGGTCACGGAAGGCACCGGCTTCGAGGAGGAGCCGGTGTGGTCGCCCGACGGGACGAAGATCGCGTTCTGGCGCAGCCTCGACATCTTCACGGTGAACCCCGACGGCTCGAGCCTGACGAACCTGACAGCGGAGTTCGAACCGGTCTCAGTGCGGCCCGCCTGGTCGCCCGACGGCACTCGGATCGCCTTCGAAACGACGACCGACGGCATCTGGACGATGTCCCCGGAGGGCGCGGATCACCAGCAGGTGACGACCGACGGCGCAGCCCCCGACTGGTCGCCGGACGGCACGCAGCTCGTGTACTGGGGCAGCAACCCGCCCCCCTCCGGACCGTCGGACCTGCTGATCGTGTCCGCGGACGGAGGAGAACCCGTTCCCGTCACCGACGACGAGTTCATCGAGCGGGATCCGGACTGGCACATCGCCGAGACCGGCAGCGGCGACCCGGTCGAGACCACGATCACATCCGCCCCGCCCGACTACGTCCAGGGCACGAGCGCGACGTTCACCTTCACCTCGACCGCGCCGTCGCCGTCGTTCGAGTGCAGCCTCGACACCGGGCCCTTCGTCGCCTGCACGTCGCCGCAGAACTACCTCGAGCTCTCGAACGGTCCGCGCCGGTTCATGGTCAGGGACGTCGCCGACGCGTCGGCAGCGATCCACCGCTGGTCGATCGACACGGTTCCCTCGGAGGGCGAGCTCGACCGTCACAACGGCGCCGTCGTCAACTTCGACAACGGTTTCCCGGTGGGCGCCGCACAGGGCCACGAGGTGGCGCAGGTCTTCACGCCCGCAGCGTCGGGCCAGCTCGTGGACGTGCGCATCGGCATCTCGTGCCCGGGCGAGTCCGACATCGGGCTCCGCGTCGAGACGACGAGCGACAACTTGCCCACCGGCGAGGTGCTCGCTCAGGCGACCGCGACCGTCGGCGGTGCGACGACCTTCAAGCGCTTCCTGTTCGACGCTCCGCCGGGCCTGACCGCGGGGACCGAGTACGCGCTCGTGCTCGAGCGCGGGGAGGGGCCGTGTGGAGCGTTCCAGGCGGAGGACAACGGGTCCGGCCCGACGTACGAGCGCATGACGTCACCGGTGACGTCGTGGGTGCCGGCCACCGGCGGCCTCGCCGCAGCGTTCGCGACCTTCATGCTCGAGGGGGGCGGGGAGGAGCCGTCGTTCGTCGTCACGAACACGAACGACAGCGGTCCCGGCTCGCTGCGGCAGGCGATGCTCGACGCGAACGCGGCCGAGGACGCGAACACGATCACGTTCGCGATCCCGGGAGCCGGCCTGCAGACGATCTCGCTCGCGAGCCCGCTGCCGGCCGTCGTCAGGCCGGTCACGATCGACGGCACGACCCAGCCGCGCGAGGGCACGGGCACGAACCCGCTGGTCGCGCTCGACGGCTCCGACGCCGGCGAGGGGGCCGACGGATTCCAGCTCGGCGGCACCGACTCGACGGTGAAGGGCCTCCTGATCGGCGGGTTCCCCGGGTCGGGGATCTCGGTCACCGGCGAGCGCGCGACGATCGAGGGAAACTGGATCGGGACGGACGCGACGGGCCTGAAGCGCGTGCCGAACGCCGACGGCATCTCGATCTTCGACGCCGAGGAGACGATGATTCGCGGCAACGTCGTCTCCGGAAACGCTGGGAACGGGATCGAGATCCTGAACGAGGGCTCGCCCGACTTCAACTTCGCGTTCCAGAATCTGATCGGGGTCGGCGCGGACGGCGAGACGCCGCTCGGGAACGGCGGGCACGGCATCTTCCTGAGCAACTCCGACCTCATGCTGGTCGGCGACAACGGCACGCTGCCGGCGAGCCCGCCCGTCTTCCCCGTGCCCGACGGCGGGAACACGATCGCGTACAACGGCGGCGCGGGGGTCTTCGTCGAGGGCAACTTCGGCAACAGGATCGTCGCGAACTCGATCCACTCGAACGGTGGGCTCGGGATCGACCTCGCGCCGGCGGGCGTCACCGCGAACGACGTCGAGGACGGGGACGCGGGGCCGAACGAGCTCCAGAACTTCCCCGAGCTCGAGAGCGTCGAGCTGGCGCCCGAGACGACCGACCGCGTCGACATCCGCGCGAGCGTCGCCGCGGTCGTCGCCGGCGAGACGTACCGCATCGACTACTACGCGAACTTCGCGTGCGACCCGTCGGGCAACGGCGAAGGGGAGCGACACCTCGGGCACACCGTCGCGACGTCCGCCGGAGGGACCGTCGAGTTCGTCTCGAGCTCGGTGGGCCCGGTCTCCTCGACGGAGCTGATCACGGCGACCGTCACCGATCCGTCGGGGAACACGTCGGAGCTCTCCGCCTGCCACGAGATCGGCGAGGACGTCGGCGAGCTCGGGTTCACCGACCCCTCCGAGTGCGTCCCGGGCTTCCTCGGCGGGCACACCATCGACTTCGAGGACGCGCCCGAGAGCGGCGCCGTGACGCAGTACGGCGAGCTCGGGATCACGTTCGTCGCGACCGGGGCCAACGTCCCCCGCGCGATCAGCGCGCCCGAGTTCCCGACGAGCTCGCCCACGACGAGGCTCGTCAACGTTCCGGTCGGGATCGAGGGCCCGGGCTCGAGCTCGGAGGTTCCGCTCAGCATCACCTTCGCCGAGCCGCAGACGGCGGTCGGCTTCTTCCTCGGGAACGGCGGCGACGTGCTCGCGACGGTGACCGCGCTGAGCGGCGGTGACACCGTCGGCTCGGTGCAGATCGCCGTCCCGACCGACGCGGTCGAGACGTACATCGGGATCAAGCTCCTCGAAGGCACCTTCGACGAGCTCCGCGTCGACTACGGCGGCGCTGCGCAGCCGGAGGAGCTCGACGACCTCTGCTTCCTCACGGTCGACGCGGAGGGCGAGGAGTCCGACGCCCTCACGCTGACGAGCGACCAGCACTCGGTTCCGGCCGGCGTCGCGAACGTGCCGCTCGGCGACGTTCCCTCCAACCAGCTCCCGTCGTTCGCGGGCGCGCCGTCCTCGACGCCCGTCGGCTCGATCCCGGTCGGGTCGATCCCCGTGGGCTCGATCCCGGTCGGCTCGATCCCGGTCGGGTCGATCCCCGTGGGCTCGATCCCGGTCGGCTCGATCCCGGTCGGCTCGATCCCGGTCGGCTCGATCCCCGTGGGCTCGATCGGGCTGAACGCCGTCCCCGTCGGCTCGATCGGCCTCGACCAGATCCTGCTCTCGTCGCTCCCCGTCGACGCCGACGCGCTGCTCGCGGGGACGCCGCTCGTCGACCGCCCGCGCCAGGCGATCACGCTGCGCGACGTCTACGCGAACGCGACCACGCGTGCACGCTTCAACGCCCTCAGCCTGCCCGAGAGCGGGCTGATGGAGTCGATCCTGAGGGGCGTCCCGTTCTCGGCGTTCTTGCTCGGCGGCGCGACGCTCGCGCAGGTGCCGGCGCCGGGAGGCTCGACGTGGTGCGCGGCGATCACGGCCGCGGGCGGGAGCTGCAACGGCGTCAGCGGCACGAACACCGTCGTCGGCCTCTCGATCGCGGGCATCCCCGTCGGCTCGATCCCGGTGGGCTCGATCCCGGTGGGCTCGATCCCGGTCGGCTCGATCCCGGTCGGCTCGATCCCGGTCGGCAGCATCGACCTCGTCGCGAGCCGGCTCGCGGGCATCCCGGTCGGCAGCATCCCCACGGCGACGCGGGGAGACGTCGTGGTGTTGCCCTTCGAGGGCACGCTCGGCGAGGCGAAGGCCGCGGGCCGGATCAAGCCGGGGGCGCAGCTGAGACACCTCGTCGGCGCGTTCCCGCCCGGGCTCGTCCTGAACGACCTGATCATGGGGATCGTCCCGCGCTCGGCGCTCGCCTGGGAGGGCTTCCCGCTCGACGGCTTCCAGCTCTTCGCCGGCACGGGCGACGTCGTCCGCTACCGCCTCGGGTTCACGCTCGAGTGTCCCGTCGCGGGGAACTTCGCGGCGCGGGTCCTGCTGCCGGAGGGCTGGCTGTACAAGCCCGGCACCACGCGCTGGCGCTACGGGACCGGCACGCCGGCGGCAGGCGCCGAGCCGACCACGACCTCGCGCTCCGGCGCCCGCTGGACGGAGCTCCCGGGCACGCCGTGCCCGGAGGGAACGGCCTCGCGTCCGGTCGAGCTCTCGTTCGACGCGCTCTCCGGTCTGCGGCTCGGCGTCGGCGAGGCGTCGGCGACGGTGACGATGGGCACGACGACCGAGTCGACCGGAACCGACTCGCCGGTGCTCGTGACCCAGAACTGGGAGGCGAACGACGACGCCTCCGGTGCGCCCCTGATCGGCGTCAACCGGCTCACCGTCGGCCACGTCGCGAAGAGCGGCGACGTCGAGGTGTTCAGGCTGCCGATCCCCGCCGCGCGCGGGACGCGCACGACGGTCTACCTCAGCCACATCGCGGACGGCGCGGACTTCGACCTCGTGGTCGGCAAGCCGGCGGCTCCGTCGCTCCAGTCGAACCCCGTCGGCTCGATCCCCGTGGGGTCGATCCCCGTCGAGGACGGGGGCAGCTCAGTCGACAACCGCGGCGACGCGCTCCCGCCCGAGACGCTCCAGGACATCCCGGTCGGCTCGATCCCGGTCGGCAGCATCTCGGCGAACCGCGGCAACGCGGACGAGGTCGCGCAGCTCGTCGCCGACGGCGAGGAGGGCTTCTACACGATCGCCGTCAGCGGCTACAACGGCTCGCACAGCGACGAGCCGTTCGTCCTGCGCGTCGCTCAGACGCCGCCGCCCACGCTGCCGCCGTGCCCCGCCCGCGGGCTGACGCTCGGCACTCCGGGCACGCTTCCCGCTCCGGCCGCGGGCGTGAAGACGCTGTTCGTCCTCAACCGGCAGCGGATGGCCGCGCTCCACGGCGCGCCGGAGACCACGGCGATGGTCGCCGCGGCCGCGGCGGTCGCCGGGCGGCCCGAGGTCGCCGGCCAGATCCTCGAGGTCGACGGCGACGCAGCCGTGCGCGCCGCGTACGCCGCCTGGGACGGCGCTCCGTGCTCGATCGACGCTGCGAACGACGTCGTCGCGGCGATCAACGCGGTCGTCGCCCGCTACCGCGCGGCCTCGCCGAGCGTCCGCAACGTCGTCCTGCTCGGCTCCGACGACGCGGTGCCGATGATGCGCCGGCTCGATCCCGTGACGATCTCGAACGAGACCGACGAGGCGCCGGACCTGCTCTTCACCCTTCGGAACGGGAACGCGAACTCGCTCTACGCGGCCGCCGCGCTCGGCTACTTCCTCAGCGACACCGTCTACGGCGCGTTCACGAGCATGCCGTGGCTCGGGCGCGACCTCTACCTGCCGAACGTCGCGGTGGGACGGCTCGTCGAGACCGCGGCGGAGATCGAGGGCCAGCTGGCGCTCTACGTCGAGAAGGAAGGCGTGCTCGATCCGGAGTCGACCCTCACGACCGCGTACGACTTCCTCACCGACGGCGGCCAGGCGGTGGCAGACGGGCTCGCGACCGTGGGCGCTGCGAACGAGGCGATCATCAACGAGACCTGGACGGCGGCGACCCTCACGCCGAAGCTGACCGCGCCCGCGGACGTGCTCTCGGTGAACGCGCACTACAGCCACTGGCTGCTCCAGCCCGCGGCGGGCACCGCACTCGTCTCGACGGGCGCGTTGCCCGACGTCGAGGACGCGTTCGCCCAGCGCATCCTCTTCACGATGGGTTGCCACGGCGGCCTCAATGTCCCCGACACGCTGCTGCGCGGGACGACGCCGAGCCCGGCCCAGGCCGAGCGCCTCCTCGACTGGACGCAGGCCTACGCGCAGAGCCGCGCGGCCGTCTACGTCGCGAACACCGGCTTCGGCTACGGCGACACCGTCGCGAACGCGCTCTCCGAGCGGCTGATGTCGATCTTCGCCGGCACGATCTCCGACGGCGGGACGATCGGCGACCGTTGGCTCGACGCCGTGCACGAGTACTTCGGCACGGCCGGCGTGTACGGCGTCTACGACGAGAAGGCGCTGACCGAGGCGACTTTCTACGGCTTGCCCTTCTGGTCGCTCGGCCCCGAGGCGCCGGCGCCGCCCGGCGGCAGCGGGACGCTGACGACCGACCCGGCGTCGGGGCTGCCGGTCGCCTCGCTGAACGTCGCACCCACGTTGACCGAGAAGAGCACCCCGCGCGGCCGCTTCTGGGACGCCGACAAGCAGACGCTCGCGATCCACTACCGGCCGATCCAGCCGCGCGTGGCGGTCGACGTGACGCGGCCCGGGCTCGTCGCGACGGGCGTGATCATCAAGTCGCTCACGACCCACGACGTCGGCGGTGTCGACCCGGTCCACGCGACGCCGACGATCGACCTGGCTGCGAACGAGCCCGAGCGGCGGTTCCAGGAGCTGATCTTCCCGGCGAACTCGGTCGCGCTCACGCGGTCCCGCGGCGCGCGCGGGGAGCGCCAGCACGCCGTCGTGATCGCCGGGCAGTTCCGGCCGGGCAGCACGCCCAACAACGGCACCGAGCGGCTGATCGACAACATCGGCCTGGAGATCGCCTACGTCGCGTCGCCGACCGACGAGACGCCGCCGGTCGTGCAGCAGGTCTCGGCGCTGAACACGAGCAGCGCGACGATCTTCGTGCGCGCGACGGAAAGCGCTCCGGGAGGCGTGCGGCGCGTCGCCGCGCTCTACGCGGACGGGTCCGCGGCCGGGGTCTGGTCGTTCGTCGAGCTCGACTTCGACTCGACGCTGGGCGGCTGGACCGCGACCGTCCCGACGAGCGGGCCGGTGCAGGTGATCGCGATGGCACAGAACGCGAACGGGCTCGTCGCCTACAGCGCGAACAAGGGCGTCAACTTCCCGTCGGTCACCGACACGACGGGCCCGCAGATCCTGCTCGAGTCGCCGGCGCCCGACGGGGTCTACCTGCTGAATCAGCCCGTGACGCCGTCGTTCTCCTGTTCCGACCCCGGCATCGTCGTCTCGTGCGTCGGGAGCCCGCTCCTCGGCGGCCAGCTCGACACGAGCGTGCCCGGCGAGCGGACGTTCACGATCACAGCGCGCGACCTCAGCGGCCGGGAGACCGTCCAGGAGGTCCGGTACTTCGTGCGCTACGTCTTCGAGGGCTTCCTGTCGCCGATCGAGAACCCGCCGACGGTGAACGTCGGCCAGGCCGGTCGCGCCTTCCCGATCAAGTGGCGGCTCAAGGACGCGAACGGCGTCGCGATCCGGACGCTGTCCGCAGTGCGCTCGATCTCGCGCCTTCGGCTCGCGAGCTGCGCGAGCGGCGGGCAGGACACGATCGAGGACTCGGTCGACGTCGCGACGTCCGAGCTCAAGTACGACACCGGCGCCGGGCAGTACCAGTACAGTTGGAAGACCGAGGCGAGCGACGCCGGTTGCCGCCGAGTCGTCGTGGAGCTCGCCGACGGGACCCAGCACAGCGCGGACTTCCTGCTTCGCTAGCCGAGAGCCTATGATCGCGCCGGTGCGCGGGATGCAGCCCGAGGACGTCTACGCGCTCAGGGGTGTCTCCGACCCGCGCCTCAGCCCCGACGGCGCGACCGTCGCGTACGCGCTCTGGACGGTCGACGGCGAGGCGAACGAGTACCGCGGCAACGTCTGGCTCGCACCGGTCGACGGCTCCGAGCCCCCCCGCCGGTTCACCACCGGGGAGCGGCGCGACGGCGAGCCGCGCTGGTCGCCGGACGGCAGGCGGATGGCGTTCGTCTCGAGCCGCGCCGAGAAGGAGCCGGGCCAGCTCTACGTCATCCCGCTCGCGGGCGGCGAGGCCGAGAAGCTCACGAAGCTGAAGGAGGACGTTCGCCAGATCGCGTGGTCGCCGGACGGCGCGCAGCTCGCGTTCGTCGCGCGCGTCCGGGACGAGTCGTACGAGGAGGAGGACGAGCGCAAGCGCCCGCCCAGGCGTGTGAAGCGACTCTGGTACAAGCTCGACAGCGAGGGCTGGATCGGCGACCGGAGGACGCAGGTCTTCGTCGTGCCCGCCGACGGCAGCGCCGAGCCGCGGCAGGTGACCGTCCGCGACCAGGAGCACGGCGGCCCCGCGTGGTCGCCGGACGGCACGCGCATCGTCTTCGCCACCGGGGGGACCGACTCGTGGGACGTCGACCTCGTGCAGGACCTCTACGCCGTCCCCGCCGACGGAGGCGAGCCCGAGTTGCTCACGCACGAGGACGGCATCTGCAGCAGCCCCTCGTGGTCGCCGGACGGGACGCGGATCGCCTACCAGTACTCGCCCGACCCGTTCGTCTGGGGGCGGCACACGCAGATCGCTGTGCTCGACGTCGCCACCCGCGAGCGGCGGATCCTGACCGAGGCGCTCGACCGCCAGTGCGGGCCCTTCCCCGACGTCCGGGAACCGGTCTGGGACGGCGACCGGATCGTCTTCCCGATCGAGGACCACGGCAGCGTCCACGTCTACTCCGTGCCCGCCGACGGGTCGGCGCCGCCCGAGCCCCTGCTCACCGGCGAGCGGTCGGTCAAGGGCTACGACGTCAAGGGCGAGACGCTCGTGCACGCGACGAGCACGCCGACCACCTTCGCCGACCTCTACATCGGCGAGGAGCGGGTCACCGACGTGACGAAGGACTTCCCCGCGCAGATCGTCGCGCCCGAGCGTTTCACCGCGCGCTCGGAGGACGGGAGCGAGGTCGAGGCGTGGGTCGTGCGCCCGGCCGGCTTCGAGGAGGGCAAGCGCTACCCGGTGCTGCTGAACATCCACGGCGGGCCGCAGTCGCAGTACAGCTCGAGCTTCTTCGACGAGTTCCAGGTCTATGCGGGGGCCGGGTACGCCGTCGTGTTCTCGAACCCGCGCGGCTCGTCCGGCTACACCGACGCGTGGAGCAGCGCGATCCGCGGCCCGCTCGCCGACGGCCCGGGCTGGGGGACCGTCGACTACCAGGACCTGATGGCGGTGATGGACACCGCGCTCGAGCGCTTCGACTTCCTCGATCCGGAACGCACGGGCGTGCTGGGCGGGTCGTACGGCGGCTACATGACCACGTGGATCGTCGGACACACGAACCGCTTCAAGGCCGCGTGCTCGGAGCGCGCCGTCAACAACCTCTACACCGCGATGGGCTCGAGCGACGTCTTCTGGGCGTTCAAGGGCTACTTCGGCAAGTTCGCGCACGAGGCGACGGACGCGTGGCTCGAGCGCTCGCCGTCGGTGTACGCGGAGCAGATCGAGACGCCGCTCCTGATCCTGCACTCCGACGGGGACCTGCGCTGCTCGGTCGAGCAGGCGGAGCACCTCTTCGTCGTCATGCGGCTGCTCGGCAAGGAGGTCGAGTTCGTCCGCTTCCCCGGCGAGAGCCACGAGCTCTCTCGGTCGGGCTCGCCGATCCACCGCGTGCAGCGCTTCGAGGTGCTGCTCGAGTGGTTCGACCGGTACCTGCGCTAATCGTCGGCGGCCAATTCCTCCGCGAGCAGCGAGCAGGCGTACGCGCGCCACGCGACGTCCGGCGCGCCGAGGAGCCCGCGCACCGTCTCGCTCACGTGCGCGAAGCCGCGTGCGCTCTCGAGCAGCCGGAAGAGCCCGTCCTCGAGCGCCTCCCGCCGCTCCGGGCGGTCGAGCTCCTCCGCGAGCCGGGCGACCGCCTGGCCGTCGAGGTCGAGCCCCCGCGAGGGGTCGCCGCCCGAGGCGAGCACGAGCAGCGCCCGGCGGGTCCCGGCCCGCAGCTCGTCGGCGTCGAGCGCGAGCTCGCGACCGGCGACGGACGCGACGGTGGTCACGGCGATCGCCTCGTCGGACGCCGCCAGCAGCTCCTCGAGCTGGGCGAGCCACGGCTCCTGCACGAGCCCCACGCTACTGGGAAGATCGCGCGATGAGCTTTCCAGGGCGCTGGCGCCGCGTCGGGGGCTGGGCGATCGAGCTCGTCGTCGTCTCGCTGCTGCTCACGGCAGGCCTGATCGTGGGCGCGCTCTTCACCGGCGAGGAGCGCTCGTTCCTCGGCTTCCTCGTCGGCTTCACCCTCCTGTGGCTCTACTTCGCCGGCCTCGAGAGCTCGCCCCGGCAGACGACGCTGTCCGGCCGCTGGCTCGGCACGCGTGTGACCGGGCTCGACGGGGGACCGCTCACCTTCGGCCGCGCCAGCGCGCGCCACTTCGCCATGTACCTGAGCGCGGTCACGCCGTTCGGCGTCGGCTACCTGATGGCGCTCTGGACGAAGCGCCGCCAGGCGCTGCACGACTGGCTCACGAGCACCCTCGTGGTGAAGAACGACTGAGCGCGTTCGACGCCGCGGCCAATTGATCGGGCGGCTCGGAGTGTGGGAGGATCGCGCGGTTCGTCACCAACACGGAGGAGGTGGGAGCGTGGCCGAGCGCGTGGGGAGCGTCACCTATCGCGAAGCCGGTCAGGACTACTTCGAGAAGCGCCGGTTGCGGAGGCACGCCGGAGTGTGGTCGCTGTGGGCCCTCGGGGTCGCGGCGGTCATCTCGGGCGACTTCTTCGGCTGGAACTTCGGGCTCGCGTACGGGTTCGGCGGCCTGCTCGTCGCGACGATCGTCGTCACGGTCATGTTCTTCGGACTCTGCTTCTCGATCGCCGAGATGTCGCCGGCGCTGCCGCACACGGGAGGTGCGTACTCGTTCGCCCGATCGGCGTTCGGCCCCTGGGGCGGCTTCACCACGGGCGTCGCCGAGACGATCGAGTACGTGATCACGCCGGCGGTGATCGTCGTCGGCATCGGTGCCTACATGGACTCGATCAGCGACGACCTCTTCGGGTTCACGATGGCGCAGCCCCTCTGGTGGCTCGTGTTCTACGCGATCTTCGTGCTCCTGAACTACGTCGGCGTCGAGGCGAGCTTCCGGTTCACGGTCGCGATCTGCCTCATCTCGCTCGCGATCCTGGTCGTGTTCTTCATCGGCGCGCTGACCGAGCTCGACTTCACCCGCTTCGCGATCGACACGCAGGGCGGGTGGTTCACGGAGGGCGTGCCGGGCGTCTTCTATGCCCTGCCGTTCGCGATCTGGTTCTACCTTGCGATCGAGGAGCTGCCGCTCGCGGCGGAGGAGTCCGCCGATCCGAAGCGGGACATCCCGCGCGGAACGATCTGGGGGCTCGTCACGCTCGTCGTCACGGGCTTCCTCGTGCTCTTCCTCAACTCCGGCATCTCGCCGGGTGCAGCCGAGCTGTCGGAGTCCGGTGAGCCGCTGCTCGCGGGCCTGACGACCATCTTCGGCGAAGGGACGTCCACGTCCCTGCTCGGGCTGATCGCGGTCGCCGGCCTCGTGGCCAGCTTCCACACGATCATCTTCGCGTACGGCCGGAACATCTTCTCGCTGTCGCGGGCCGGCTACTACCCGCACCCGCTTTCGGTCACGCACGGGACGCGGAACACGCCGCACCTCGCGCTGGTCCTCGGCGCGATCATCGGCTGGGTCGCGGCGTACATCATCTACGAGTCGGGGACGGGCTCGACCGTCGGCGGCGCGCTGCTGAACATGGCCGTCTTCGGGGCCGTGATCTCGTACTTCATGCAGTGCCTCTCGTTCGTGAAGCTCCGGCGCAAGCTGCCGGACATCGAGCGGCCGTACCGGAGCCCCGTCGGCGAGTGGGGCGCGCTCGTCGCGGGTGCGATCGCGCTCGTCTGTCTCGGCGCGATCTTCTGGAACGACGACTACCGGGCCGGCGTCTACGGCGTCGCCGTCTTCTACCTCGTCGCGGTCGCGTACTTCGCGATCGCGGGCCGGCACCGCCTCGTGCTGTCGCCGGAGGAGGAGTTCGCACTCAGCCACGGCGCCTCCGGTCGCGAGGCGATGGCCACCGCCGAGCACCTCGGCGGTGGGCTCCAGGCGCAGATGGACGAGGCGCCTCCGCCTCCACCTGCGGGGACCGAGAGCCGATAGTCGACTGCTACGGGAGGGCCGGCGCCCGCCGGCTCTCCCGTATCGTGAAGCCGGTGCTGACGCTCGACCAACTCCGCACAGACGTCGAGAGCGGCGCGATCGACACCGTCGTCGTCGCGTTCACCGACATGCAGGGCCGCCTGCTCGGGAAGAGGATGCACGCGGAGTTCTTCCTCGAGGACTCCCTCGAGCACGGGATCGAGGGGTGCAACTACCTGCTCGCGCTCGAGATGGAGATGGACCCCGTGCCGGGGTACGAGCTCGCGAGCTGGGAGCGCGGCTACGGCGACTTCGGGATCCGCGTCGATCCAGCCACGCTGCGGCGGATCACCTGGCTCGAAGGCACGGCGCTCGTGCTCGGCGACGTCGTCTGGCACGACGGCTCGCCGGTCCGGCCGTCGCCCCGGCAGGTGCTGAAGGCGCAGGTCGAGCGCGCCGAGGCGCTCGGCTTCACGCCGATGTTCGGCGCCGAGCTCGAGTTCTACCTGCTCAAGGACACCTACGCCGAGGCGCACGCGAAGCACTACCGCGACCTGACGCCCTCGGTGCCGTACATCCTCGACTACCACGTGCTCGCGACGACGTACGACGAGCCTTTCATCCGCCAGATTCGGAACGGCATGCACGCCGCGGGGATCAAGGTCGAGAACTCGAAGGGCGAGGCCTGGCCCGGGCAGCAGGAGATCAACTTCCGCTTCGCCGACGCCGTCACGACCGCGGACAACCACGTCGTCTACAAGAACGGCGCGAAGGAGCTCGCGCACCTGAACGGGATGTCGATCACGTTCATGGCGAAGCCCGACCACACGTGGATCGGCAACTCGTGCCACATCCACGGCTCGCTCTGGCGCGGCGACGAGCCGGCGTTCACGGACGACGCGCTCTTCGGCTCGTGGCTCGCCGGCTGGATCGAGCACGCGCGGGAACTGGCGATCTTCCACGCGCCGAACGTCAACTCGTACAAGCGCTTCGCCGCCGGCTCGTGGGCGCCGACGACGCTCGCCTGGGGCGAGGACAACCGCACCTGCGGGTTCCGGATCGTCGGGCACGGGCGCTCGAAGCGGGTCGAGACGCGCATCCCGGGCGGCGACGTGAACCCGTACCTCGCGCTCGCTGCGCTGATCGCCGCAGGGCTGGACGGGGTCGAGCGGGAGCTCGCGCCGCCGCCGAAGATCGAGGGGAACGCGTACGAGTCGGACGCCGACCGGTTCCCGTCGACGCTCCGCGAGGCGATCGCCTCGCTCGAGCAGGGCACGTTCGCCCGCGGCGCGCTCGGCGACGACGTCGTCGACCACTACCTCAACTACGCGCGCACGGAGCAGCGGCTCTTCGACGAGGTCGTCACGTGCTACGAGCGCGAGC
>JAICPI010000039.1 GCA_025929895.1 Thermoleophilia bacterium
CTTCGCGGCCGGGCTCGTGCCGCTGCTGCTGCTCACCCACCGGGGAGAGAGCCAGCTCTACCTGACGCAGCTCGGCCTGCTCGGAGCGACCGCGGTCGCGGGCGCCGGGCTCGAGCGGCTCCTCGCCGGCGCGGGCGCGCGCCTCGCCGCGTTCGGGCTCGCCTGGGCCGCCGCGCTGCTCGTGCTCGCGTACCTGCCGTCGCTGCTCGGGAAAGAGGGCTCCGACGCGCACGCGCTCTGGTACGGCGGCCTCGTCGCGCTCGGCGGCGTGGTCCTGCTCGCCGCCCGGCGTGTGCGGGTCGCCGTGCTCGTCGTCGTCCTCGCGGCGCTCGTGAACGTCCCGCTCGACGCGATCGCGCCGCTCGCCCGCGCGGAGGCGGACGAAACGCGGCTCTCCGCCGGCGACGACGTGACGCCGGACCTCCACGAGGGGCTCGAGTGGATCCGGGAACACACGCCGGCCGACGCGGTGCTCGCGGTGAACGTGCACGACACGAACCGCGGCCGCTTCGACAACTTCGTCACGTCGGCCCTCGCCGAGCGGAGGGTCTTCCTCGAGGGCTGGCTCTACAGCATCCTCACGCGCGAGGCCACGCCGCGCGAGGTCGCGCGCGGGCTCGAGCAGCCGTTCCCCGAGCGCAAGCGGCTGAACGACGCGGTGTTCGCGGGAGACCGCACGGCAGCCCAGACGCTTCGCCGGAGGTACGGCGTCAGCTACCTCGTAGTGGACAAGCTGCACGGCGCTCGGCGGCCCGACCTCGGGGAGCTCGTCTTCGCGAACGCCGCCCTCGAGGTCGTCGCGCTCGGCTGACCCCGGAAACACCGACGGCGACCCGGGAGTCCCGAGCCGCCGTCTGTCTTGCGAGAGAACCTGGGCTGCGGCCCCCCAGCTCGCTCGCGGACACACTGTGCCCCATCTCCCCCCGAGCCGCCTACCCCTTGTGGGGGAAAAGTGAAGCGTCGGCGTGAATCAGCGAAAGGGGGAGGAATCAACCGATCGAGCTAGCCCAGACTGGGGGAGTCGAACGGAGAGACGCGCCGATGCGGCGGGCGCCACTCCGAAAGCAGGTCGAGAAGGCGGGCGATGCGGCGGCCCGCCTTTTTCGTGGGTAGAAACCGGGGATGCCCGCGACGACGCTCGGCAGGCGGCCCGTCCCGATCGTGCTCGCGGGAGCGCTCGCGATCGCGTTCTCGGCGATCCTCTACCGCTACGCCGACGTCTCGCCCTCCACCGGCGCGTTCTTCCGCTGCCTCTGGGCGCTGCCGCCGCTCTGGCTGCTGGCGCGGCTGGAGGACCGACGGTTCGGGGGTCGGCCGGCCCGGGCGCGGCACCTCGCCTGGCTGGCGGGCGCGTTCTTCGCCGCCGACCTGATCCTCTGGCACAACGCGATCGAGCAGGTCGGCGCCGGGCTCGCGACGGTGCTCGGCAACACGCAGGTCGTGCTCGTGGCGGTCGCCGCGTGGGCGCTCCTGGGCGAGAAGCCGCCGCGCACCGCCTTCGCCGCGATCCCCGTGGTCGGCCTCGGCGTCCTGCTCATCTCGGGCGTGCTCGAGGAGGGCGCCTACGGCCAGAACCCGGCGCTCGGCGTGCTCTTCGGCGTCCTCACCGGCGCCGCGTATACGGCCTTCCTGCTCGCGCTGCGCGAGGGGAACCGCGACCAGCGGCGACCGGCCGGACCGCTCTTCGACGCGACGCTCGCGGCCACGATCGGCTGCGGGCTCTACGGCGCGCTCGCCCGTGACCTCGACCTGACCCCGACGCTCGGCGCGACCGCGTGGCTGATCCTGCTTGCCCTGAGCGCACAGGTCTTCGGCTGGCTGCTGATCTCGATCTCGCTCCCGCGGCTCCCGGCCGCGCTGAGCTCCGTGATGCTGACCTTCCAGCCGCTCTGCGCGGTCGTCTTCGCGGCGATCCTCGTCGACGAGGATCCTTCGCGCCTCCAGCTCGTGGGCGCGGCGTGCATCCTGGCCGGGCTCGTGATCGCGACGGTGACGCGCCGGCCGACGCCTGTGGCGCAACCGATCCAGAGCTGAGACGTTCGCCGTCCTGGGGCGCGAGTAGCTTGGCGGGATGGCGAAAGCCGCGACCGTCTACGCCTGCTCGGAATGCGGCTACTCCGCCGGCCGCTGGTTCGGCAAGTGCCCCGGCTGCGGCACGTTCGGCAGCCTGATCGAGGAGGCGCCGCCCGACGCGCGTGGGCCCGGCGCCGCGCCGAAGCCGCTCCTGCGCCTCGTCGACGTCCGGGCCGAGGAGGCGACCCGGATCGGCACGGGAGTGCCCGAGCTCGACCGCGTGCTCGGCGGCGGGCTCGTCCCGGCGTCGCTCGTGCTCGTCGGCGGCGAACCGGGCGTGGGCAAGTCGACGCTGCTGCTGACCGCGCTCGCGGCCGTTTCGAAGGACCGCCGCGCGCTGCTCGTCACGGGTGAGGAGTCGAGCGCGCAGGTGAAGCTCCGCGCGCAGCGCCTCGGAGGCGCGGAGCGCGTCGAGATCCTCGCCGAGACGGAGCTCGACACCGTCTGCGCGACGCTCGAGCGCGAGCGCCCCGACGTGTGCGTGATCGACTCCGTGCAGACGCTCTACTCGGCGGAGCTCGGCTCGGCGCCCGGATCGGTCGCGCAGGTGCGCGAGGCCGCGTCGCGGCTGTTGCGGGTCGCCAAGGAGTCCGGCGTCGCCACCATCCTCGTCGGCCACGTGACCAAGGACGGCGCCGTCGCGGGGCCGCGCGTGCTCGAGCACCTCGTCGACTGCGTGCTCCAGTTCGAGGGCGACCGCTACCACGCGCACCGCATCCTGCGCGCGACGAAGAACCGGTTCGGCTCCACCAACGAGCTCGGCGTCTTCGAGATGACCGGCGCGGGCCTCGTGGGCGTCCCCGACCCGTCCGAGCTGTTCGGCCGCACCGTCGCAGGCGAGCCCGGATCGGCCGTGGCCTGCGCGCTCGAGGGAACGCGCCCGATCCTGCTCGAGATCCAGGCGCTCGTCGCGCCCACCGACCTCGCGATGCCGCGGCGCGTCGCAACCGGGATCGATCCCAAGCGACTGGCGATGATCGTCGCCGTGCTCTCGCGCCACGCCGGGCTCTCGCTCGGACAGGCGGACGTGTTCGTGAACGTCGCGGGCGGTGTCCGCGTCGACGAGCCGGGCGCCGACCTGCCCGTCGCGCTCGCGATCGCGTCGGCCGCGCGGCGCGCGCCGGTCCGCGAGGGGCTCGCCGCGTTCGGGGAGATCGGCCTGACCGGCCGCCTGCGTCCTGCCGCGCAGGCCGAGCGGCGACTCGAGGAGTGCGCGAACCTCGGGCTGCGAACGGCCCTCGTGCCGTCCGGTACGAGTGCGCGTGGCACACTTGCGCTGCTGGAGGCGGAGACGCTGAAGCGGGCGATTGGAGCCGGGCTCGATGAGCGACGCAGCGCGGAGGCAGAAGGCGACTGACCGCAAGGGCTGGGCGCCCGAGGTGGGCGTGCCCCGGACCCGCGCCGAGCTCGACCTCCGCCGCGACCCGATCCTGCTCTCCGCGATCTCCCAGATCGCACCCGGGACCGACCTCCGGCAGGCGATCGACGACGTGATCCGCTCGAAGGAGGGCGCGCTCGTCGTGATCGGCGACCCCGCCGAACTCTCGTTCCTCTACTCCGGCGGGATGAAGCTCGACCTGCCGTTCACGCCGCAGCTCCTGTACGAGCTGACGAAGATGGACGGTGCGATCATCGTCGACGCCGACCTGACGCGGCTCGCCTACGCGAACGTGCAGCTGATGCCGGATCCCACGATCGCCTCGAGCGAGACGGGGACGCGGCACCGCACCGCCGAGCGCGTCGCCAAGCAGACCGAGGCGCTGGTGATCTCGATCTCGCAGCAGCGCGAGACGGTCACCGTCTTCCTGGGCACGCGCCGCTACCAGCTCCAGCCGGTCGCCGACGTCCTCGCCAAGACGAATCAGGCGCTGGCGACGCTCGAGACGTACCGGCAGCGCCTCGACAACGTGCTGACGCGACTGACCGCGCTCGAGTTCCAGAACGCGGTGGTGCTCGACGACGTGCTCGTCGTGCTCCAGCGCGCCGAGCTGACGACGCGCATGGCCGACGAGATCGAGCGCGCCTGCGTGGAGCTCGGGACCGAGGGACGGATGATCCGGATGCAGCTGGAGGAGCTCGTCGGCGAGGTCCCGCGCGAGAAGGCGGCTGTGCTCTACGACTACCATGCGGGCGGCAGCGTGGACGCGACGCGCGAGGGGCTCCAGGCGCTCGCGGAGCTCGCCTACAAGGACCTGCTCGAGTTCGAGCTGCTCGCGGTGCTCGGCTACCCGGCCTCGACGAACCCACTCGACCACTCGGTCCAGCCGCGGGGCTACCGCGTCCTCTCCCACATCCCGAGGCTTTCGGACGGCGTGATCCGCCACGTGGTCGAGGATCTCGGGAACCTGGAGGCGATCGTCCGGGCCTCCCAGCGCGACCTCGAGGCGGTCGACGGAGTGGGGGCGGTCCGGGCGCGGGACATCCGGGAAGGGCTCCGCCGCCTCCAGGAGCACAACCTGGTCGACCGATACTTGCAACTGTAAGCCGGAAGTTCGCAACGAGCAGGGGTTTTGCTGAAAACCCCTGGAAATGCTATGATTCTCGAACGGTCGCCGGCGCAGCTCGAACGCGCCGGTTTCTTGCGGAATAGGGACTCCAAGAAGGGGAGGACACGGCTTGTTCAAGGTCGGCGCGAAGGTGGTCTACCCCCACCACGGGGCGGGAACGGTGGTCAAGAAGGAGTCGCGCGAGGTGCTGGGGCAGAAGCGCGACTACCTCACGATCCGGATCCTCCACAACGACATGACGGTTCAGGTTCCCGCCGAGAACGCCGAGGCCGTGGGCCTCCGGCCCGTGATCGACGAGAAGATGGTCGAGGTCGTCGTGAAGGCGCTGAAGGGCGGCGGCACGCAGATGCCGAAGAACTGGAACCGCCGCTTCAAGCACAACCGGGACAAGATGAAGACCGGCGACGTGCTGGAGCTCGCAGAGGTCGTTCGCAACCTCTCGCTCCGGGATCACGAGAAGGGTCTGTCGACCGGCGAGAAGCAGATGTTCGTGAAGGCGAAGAAGATCCTCGCCTCCGAGCTCATGTACGCAAAGGGCATGGACGCCGAGGAAGCCGCCGAGTGGCTCGAGGGCGTCCTGTCCAACGTCGGTGGCAACGGCGGCAAGAAGCGCACCACGTCGCGCACCAAGGCCACCGCCGCAGCCGGCTAGTTCCTTGTCCGTCTGGGCCGTTCTCGCCGCGGCAGGAAGCGGCGAGCGGCTCGGGCTGGACCGGCCGAAGTCGTTCGCGCCGCTCGGCGGCCGCCCGCTGCTCGCGGAGCCGCTCGAACGCCTCGAGGCGAGCTCGTGGATCGACGCGATCGTGGTGGCCGCTCCGCCGGGCTGGGAGGAGCCCTCGATCCTGCTCGCCGAGGAGGTCGGTGCCGGCAAGGTCGTCTCGTGCGTCACGGGCGGTGCGACGCGCTCGGAGTCGGTGCGCGCGGCCGTGGCGGAGGTTGCCCCCGACGCGTCGGTGATCCTCGTTCACGATGCGGCGCGTCCGCTTCTCGACGACGCCGTGGTGGAGCGCGTGCTGAAGCCCCTCGCCGAGGGCTTCCACGGAGCGGTGCCGGGGCTTCCGCTGGCCGACACCGTCAAGCGGGCGCGCGCGGGCGAGGTGGTGGAGACGCTCGAGCGAGCCGATCTCTTCGCCGTCCAGACCCCGCAGGCGTTTCTCGCGGACTGGCTGCGCACGGCGCTCGGCGGCGACGTCGCGGGCGCGACGGACTGCGCCGCGCTCGTCGAGGAGGCCGGGGGACGCGTCGCCGTCGTGCCGGGCGACCGGCGCCTCGTGAAGGTGACCGAGCCGGCCGACCTCGAGCTGGTCGAGGCCCTCTTAGGCCGCGAGGGCGGCGGGAATCCGGTCTGACTCGACGGGCTCGGTCCCGGGACGCGCGGGCAACCTCCGCACCTCGCCGACGGCGAGCGTCGCGAGACACGCCGTGACGACGACTCCCGTCGCGACCCAGAGCGTGCCGGACAGCCCGATCGACGCGGCCAGCGGGCCGACGAGGATCGTCCCGAGCGGGACGAGCGCGAACGAGCCGAGCCAGTCGTAGGAGCTGACGCGCGAGAGCTTCTCGGTCGCGATCTCCTGCTGGAGCGTGGTCGCCCAGTTGACCTCGAAGAACTCGACGCCCACTCCGGCGACGAACGCGGCGACCGCGATCGGGGCGACGTGCCAGCCGAGCGCGAGCGCGCCGAGCGGCGCCGCGATCAGGAGGATGCCGAGGTTGCCGACGAGCAGCGGTCGTCGCGGTCGCCGCCTGAGCGCGACGAACCCGCCGACGAGCATCCCGGCCGCCTCGGCGGTCAGGACGAGCCCCCACGCGGCCGGCCCGCCCAGCGACCGCTCGGCGACGAACGGGCCGAGCACGAAGAAGGCGGCCCACGAGAACGCGTTGATCAGGGTGAACTGGAGGACGACCACCCAGAGCCAGGTCCGCGAGCGCACCTCGCGCCAGCCTTCGACGAGCTCCTGGGTGAATCGGCGCCGGACGGCGGGGACGGCCGGCAGGCGGAGGAAGGCGAGGAAGCAGGCGCCGAGGCCGTAGGTCGCCGCGTCGACCGCCAGCGCCCAGCCGGGGCCGACGCCGGCGACGAGGAGGCCGCCGAACGCCGCTCCCCCGAGCGCCGTCGAGTTGCGGGTCAGGCCGAGCAGCGCGTTCGCCTGCTGGAGGTGCTCCGAGCGCACCGTCTGGGGGACGATCCCGGACGCCGCCGGCATGAAGAACGCCGCGGAGATCCCGCGCACGATCGCGACGACGACGACGTGCCAGATCTCCGCCTGCCCGAGCAGGAGCAGGACCGCGATCGCGGCCTGCGCCGCCCCGCCGACGAGGTCGGCGGCGACCATGACGATGTGCCGTGGGATCCGGTCGGCCCAGACGCCGCCGACCGCCAGGAACGCGATCTGGGGCAGGAAGCTCGCCGCCAGCACGAGCCCGAGGTCGGAGGGCGAGCCCGTCAGGTCGATCACGGCGAAGGCGAGCGCGATCGGCGCGACGGTGCTGCCGAGCAGCGAGATCGACCTCCCGGTGAACAGCAAGAAGAAGGCCCGCTCCGAGAGCGGACCGAGCCAGGGCGAGCCCCGAAAGCGTCGCACCTACCCATCCTCGGCCGGAGGGCGGGGCGGGCGTCCCCCGTTCGAGGGACAGAATGCGGACGTGGTCGTCGACTACCACCTGCATTTGCGCGCGCTGCGGGACGACGTCGAGGAGATCGACCACACGCTCGAGGGGGTCGAGCGCTACGTCGAGGCCGCGAGCGAGCGTGGCGTCGACGAGATCGGGTTGACCGAGCACGTCTACTACTTCCGGCAGACCGAGCCCTTCTGGGTGCTCCCGTACCAGCTCGAGCGCTGCCGGCACGACCTCGACCGCTACTGCGACGCGGTGCTCGAGGCGAAGCGGCAGGGCCTCCCGGTCAAGCTCGGGCTCGAGGTGGACTGGGTCCCGGAGCACGCGGACGAGCTCGAGGACGCGCTCGCGCCGTATCCGTGGGACTACCTGCTCGGCTCCGTCCACTGGATCGGCGGCGTCGCGGTCGACCAGCGGCCGGGCCTCTGGGGCGAGCATCCGGTCGAGCGGGTCTGGGCGCTCTACGCGGGTGAGCTGGAGGCCGCCGCGCGCAGCGGGCGGTTCGACGTCCTCGCGCACCCGGATCTCGTCAAGATCTTCGGCGACCGTGTCGAGTGGGACTGGCAGCCGCTGATCGACGTGCTCGACGGGATCGCGCTCGAGGTGTCGACCGCGGGCCTGCGCAAGCCGGTCGGCGAGCTCTATCCGGACGCCGGGCTCCTGCGCGCGGCGAGGGAGGCAGGCGTGCCGATCACGCTCGCGTCCGATGCGCACCTGGCGGCGGACGTCGGGCGCGACCTCGGCCGTGCCGTCGAGCACGCGCGAGCCGCCGGGTTCGACACGGTTACGGTCTTCGAAGGCCGCAGGAGTCGCCAGGAGCCGCTCGGGTGAGCGACTACCGCGTCGGGATCGGCGTCGACGCCCACGCGCTCGAGGCGGGGGTGCCGCTCGTGCTGGGCGGCGTCGAGCTGGAGTCGGCACGGGGTCTCGCCGGCCATTCCGACGGCGACGTGATCGCGCACGCGCTGATCGACGCGCTGCTCGGCGCGGCCGGCCTCGGCGACATCGGCTCGATGTTCCCCGCCGACGACCAGCGGTGGCGCGGCGCCTCGTCGCTCGACCTGCTCGCGCGCGCCTACGAGTCGGTGCGCCTCCTCGGCTTCGAGCTCGTCAACGTGGACGCGGTGCTGGTCGGCGAGGAGCCGCGGATCGCGCCGCATCGCGGCGAGATGCGCGCGCGGCTCGCGCGCTCGCTCGAGGTCGACGAGGACCTCGTCGCCGTCCGCGCGACGACGACGGACGGGCTCGGCTTCACCGGGCGCGGCGAGGGCCTCGCGGCGCACGCCGTGGCGCTCATCCGCCGGTGAAGCTCGTCCGCTACGCGGACCGACCCGATCTGCTGAAGGTCCGCTTCCGCACGCTCGCCGGCGCCACCTTTCCGGAGTACATGCACAACAACGAGCCGGGCAACCGGTACTGGGGCCGGCTGTACGAGGACTTTCCCGACTTCCAGCTGGCGCTGGTCGACGGCGAGGAGCTCGTGGCGGAGCTCCACTCCGTGCCGACGGCGTGGGACGGAAGCGACGCCGACCGTCCAGCCGGCTGGGACGAGGCGTTCCTGCGCGCCTTCGAAGCCGGGCGCGAGGCCGACGTGCTCTGCGCGCTCGCGATCTCGGTGCGTCCCGACCGTCAGGGCAGCCGGCTCTCGAGCCGGATGCTGGACGCGATGCGCGAGGCCGCGGGCGCGCACGGGCTCCGCGAGCTGATCGCCCCCGTGCGGCCGACGCGGAAGGCGCTCTACCCGCTGATCCCGATCGAGCGCTACGTCGAGTGGCGCCGCGAAGACGACTCGCACTTCGACCCGTGGATCCGGCTGCACGAGCGCGTCGGCGGGACGATCGTCGCGCCGGCGCCCGAGTCGATGGTCCTGGAGGCGCCGGTCTCGGACTGGGAGGACTGGACCGGGCTGGCGTTCCCCGAGGACGGTGACTACGTCTTCCCCGGAGCGCTCGCGCCCCTCTTCGTCCGCTCGGGAACCGGCCGCCACGTCGAGCCGAACGTCTGGCTGACCCACGCGCCGCTAGGACGGTAGGCGCACCACCCCGTCCGCAGTCGCGACGAGACCGTCGCGCTCGAGCGCCCGCACGGCGTCGACGTCGAGCGCGGCGAGCTCGCGCGGTTGCTTCGCGACGAGGCGGAGCGTGGCCGCGCGCCGTTGCCGGAACGAGCCCTCGAACGGCGACTGCTTGCGGAGCGGCTCGTAGGTCCGGCCGCGCGAGGGGCAGCGCGCGGCCAGCGGGCACCGGTCGCACCTTGGCACGCGCGCGACGCACACCGTTCGCCCGAGGTCCATCAGCGCCTGGCCGCACCGCGGGTCGAAGCGGTGGCCGGTGCGCTCCTCGATCCGCAGAACGTTGGTGTCGCGCGGGAGCACTGCCTCCCCGAACGCGAACGCGCGAACGGCCGCGGCGGTGTACGCGCCGATACCTGGGAGCTCGGTCAGGTCGTCGGGCCAGCCGTGCTCGGCGACAACGTGTGCCGAGCGGTGGAGGTTGAGCCCGCGGCGGTTGTAGCCGAGCCCCTGCCACTCGACGATCACCTCGCCGGCAGCTGCGGCGGCGAGCGCCTGCACGTCGGGCCAGCGTTCGAGCCAGCGCTCGTAGCGAGGAACGACGCGTGCCACCTGCGTCTGCTGGAGCATGACCTCGCTGACGAGGATCGCGTACGGGTCGCGCGTCCTACGCCAGGGGAGGTCGGCGCCGTTTCGCCGAAACCACGCGAGCAGCGCGGTGTCCACGAGCCGAGCCTAGCCGTTCGACGCGGCTCGACCCCCGGCCGAGACCCGCCGCAGCGCGTCGTCGACCCGTTCGCGCTCACGCTGCGTCTCCGCGGAGTCACGCGCGTGCGCCGCGATCTCTTCGGCCATCGTTGCGAGGATCTCCAGCCGCTCGTCCGCGCCTACCTGCTCGGCCGCGTCCGCGACGCGCGCGAGCCCGTTCAGCGCTTCGATCACGACCCGCGGATTGGCGGCGGCGTAGTGCGCGATCTCGCCGAGCGCCGTTTCCACGAAACCCGCGAAGTCGGCCTGGGCGACGACCAGGACGACCTGCTCATCGGCGCCCCTCCGGACCGGCGAAGGAATCGACCTTCGCGCGAGCCGCTCGAGGCCGGCGATCGAGTGGCCGAGCGCCTCGACCGCCGTCGTGGGGTCGTTGACGCCGGGCGATAGCGCCTTGAGCGCGATGTCGGCGAGCTGGCGAAAGCCGTAGGCGGCGTCCTGCCGGACGTCGCGTTCCGAGCCGATCGTGACCTGGGCGCGGATCCGGTCGGCGGAGCCCCGGTCGACGGAGGCCCGGGGCCACACCTCGACGAGCCGCGTCTCCGGCGTCACGAACTCTCCGGGCCTGACCGGCACGTGCACGCGCAAGGGTCGGGTCTCGAGGCAACTCTTGATGCGCTCGATGGAGATCAGCTGCACGAACCCCGCTCGCGTCCCGGTGACGACTCCGGGTTCCTCGGCGGAGCGCCAGCGCTCGACCGTCGCCCCGGGATCCTCGCCGCCCGGCTCGCCGAATTGCTCCGGATAGAGACGCTCGACGGCCCGCAAGGTCTCTCGGCCGATCCTCGCAGCGATGTTCGACGCCTGGATGTTCTGGCCCATGTGGTGAACGAAGACGACGAGCAGCGCGAGCGCGGTCAGGGCGAGGAGGAGCGAGACGCTCACGCTGACGACCGGCACGAACCGGAACGCCGCCTCCTCCGAGCGGACAGCCCCCAGCACGATCAGGCAGTAGGCGAAGATGCCCACGAAAGCGCCGGCCACGGCCTGATTGAGCCGGTCGGCGAGGAAGCCGCGCACCGCGCGAGGCGTGTACTGGCTCGAGACGAGCGTCAGCACGACGATCGTGATCGAGAACGTGAGGCCGGCGACCGTGATCAACGAGCCGGCGATCGTCGAGAGGACGTTTCGTGCGGCGTCCGCGTCGCCACCGAACGCGAACGCCAGACCGTCGACCTCGAGCCGTCGGTCCGCCTCGAGCGCGAGGAACGCGAGCAGCGAGAGCGAGATCGCGATCGCCCCCGGCACGAACCAGAAGCCGTCGACCAGCCGGCGCCAGAGAGCGGGGAACGGGCTCACTCCGAGGGCCTTTCCCGCGAGGGCGAACCGAGAACGCGACGGGGCGGGGTTACAGTGGCCGCCGTGAGCGCCCGCGTACGCTTCGCCCCGAGCCCGACCGGCTCGCTCCACATCGGCAACGCGCTGAGCGCCGTCGCGAACCGCGGCTTCGGCGGCTGGATGCTCCTCCGGATCGACGACACCGATCCCGCACGCAACGTCACCGGCGGCCAGGACGCGATCGTGGCAGACCTCGAGTGGCTCGGGGTCCGCTGGGACGAGGGCCCCGTGCACCAGTCGGAGCGGCAGGAGCGACACCGCGAGGCCGCCGAGGCGGTCGGCGCGCGCTTCGACGGCGTGACCTTGCTCCGCCAGGACGGCACCCCGACGTACCACCTCGCCTCCGTCGTGGACGACGCGGACTTCGGCATCACGCACGTGATCCGCGGCAACGACCACCGGCCGAACGAGGCGCTGCACGCGCGGCTTGCTCGCGCCCTCGGGTTCGAGCCGCCGGAGTACCGCCACCACGGCCTGATCCTCGGCGAAGACGGCAAGAAGCTCTCGAAGCGCGCGGAGGGAGCGACGGTCCAGTCGCTGCGCGAGGCGGGCATCCCGGCGGAGGCTGCGCGTGCGTACCTCGAGGAGCTCGGGCTGCCCGCGCACGACGTGCACTACGACCTGGCGCGGATCCGCCGGCTCGCGATCGACGCCCTCGCGGCCCTGCCTGACGAGGAGCTCGCCGCACGCGTCGGGGCTCCGGCGTCCGTCGTCCCTGCCCTGCGCGGCGCGCGCGACCTGAACGAGGCGCGGGACTACGCTGACCTGATCTTGACCGCGCCCGTCCCCGTCGAAGCCTCCCCCGAGACGCTGGCCCGTGCCCGCGAGCTGATCGCCGGCGGCGCGGCGCCGAAGGAGGTCGTGCGCGAGGTCAAGGCGGTCGGCGGCGACCTGCGCTCGCTGCGGCTGGCGTTGACGGGGCGCGAGCAGGGGCCCGAGCTCTCCGCCGTGCTCGCGGCGCTGCCGCGCGAGGAGGCGCTGCGGAGGGTCGATGCGTCTCTTTGACACGCTCACGCGGCGGCTCGAGGAGCTGCCGCCGCCGCCGGGCCCGATCCGAATGTACTTCTGCGGACCGACGGTCTACGGCCGCGCGCACATCGGCAACGCGCGGCCGTTCGTGCTGGGCATGTGGCTGCGCCGCTGGCTGCGCGAGCAGGGCTACGACGTGACGCTCGTGCACAACATCACGGACGTCAACGACAAGATCTACGAGGCCGCTCCGAACGCGAGCGCCGAGCTCGCGCGCAAGGCGACGCGTTGGTATCTCGAGGACACGCGCGACCTCGGCCTCGGCGAGCCCGACCACTGCCCGCTCGCGACGGAGCACATCCCGCAGATCGTCGCGTTCGCGCAGGAGCTGATCGACCGCGGACACGCATACGCCGTGGAGGGCGACGTGTACTTCAGGGTCGCCGGCTGGCCCGAGTACGGGCGGCTCTCCGGCCAGCGGCCCGACCAGCTCGAGGAGCAGGAGCCGAGCTCGCTGAAGGAGGATCCGCGCGACTTCGCGCTCTGGAAGGCCAACAAACCGGGTGAGGACACGTGGTGGGACTCGCCGTGGGGGCGGGGACGGCCGGGCTGGCACATCGAGTGCTCGGTGATGGCCGAGGAGCTCCTCGGGCCGGCGTTCGAGCTCCACGGCGGCGGCCTCGACCTCGTCTTCCCGCACCACGAGAACGAGCTGGCGCAGTCGCGTGCGCTCGGGCACGAGTTCGCGCGCATCTGGACGCACAACGGGATGCTCGAGTTCACGGGGGAGAAGATGTCGAAGTCGCTCGGCAACGACGTCTCGCTCCGGAACGTGCTCGACACCTGGGGGCGCGAGGTCGTGCTGCTCTTCTTCATGACCGCGCTCTGGCGCAAGCCGATCGACTTCGACGACGGCGCGCTCGAGCAGGCGCGCGCGCAGGTCGACCGGCTGCGGAACGCCTTCGTCGGCCGCGACTTCGAGCGCGGCGTCCGGCTGCCGGATCCGCTCCGAGACGCGCTCGAGGACGACTTCAACACGCCGGAGGCGCTCGCGCTGATCCACGGGTGGGCGGGAGAGGGCCGGCTCGACCTCGCGTTCACCGCGCTCGAGTTGTTCGGGCTGGGCTCGATCGCCGAGGTCGCGTCGGCGCCCGACCACGTCGTCGTCCGCGCCGACCGCCGGCGGGAGGCCCGGGCCGCCCGCGACTTCGACGAGTCCGACCGGCTCAGGGCCGAGATCGAGGCCGAGGGTTGGGAGGTGCGGGACGACCCCGAGGGCTATCGGCTCGTCCCGCTGCAGTGACCCGCGAGCAGGTCTACGGCCGGCGGCCCGTCCGCGAGGCGCTCCGCGGGCGGCGCGGCGTGCTCGAGGTCTGGGCGACGGAGCGCGCGCTCTCCGCGGAGCCGTGGCTGAAGGAGAACGGCCGCCGCGTCAGCGTCAAGCAGGAGCGCGAGCTGACGGAGGCCGCGGAGACGCGCGACCACCAGGGCGTGGTCGCCTGGGTCGAGCCGTACCGCTACGCGGACGCATACGAGCTCGCCCGGGTCGAGCGTCCGCTCCTGATCTGCCTCGACCAGGTCTCCGACCCGCACAACCTCGGCGCGGTCGCGCGAACCGCGGAGGCGGCGGGCGCGACTGGCGTCGTCGTGCCGGCGCACGGCTCGGCCCGCGTGACGCCGGCGGTTGCCCGGGCCTCCGCGGGTGCGATCGAGCACCTGCCGGTCGCGGTCGTGACGAACCTCGCGCGCTTTCTCACCGAGGTGAAGAGCGGGGCGCTCTGGGTCGTCGGCGCCGCCGGCGACGCGCCGCGCTCGATGTGGGAGGCCGACCTCGCCGGCGGGCTCGCGCTCGTGTTCGGCGCCGAGGGCAAGGGGTTGCGTCCGCTCGTCCGCCGGACGTGCGACGAGCTCGTCTCGATCCCGCTCGAGGGAACGGTCGAGTCGCTGAACGTCAGCGTCGCGGCTGCGGTGCTCCTCTACGAGGCGAAGCGGCAACGTGCCCGTGCCTGAGCCGACCCTCTACCTCTTCGACGGCTGGAACCTCCTCCACGCGGGCTCGTTCGAGAGCCCGGAGGAGCTGATCGACCGGCTCGCGAGCTTCGTCGGCACGAGTGGGGCGCGGGGCGTCCTCGTCTTCGACGGCGTCGGCCCGGACGAGCGGGTCGGGCCGCTCCAGATCCGCTTCGCCGAGCACGCGGATGCGCTCCTCGAGCGGCTCGCGGCGGAGCACCGGGGGAAGGAGTCGGTCTGCATCGTCTCCTCGGACAGCGTGATCCGTGGTGTGTCGGGGCAGGAGGTGCGCACGGTGTCGTCGCAGCGCTTCCTCGCGGACGCCGAGCGGCCGGCCCACGCGGACGACCGGCCGCACCGCCTCGGCGACCGCATCGACGAGAAGACCCGCGAGCGGCTCGAACGCCTCCGCCGCGGCGAGTGAACCCGGAGACCCGCGGCCCCGGTGCCTGACACTCACAGGGCACCGGTGTCTGACACCGGGTGTTGTGCTGAGGTGTCGAAGTCTTCGCACCTCGCGCGACGAGTGGAGAGAAGAGGGCCCATCGGAGTCGGTCTTCCACAGCAGTGTCTGACACCGGTGTCAGACACCGGCCGGCTACGGGAGCGTGCGGCACTCTCGGCCCACGCGAACACCCGTTCGTATCACAATGGGTCCATTGCAACAGGCTTGTAACTTGGTCCGGCCGTTGCTATCTTCCACCTCAAGTTCAGGGTGAGAGTTCACCCACGCGACCCATGGCTGCCCGCCCAGCTCACTCCGTCCAGACGCCCTCGAGGCAGCAGCGCGAGCTCGAGGACCTGCAGCTCGTCATGCGCGCACGGAACGGCGACTCGAGCGCCCTCGACGGCCTGATTCGGCGCTACCAGGGGTTCGTCCGGCTGAAGGCGAGCTCGTACTTCCTCGCCGGCGGGGACTCGGAGGACTTGATCCAGGAGGGCCTGATCGGCCTGTACAAGGCCGTCCGGGACTTCCGCGCGGACAAGGAGACCTCGTTCCGCTCGTTCGCCGAGCTCTGCGTGACGCGGCAGATCATCACCGCGATCAAGACGGCGACGCGCTTCAAGCACACGCCGCTGAACGGCTACGTCTCCTTCAGCCAGACCCCCGCAGGCCAGGATTCGGAGAGCGACTGCACGCTCGGCGACGCGCTGCCCGGCCCCGCGGTCGACGAGCCGCCGATCGTGGTCATCTCGACCGAGGAGCTCCAGAGCCTCGTCTTCACGCTCGGCACAGGCCTCTCGCCGCTCGAGGCCGACGCCCTCCGCCTCTATCTCGAGGGAAGCTCCTACGAGGACATGGCCGAGGAGCTCGGCTGCGACACGAAGACGATCGACAACGCGCTCCAGCGCGTCAAGCGGAAGGTGCTCCAGCACCAGCGCGGCCGCCAGGTTCTCCAGTAGCCCCGGCTACCATCCAAGCAGCGCCGGAGTAGCTCAGTCGGTAGAGCAGCGCTTTTGTAAAGCGAAGGCCGTCGGTTCGAGTCCGACCTCCGGCTTGGTCGCGCGCTGTGGACGGTCCGATTTCAGGGTCTGACCCCGTCTCGAGCCTTCCACAGCCCCCTAGGACGTGACTTTCGCGCGGCGGCGGGCGGCCGCCGTCGCCGCCGGGAGCTCGACGTGGAACGTCGAGCCCTCGCCCTCGGTCGACTCGACCCAGATCCGCCCGTCGAAGCGGCGCACGAGCTCGCGCGAGATGTAGAGGCCGAGCCCGGTGCCGCCGATCCCGCGCGTCATGTTCGGGTCGAGGCGGTAGAACTTCTCGAAGATCCGCCGCTGCTCGGCGGCAGGGATCCCGAGGCCGCTGTCGCTGACGGAGAAGCGCACCGAGTTGCCCGTTCCCTCGATCCGCACCCGGACTTCGCCTCCCCGGGGCGAGTACTTGACCGCGTTGTCGACGAGGTTCCCGAGCACCTGCTGGAGCTGGCTCGGGTCCGCGCGCACCGAGGGAACCTCGTTCGCCGCGTCGAGCACGAGCCGCACGTTCGGCGGGACGTGCGTGTCGGCCGCCTCCAGTACCGCCATCGCGACCGGCCGCGGGTCGCAGGCCTCGATCGCGAGATGGAGGCGTCCGGAGTCGAGGTGGCTGGCGAGCAGCAGGTCCTCGATGATCGACGCGAGGCGGTCGGACTCGTCGGCGATCACCGCGAGCAGGTGGTCGCGCGTCTCGTCGTCGAGGTCGAGCTCGGTCCGGCGGATCGTCAGCGCCGCGCCGTAGATCGCCGCCAGCGGCGTTCGCAGCTCGTGCGAGACGGTGGCGACGAAGTCGCTCCGCATCTGCTCCAGCGCGCGCTCCTCCGTGAGATCGCGGAAGGCGTAGACCGTCCCCTCGTCGAAGCCGACGCCGGCCCCGGACGCCCAGATCTCGCGCCCGCCGATCTCGACGGGGACGGTCTCGGCGCGGACCGGCTCGCCGGGCCCTGCAGCCACCGGGATCAGCCGCGCGAGCTCGTCCCAGCCCGGGATCAAGTCGCCGATCCGACGACCGACCGCGGCAGGGGCGTCGATCCCCGTGATCGTCGTCGCGGCCCGGTTCCAGAGCCGGACGACCCCATCGTTGTCGACGAGCACGACCCCGTCCGCGACCGCGGCGAGCACGCGGGCCGCGCGGGCCTGCTCCTCGGCCTGCGCGTAGAGCCGCGCGTTCTCCACGGCGGTCGCGGCGCTCCGACCGAGCTCCTCCGCGAAGCGGAGATCGCTCTCGTCGTAGACGCGCTCGGACTCCGCCGTCGCGAACGTGATCGCGCCGAGCACTCGGTCGCGCGTGCGGAGTGGGACGGACATGAACGAGCGAAGGCCGAGCTCCTTGAGCAGGTCGAAGTGCAGCTCGTCGGCGGTGGCGGCGCGCAGCTGGTCCTCGGCCAGCTCGGGCACGAGCTGCGACTCGCCCGTCCGGACGACGAGCGCGGCGGCAGAGTTGCTCGCGGGCGGGTAGCGCCGCTGCATCTCCTCCGCGAAGACGATCTTGGTCGGGTCGACGTGCGTGACCGCGAGCTGCTGGACCTCGCCGTCCTCGAACACGTGGATCGAGCACCAGTCGGCGACTGCCGGCACCGCGGCGTGCGCGACCTCGCGAAGCGCAAGCTTGTAGTCGAGCGTGGAGCCCAGCCGCTCGCCGACCGCGAGCAGGAAGCGCTGCGACTCCTGCGTCCGCTTGTGGTCGTGGATGTCGGTCGCGGTCCCGACCCAGAAGCCGATCTCGCCCTCGGCGTCCCTGATCGCGACGGCGCGGCCGAGGTGCCAGCGGTACGTCCCGTCGGCGGCGCGGAAGCGGTACTCGACCTCGAAGTCGTCGCCCGACTCGAGCGTCGCCGCGCGGGTCTCGACTGCCCGCTGGAGGTCCTCCGGGTGGACGGCGAGCCGCCAACTGTCCTCGTCCGCCTCCTCGGGCGACTGGCCGGTGTACTCGTACCACTGCCGGTTGTAGGAGGTGGCGTTCCCGTCGCGGTCGGCCGTCCACACGATCTGCGGCATCGCGTCCGCGAGCTGGCGGTAGCGCTCCTCGCTGACGCGCCGCTCCTCTGCCACCTCGCGCTCGCGAAGGAGCTCTGCCTGCCGCTTCAGCTCCTCGGTCTTGCGGTGGAGCTCGATGAAGACCGAGACCTTCGAACGCAGCACCTCGGGCTCGAACGGCTTGAACAGGTAGTCGACCGCGCCCGCCGAGTAGCCGCGGTAGACGTGGCGGTCCTCCTTCGAGATCGCGGTCAGGAAGATGATCGGGATGTACTTGCTGCGCCGGCGCTGCTTGATCAGCGACGCCGTCTCGAAGCCGTCCAGCCCGGGCATCTGGACGTCGAGGAGGATGCGGGCGAAGTCGCGGCGCAGGAGCTCGCGCAGCGCCTCCTCGCCGGAGCCGGCCTTCACGATCACCTGGCCGAGCGGCTCCAGGACCGCCTCGAGCGCGACGAGGTTCTCCTCGACGTCGTCGACCAGCAGCAGGTTGACGGGCGCGAGCGCGCTCACGACTGAACCCGGTCGCCCGCCGGCGGCACGATCAGGCCGTAGAGGAAGGGCCCGATCTCGGCCAGCGGCAGCACCGCGTCCGCGTGCGTCGCCGCGAGCGCCGCGGACGGCATCTCGTGCCGCTCGGCCGAGCGCGGGTCCTGCACGACCGCGACCCCGCCGAGCGACTTGATCCGCGCGAGGCCCACGGCCCCGTCCTGGTTCGAGCCGGTCAGGATGACGCCGACCACACGCTCACGGTACGCGTCCGCCGCGGACTGGAAGAGCACGTCGATCGACGGTCGCGCGTAGTTCACGCGCTCGTCGAGCGAGAGCGCGAAGTAGCCCTGCTCGATCAGCAGGTGGTAGTCGGGCGGCGCGAGGTAGACGCGGCCGCTCTCGATCGGGCTCTTGTCCTCGACGTCGGCCACGGGCAGCCGCGTGCGGAGCGCGAGCAGGGCCGCCAGGCCTCCCTCCGGCGTCTCGCCGCGGCGGTGCTGCGCGACGACGACGGTGCAGCCGAGCTCCTCGGGCAGGGCGGAGAGGATCTCGCCGACGGCATTCAAACCCCCCCAAGAAGCTCCGATGACGATTAGGTCGTATTGCATGTGTGATCGCCGGAAAAGTGCGAGGCACTTTCCGGCGCTCAGGAGGTTTTCTTCCACAGCTTCTCCGAGCCGTCGAGCTCCTCGAACCGGTCCGCGAACGCGGAGAAGCGAATCGTCTCCTTGTGGCCGAGCGCGAGCACGCCGAAACGGGCGAGGCTCTCGTGGAACAGGCGGAAGACGCGCTCCTGGAGCTGCCGGTCGAAGTAGATCATCACGTTCCGGCAGACGATCGCGTGGAACTCGTTGAACGCGCGGTCCGAGACGAGGTTGTGCTGCGCGAAGACCGCGTTCTCCGTCAGCCGCCGGTCGAAGACCGCGCCGTCGTAGTCGGCGAGGTAGTACTCCGAGAACGCCCGCATGCCGCCAGCCTGGACGTAGTTCTTCGTGAACTCCTGCATCTTCTCGAGCGGGAAGACGCCGCGTCGCGCCTGGCCGAGGACGGCCTCGTTGATGTCGGTTGCGTAGACCCGGGTCCGCTCGAGCAGGCCTGCCTCGTCGAGCACGATCGCGAGCGAGTAGACCTCCTCGCCGGTCGAGCAGCCCGCCACCCAGATGCGAACGAACGGGTAGGTGCGGAGGAGCGGCACGACCCTTTCTCGGAACGCCGTGTAGAAGCTCGGGTCGCGAAACATCGTCGTGACGTTGATCGAGAGGTCGAGCAGCAGCTGCTCCATGCACGCCGGGTCGTGCAGGACGCGCGCCTGGAGGTTCGAGATCGTTTCGAGCCCCTCCGCGTGGACGCGGCGCCAGACGCGCCGCTTGAGCGACGCCGGCGCGTACTCGCGGAAGTCGAAGCCGTAGCGGCGATAGATCGCCTCGAGGAGGAGCGCGACCTCGATCTCCTCGACGTCGCGCCCCTCCGACACGCCTACTGGTAGAGCCACACCCGCATCAAGGAGAGCAGCTGGTCGGTGTCGACCGGCTTGGTGATGTAGTCGGAGGCGCCGGCCTCGATCGACTTCTGGCGATCGCCCTTCATCGCCTTGGCCGTCAGCGCGATGATCGGCAGCCGCCTGAACTGCTCGAGCTCCCGCACGGCGCGCGTCGTCTCGTAGCCGTCGAGCTCGGGCATCATGATGTCCATCAGGACGAGGTCGACGTCGGGGTGCTCCTCGAGTCGCGCCAGCCCCTCCTGCCCGTTCTCGCCGTAGACGACCTCCATGCCGCGGCTCTCGAGCACGCTCGCGAGCGCGAACACGTTGCGGACGTCGTCGTCGACGATCAGCACCTTGCGGCCGTGGAACACCGCGTCGGCCGAGTGGAGCTGCTCCAGCGCGCGGCGGCGCTCGGGCGGGAGGTGCGACTCGACGCGATGGAGGAAGAGCGCCGTCTCGTCGAGCAACCGCTCGGGCGAGCGCACGTCCTTGACGATGATCGTCTCGGCGTACTTGCGGAGCCGCGTCTCCTCCTGGCGGGTGAGGTCCTTGCCCGTGTAGACGATCACCGGCACGTCGCGGTGCGCGCTGCTCTTCTTCACCTGCTCGAGCAGCGCGAAGCCGCCCTTCCCGGGGAGCTTGAGGTCGAGGACCATGCAGTCGAACCGCGCCTGCTCGAGCGCGGCCAGCGCCTCCTCGCTCGAGCCCACCGCGACGACGTTGACGTCGTCCCCCGTGCCGACGAGCTCCACGATCGACCGGCGCTGCTCCTCGTCGTCCTCGACCACGAGCAGGTTCCGGACGCCGCGGTCGATGAAGGTGGCCAGCGACGCGAACGTGTTGTCGAGCCCCTCCCGGCCGACGGGCTTCTCGAGGAACGCGACCGCGCCGCTGCGGAGCGCCTGCTGGCGGCCGTTGCCGCCCGACACGATGTGAACCGGGATGTGCCTCGTCTCGGGGCTGTGCTTGAGGCGGTCGAGCACGACGCCGCCGTCGACGACGGGGAGGTTCAGGTCGAGCACGATCGCGTCGGGCTTGAACTCGTGGGCGAGCGCCAGGCCGGTGTCGCCGCGGAGCGCGACGAGCGTCTTGAACCCGTGCTCTCGCGCGACGTCCTGGACCGTGCGCGCGAACTCGGCGTCGTTCTCGACGATGAGGACGCTCCGGTCCCCGTCGTCGAGCTCGTCGCGGTCGTCAGGGACCTCGCTCGGCAGCAGGAGGGCCGGGTCGAGCGCGGGCGCAGGCTCGCCGCCGTTCTCGGTGGGCTCGAGGGCCGGGGCCGGGTGGTGCCACTCCGGCGGCGGCGCGTACGCCGCGGGGAGGTAGAGGGTGAAGCTCGAGCCCTCGCCCGGCGTCGACTCGACGCGGATCTCACCGCCGAGCAGCCCGGCGATCTCGCGGCTGATCGAGAGCCCGAGCCCGGTGCCTCCGTAGCGCCGGTTGGTCGTGCCGTCGGCCTGCTGGAAGGCTTCGAAGATCAGCCGCAGCTTGTCGTGCGGGATCCCGACCCCGGTGTCCGAGACGACGAACGCGACGACGCCCTCGGCGTGGTTCAGGCGCTCGCTCATGTACCGGTCGCCGGTGGGCGCCTCCTCGATCCGCAGCGACACGCGGCCGGCGTCCGTGAACTTGAACGCGTTCGAGAGCAGGTTGCGAAGCACCTGCTCGAGCCGCTGCGGGTCCGTGCCGATCGACGGCGGCACGTTCGCGCCGCTGATCGCGACCTCGAACTCGAGCCCCTTCTGCTCGGCGACCGGCTGGAAGGCGCGCTCGATCCGTTCCCGGAGATCGCCGAGGGGAACGTCCGAGACCGCGAGCTCCATCTTCCCGGCCTCGACCTTCGAGAGGTCGAGGATGTCGTTGATCAGGTCGAGCAGGTCGGAGCCGGCCGACCGGATCGTCGCAGCGAACTCGACCTGCTTGTCGCTCAGGTTCCCCTCCGAGTTGTCGGCCAGGAGCTTCGCGAGGATCAGGAGCGAGTTGAGCGGCGTGCGCAGCTCGTGCGACATGTTCGCGAGGAACTCGCTCTTGTACTTGGACGAGAGCGCGAGCTGCTCGGCCTTCTCCTCGAGCGCGGAGCGCGCGAGCTCGATCTCCGTGTTCTTGATCTCGATGCGCGTGTTCTGCTCCTCGAGCTGGCGGGCCTTCTCCTCGAGCTCTTCGTTCGTCTGCTGAAGCTCCTCCTGCTGCTGCTGGAGCAGCTCCTCGGAGGCGCGCAGCGTGGCAGCCGTCTCCTCGAGCTCCTCGTTTCGCTGCTGGAGCTCCTCCTGCTGGGTCTGGAGCTCCTCCGACTGGCTCTGGAGCTCCTGCGCGAGCGACTGCGACTGCTCGAGCAGCTCCTCGGTGCGCATGTTGGCCTGGATCGTGTTCAGCACGACCCCGATCGGCTCCGCGAGCTGCTCGAGGAACGTCCGCTGCACGTTCGTGAACTCATGGAAAGCGGCCAGCTCGAGCACGGCCATCACCTGGTCCTCGAAGAGGACGGGCATGACGATGATGCTCCGCGGCCTCGCCTCGCCGAGCGCGGACGAGATCCGGACGTAGTCGTCCGGTGGGTCGCTGATCAGGATCGGTTCCTTCTCGAGCGCCGCCTGGCCGACGAGCGCCTCGCCGAGCTTGAACCGGTTGGCGAGCGTCTTCCGCTCCTTGTAGCCGTAGCTCGCGAGCAGCCGGAGCTCCAGCTCGTCGTTCGCCTCCTCCGCGACGAAGAACGCGCCGTGGTGGGCGTCCACGAGCGGGGTGAGGCGACTCATGATCAGGCGGGAGACGGTCTTCAGGTCCCGCTGACCCTGCATCAGCCCGCCGAAGCGCGCGAGGTTGGAGTTGAGCCAGTCCTGCTCGGTGTTCACCTGCGTCGTCTCGCGCAGCGTCGCGATCATCTCGTTGATGTTGTCCTTCAGCTCCGAGACCTCGCCGCGCGCCTCGACGTCGATCGAGCGCGTGAGGTCGCCCTCGGTGACCGCGGTCGAGACGTCTGCGATGGCGCGCACCTGGGTCGTCAGGGAGCCGGCCATGAAGTTGACGTTCTGGGTCAGGTCACGCCAGACGCCCGAAACGCCCGCGACCTCGGCCTGCCCGCCCAGCCGGCCCTCCGTGCCCACCTCGCGGGCGACTCGGGTCACCTCGGCGGCGAAGGTCGAGAGCTGGTCGACCATCGTGTTGATCGTCTCCTTCAGCTCGAGGATCTCGCCCCTGACGTCGACGGTGATCTTCTTGCTCAGATCGCCGGTGGCGACGGCGGTCGTGACCTCGGCGATGTTCCGCACCTGGCTCGTGAGGTTGCCCGCCAGCGTGTTCACGTTCTCGGTCAGGTCGCGCCAGACGCCGGAGACGCCCTCCACCTCCGCCTGTCCGCCGAGCTGGCCCTCGGTGCCGACCTCGCGCGCGACGCGCGTCACCTCGTCGGCGAACGACGAGAGCTGGTCGACCATCGTGTTGATCGTCTCCGACAGCTCGAGGATCTCGCCGCGGGCCTCGATGTCGATCTTCTTCGTGAGGTCGCCGTTGGCGACGGCCGTCGTGACGCGCGCGATCGCCCGCACCTGGCTCGTCAGGTTGCCCGCCATGAGGTTGACGTTGTCGGTCAGCCCGCGCCACGTCCCGGACACGCCTTCCACCGTCGC
>JAICPI010000045.1 GCA_025929895.1 Thermoleophilia bacterium
CCGTCTGTTCGGGCGCGTTGTCAGCTGGATGCCGAAGGTCGACGACGGCGGACTGACGCAGGTGGCCGGGGCAGGGGCGATAGGAGCCGGAAAAGCAGTGGGTGGCGCCGCGACTTGATGAGACGCTTGAGAGTGAGCCGATAACCCCAGCGCCGGGTTCGATCCACGTGGACTCGTTCCCACGGCCCTCGGGACAGACGACGCCACTCCAGGCGCGACCGCGTAGCGGCCGTCGTTCCGCTTAGCTAGGCCGGATGTTCTGGTTCAGACGGAAGACGTTGTCCGGATCCCAGGTGCGCTTCAGCTCGACGAGGCGTCGGTGCTTCGCCTCGCCGTAGATCGCGCGTCCGTCCTCTCCTGTCTCGGCGACGTCGTTCACATAGCGACCGGCTGACGCGAACGGCGCCGCAGCGGCCACGGCCGCGCGGGCCCAGTCGCGGGCGGGCTCGTCCAGCGCGGGGTCGTCCCACTGGACCTCGCACGCCAGCCAGAATCCGGCGTCGCGACCCGTGAAGGCGGTTGCGTCCTCGGGCACGTTCGCGATCGCCCGGCCCCAGCACCAGATCGAGAACTCGCCGTCCGCGCCCTCGGGCATCCGGTGCGCGTGCTCGACGCCGAGCTCGACGAGCTCGTCCGGCAGCGTGGGGAGAAACGCGCTCTTCATGTAGAAGCGGTGACCCCACTCCATCGCGTCGTCGGCCGCGTGCTGCGCCGCGAGATAGGGCTTCACCTCGATCGAGTCGATCACCGGCGGCCCGAACGCCCGCAACGCCGCGAGATCGCGTTCCGCCGCGACGGGCGGCCCGCAATGGCAGGCTGAAGCCACCGCGATCAGCCGCCCGCCGACCTCGGGCGGAAAGTCCTCGGCCGGGAGCGCACGCCGGAGATAGAAGCCCAGCCACAGCTCGTCGGGGCCACGCTCGAGCGTCTCGCGGAACAGCGCCGCGAGCTCGCCCGCGCGCTCGATCGGGTGGATGACCGACCCGTGGGTGATCGGCCCCTCGAGCGCGTGGAGCGCGAACTCGAACGAGGTCGCGATCCCGAAGTTCGCGCCGGCGCCGCGGAGGCCCCAGAAGAGGTCGGCGTTCTCGTCCTCCGAGGCACGGACGACGTTGCCGTCGGCGGTCACGAGCTCTACGGCACGGAGGCTGTCGATCGTGAGGCCGAACCGCCGCTGGAGCCGGCCCATGCCGCCGCCGAGCGTGAGCCCGGCGACGCCGGTGTGGGAGACGACTCCCACGGGACAGACGAGGCCGAAGGCCTGGGCCGCGTCGTCGAGCTCCGCGAGCAGCGCGCCGCCGGAGGCCACGGCCGTCCGAGTCTCGGGATCCGCAGTCGCGCCGCGCATCCGCGAGAGGTCGATGACGATTCCCTCGTCGCAGGTCGAGAGGCCCGGGATGCTGTGGCCGCCGCCTCGCACGGCGACCACGAGATCCTGCTCGCGGGCGAAGCGGAGCGCCTCGACCACGTCCGCCGTGGCGGTCGGCCGCACGACGAGCGCCGGGTACCGGTCGACCATGCCGTTCCAGACCAGGCGCGCCGAGTCATAGTCCGGATCGCCCGGCCGGATCACCTCACCGGCGAACGTGTCGGCGAGGCCGCTCAGGGGGCTGCGAAGCGCTTCGTGAAGCGGAGCGTTCTCCACATGCTTCCATCCTATTGACCGAGGCACGGTAGGTCGGTCGGGCAATGGATCGCCCGCTCCGAACGATGGGGTTCTTCTCGTCTCTCCACGGAGTCGTGCCAGCCGTACCGGGAGACACGAGGCGGCCGCACTGGCACCCCCTGACCTTCGTGCCACGCTTCAGCTGCCAGTGACCGAGCGTCCCCGCGAAGAGATCAAGGAGCCGACGATGCCCGTCCGCAAGTCCTCCGCTGTCGCGACGATGATCGCCGCGACGACGACAGCAGCCCTTCTCGGCGGCGGAAGCTCACGCGCAGCGCCGCCCGTCGCGGAGCTGGCGTTCGACCAGGGCGGTTGGATCTACGTCTCGCGCGAAGATGGTGGTGACGCACGTCGGCTCACGCGCGGCACTGGTGCCTCGTTCACGCGCGACGGCTCGCGGATCGCGTTCGCGCGATTCGACCGTCTCTACGTCGCTCGGGCCGACGGCACGGGTGAGCGGCTTCTGAGTCGCGCCGGGCGTGGCTTCGGCGTGAGGTGGTCGCCCGACGGGCGCAGGCTCGCGTTCACGAGCCATTACCGTTCCGGACGATTCGCGGTGTACGTCGCGAACGCCGACGGCAGCGGCGTGCGCCCGCTGGTCGAGCCGGCGAACCGAAACGAAGAGTCCGATTCGCCGGCGTGGTCTCCGGACGGAAAGCTGATCGCGTTCGCGAGCACGCGCGCAGCGCCGGGCAACCCCGAGATCTTCGTCGTGCGCCCCGATGGAAGCGGCCTCCGGCGACTCACGCATACGCGCGGCGATGCGCACGTTCTCGGCGACGACGGCATGCCGAGCTGGTCACCGGACGGAACGTCGATCGTGTTCACGTCGAACCGCTCGAGTAGTGGCGCGATCTGGATCATGCGCCGCGACGGGACGAACGAGCGGAAGATCTACGACCGCGCCGGCTCCGACGAGTTCTTCCCGCAGTACTCGCCCGACGGTCGGCGGATCGCGTTCACCCGGCTCGCGCGCGGAACCCAGGACGTCTGGACGATGTCCCGTGACGGTCGCAACGCGAGACGAGTCGCCGCCGGCGGTCGCCCCGTCTGGGCGCCACCTGCCGCGTCTCCCGGCGTCGGGTAGAAGGCCACCGGTACGACGACGCCGTGCTCTTGGCGCCGAAGCGCGCCGGTCGAATCCTCCTAGGGGCTCGGGGGGCGCTCGTCCGCGGCGAAGATGCGCATCGGCAGGCCGGCGAGCGGGACGCCGCCCGCGTCCGTCACGAGCCACGTGTCCTGCATGTACAGGCACTCGGAGCCGTCCTCGGCGATCGCGTGCGGGTGCATCGAGAAGACCATGTTCGCCTCGAGCTCGGTCTCCACGCCTTCGCCGATCTTGGGGAACTCGATCATCGTCATCCCGATCGAGTGGCCGGTCACGTGGCCGAGGTGGTAGCCGCGCTCGTGGAACCCGCGCGAGACCGCGCGGTGCACATCGTGCGCGGTGGCGCCCGGCCGCAGCGCCTCCTTCGCCGTCTCGAAATACTCCTTGTACGCCTCGAGCATCCGCGCCACCTCCGCGGAGGGCTCGCCGATCGCGCGCGAGACCTCGACCCAGTGCCCACCCGGCCCCGCGATCTCGAGCGACGGCAGCACGAACACGCCGAGCGGCTCGTCGCGGGCGAGCAGGAACTCGGGCCCCTTCAGCACCATGTCCATCGTCAGCCGTCCGCAGCCCTGCTCGACGAAGTAGCGCTCGCACGCCGCCATCACCTCGGCCGCGCTGCGCCCCGGCTCGTACTCGCTCAGGAAGATCCGGAACCCCTCGGTGTTGATCCGCACGCTGTCGCGCACGGAGTCGAGCTCGGCCTCGCTCTTCACCGCGCGCGTCAGGTCGAACTGCTCCTCCCACGGGACGACCTCGCACGCGTCGGCGAGCGCCCGGTAGTCGCGGACGGTCATCACGTAGTCGAGCCCGTAGACGCCCACGCGCCGTCCGCGCAACCGGTCGGCGAGCCAGGCGCCCGGGTGGTCGGCGAAGACCTGCTCGATCGCGGCCGTCGCGTGCTCGCCGACGTAGCGCGCCTCGCTCGGGAAGACGATCGCGGGGTCGCCCTCGCGCGGCACGAGGACGTACGCGTAGCGATGGACGATCACGAAGCCCGACAGGTACGTGACCGCCCCCTCGAAGCCCGAGTACTCGCTCCCCGAGACGATCGCGGCGTCGAGCCCGTCGCGCTCGAGCGCTGCGCGCACGTTCGCGTGGCGGCGCGCTAGCTCGCCCACGAGGCCTCCAGCCCCTTGACGAGCGCCACGACGGCCTGGTTCAGCGGCGTGGCTACGCCGTGCTCGCGGCCGAAGCGGACGACGCCGCCGTTCAGGTAGTCGATCTCGGTCTGCCGGCGCGCCTCGACGTCCTGGAGCATCGACGCCTTGTGGTCGTACGCGACCTCCTTGCGGGCGGCGAAGTCGATCAGCTCCTCCGGGTCGGAGTCGAGCTCGATGCCCTGGGCGGCGGCGACCGCCTTGCCCTCGTCGGCGAGCGCCGAGACGAGCAGACGGAGATCGGGCCGCTCGCAGACGCGACCGTGGCTCAGCCGGGTGAGCGCGCCGATCGGGTTCGTCGCCGCGTTGAAGATCACCTTCCGCCACTGTGGCCCGCGCGCGTCGGGGAGGGCCGTCGTCGGCAGCCCCGCCCGCGTGCACGCGTCCGCCAGCCGCTCGCACTCCACGAGCGAGGCGGGTCGAGGCTCGAAGGGCCCGATCGTCGTGTCTCCCTGCACGTCCCAGTGGACGTGCCCGGGACCGACGACGTGCCCGGCGGGGAACGTCGTGCCGCGGATCACGCGCTCGACGTGCTCCGCGATCGCCTCCTCGTTGCCGACGCCGTTCTGGACGGAACAGACCGCGCCGTCGGCGAACGCGTGCGCGACGGCCCCGACCGCGGGCGCAGTGTGCATCGACTTGACCGCCACGATGCCGAAGTCGCACGGCGGCAGCTCGGCGGCGTCCGAGGTCGCGCGAGGGCGGCCGACGAGCTCGGCGGCGCCGCTGAGCCGAAGGCCCGACTCGCCGATCGCCGCGACGTGCTCCTCGTCCAGGTCGTACGCCCACACCTCGACGTCGTCGAGCTGCGCCAGGCTCGCCGCGAACAGCGAGCCCACGGCTCCGCAGCCCACCACGCACACCTTCACAGCCGCAGCTCCTTCCCGCCGGTGATCCCCGAGGGGCGCAGGACGAGGATAAGCGCCATCAGCGCGCCGACCACGACCAGGCGGCTCCCGTTCGGCAGCGCGCCTCGCTCGGCCTCGGCGAGGAACGAGTCGAGGGCGCTCACCGAGAGCGCGCCGACGACGGCGCCCCAGAGGCTGGTCATCCCGCCGACGACGAGCATCGCCAAGGTCAGGAAGGTGAGCTCGAGGTAGACCTGCCCGGTCGAGATCGAGCCGAGCATGTGGACGTAGAGGCCGCCGGCGAAGCCGCAGAGCGCGCCCGAGAGGACGAACGCCCCGAGCCGCTGCCGGTGGATGCTGATCCCGACCGCCTGCGCGGCGGCCGGGTCCTCCCGGGTCGCCCGCAGCCGCCGTCCGAACCTGCTGCGCTGATACGCGTAGGCGACGGCGATCACGAGCAGGACGCCGACCGTCGCCTGCCCGGGCCCGGTCGTCTGCGGGACGAGCGAGAGCGTCGTCGCTCCCGGCCCGATCGCGGTCCACTCGCGCAGGAGGTTGTTCGTGATCTCGAGGACGGCGAACGTCGCGATCCCCGCCGCCAGGCCCGACAGCCGCATCAGCGGCAATCCGACGAGCGCCGCGAGCACCCCGCCGACGCCCGCCGCGAGCACGAGCGACGCGACGTTGCCGAGCTCGTGGTCGCGGAGGATCGGAAACAGGTCGCGCAGGATCGCGCCCTTCAGGACCAGGGGCACGGTCATCACGCCCGCCGCGAACGCGCCGGCGGCGACGAAGCTGATCTGGCCGAACGAGAGCACGCCGGAGTTGCCGACGAACACGTAGATGGCGACGACCATCGCGACCGCGACGATCGCCTGCAGGACGTAGATCTGCGTCGACCGCGAGACGACGGTCGCCATGAGCCCGGCCCCGACGACGAGGAGCGCCGGGCCGCCGAGCTCGACCAGAGGGCGAAACCGGCTCACACGCGCTCCACGGTCGCAGCGTCGCGCGGGACGAACAGCCCGCCGGGCCGCAGCAGCAGCACGAGGATGACGAGCGCGAACACCGCCGTCGGCAGGAAGATCGTCTTGTCGGTCGGGAGCACGCCGTTGATCACGCCGGTCGCGAACCCGATCGCGAAGCCGCCGAGCGTCGCCGTCCACAGCCGGTCGAGCCCACCCACGACCACGCCGACGAGGACGACGATCGTCTCCTGGAGGCCGTAGGCGGGCGTCACCAGCGGCTTGCGCACCGTGAGCACGATCGCGACGAGAGCGGCGAGGAGGGCGGAGAGGAAGACCGCGAACCCGATCACCCGGTTGCTGCGCACGCCCAGCAGGCGCGCCGTCCGGAAGTCGCCGGCCGCCGCGCGCATGTGCAGCCCGATCGTCGTCCGGCCGAGGAGGAGCGCGAGCAGCCCGAGCACGACGATCCCGAGGACGATCGCGAGGATCGTCACCTGGCGCACGTTCACGCCTCCGATGCCGACCGCGCGGTTCAGCTGCCCGACGACCCGGACCGGCTCGCCGATCGTGCCGTCGCGGACGTCGACGATTCGGGCGACCGCCTGGAGGAGGAACGCGAGCGCGAACGTCGTCACGAGCATGACGGCCGGCGACTGCCCGCGCAGCGGACGGAAGACTGCGAGGTCGATCGCGGTCGAGAGCGCGATCACGACGGCGAAGCACGCGACGATGCTGACGGCCGGGTGGAGGTGCGAGGTGAAGGCGAGCGTGTACGCGCCGGCCATCACCAGCTGCCCGTACGCGAAGTTGACGAGCCGCAGGACGCCGAAGACGAGGCCGATCCCCACGGCCATCAGCGCGTAGACGGCGCCGAGCGCGACGGCGTCGACCAGCGTCTGCGCGTCCACGACGGCGAGCGGCATCACGCGAGGTAGGCGGCGACCAGCCGGTCGGTGTCGCCGGCGTCGGCTGGTGCCAGCGTGGCGCGCAGCTCGCCGTTCACCAGGACGTAGCTGCGGTCGGCGAGGGCCACTGTCCGCTGCGCCCGCTGCTCGACGAGCAGCACCGTGACGCCGTGCTCGCGGATCCGGGCGAGCGTCTCGAAGACCGAGTCGACGACGGCCGGGGCCAGCCCGAGCGACGGCTCGTCCAGCAGCAGGAGGCGCGGCCCCGCGACGAGCCCTCGCGCGATCGCGAGCTGCTGCTGTTGCCCGCCCGAGAGGACGCCCGCGGGCCGGCGCCGAGACTCCCTCAGCACCGGGAAGAGCTCGTAGGCCTCCTCGAGCGCGTGCTCGTCCTTGCCGTTCCGCCGGGCGGCCAGGCCCAGGCGAAGGTTCTCCTCGACCGAGAAGGACGCGAAGACGCGACGTCCTTCGGGAACGAGCGCGACACCGGAGCGCGCGATCGCCTCGGGAGCGCGGCCGGCCACGCCGACGCCGTCGACGATGATCTCTCCGGCCGAGATCGGCACCGCGCCCATGATCGCGTGCAGCGTCGTCGACTTCCCGGCTCCGTTCGGGCCGATCAGGCCGACGAGCTCGCCCCGCTGCACCTCCAGCGACAGCCCGCGGACCGCGGCGACACGGCCGTAGGCGATCTCCACGGAGCGAAGCTCGAGCAAGGGACGATCGTTCACCGGACCGCGCTCTCGCCGAGATAGGCGGCGGCGACGTCGAGGTTCGCCCGGATCTCGGCCGGCGGCCCCTCGGCGAGCGTCCGTCCCTGGTCGAGCACCTGGACGCGGTCGCAGACCTCCATCACCAGCGCCATGTTGTGGTCGATCAGCAGCACGCCGGCGCCGTGCTCGTCGCGGACGGAGCGGACGACCGCGGCGAACTCGGGCAGCTCCGCTTCCGGGAGGCCGGCCGCCGGTTCGTCCATGAGCACGAAGCGGGGCTCGGTGGCGAGCGCGCGCGCCACGCCCAGTCGCCGTTCGTCTCCGTGAGAGAGCGCCGCCGCCGTCACGTCCGCGAGCCGTTCCAGAGCAAGGAGCTCCAGCAGCCCGCGCGCCCGGCGCGCCGCCTCGCGCGGTCCCGCGCCGATGCCCAGCGCCGCGACCTCGACGTTCTCCCGCACCGAGAGGCCGGGAAACGAGCGGCTGTGCTGGAAGGTGCGCGCCAGCCCGGCGCGCGCGCGGCGCCCTGCGTTCCACCCGGTCACCTCCGCACCCCCGAGCTCGACCGCACCCGTGTCCGGGCGGTCGAAGCCGGTGAGCACGTTCACGAGCGTCGACTTGCCCGCCCCGTTCGGCCCGATCAGGCCCACGACCTCGTGTCGCCGAACCTCGAGCGTGACGTCCGCGAGGGCGCGGACGCCGGCGAAGGAACGGGAGACGGACGAGGCCCGGAGGAGGTCTCCGGGCCCGTCCGTCGGTCCGGTTGCCATCCCTAGATCTCGGGCACCGTCTTCGCGGTCACGGCGCCGAGGTACTTGCCCTTGTTCTGCTGGATCTCGATCACGCGGTACTCCCGCCCGAACACGCTGTGCAGCTCCGGGGAGAAGTTGACGTTCCCCGACACCGTCTCGACGTCCTCGAACTGCTCGAGCTCGGAGGCGAGCGCGTCTCCCTCGGTCGAGCCGTCTGCGCGCCGGATCGCCTCGACGACCCCGTCGATCGCCCCGGCGCCCGCCAGGAAGCCACCCGTTCCCGGCTGCGCGCCGGCCTGGGTGAGCGCGTCGATCAGCTCGCGCACCTCGTCGCTCGGGTCGTCGCCGAACACGGACGCGTACGTGACCGCGTAGTAGTTCGTCACCGGCGGGTTGTCCGTCACCCAGTAGGTGCCGTCGCCGGCCCAGGAGTTGAGGATCGGCGTCTCGTCGCCGAGCGCGCGGAGCCCCGAGACGAGCGCGGGCAGCTCTCCGAACGCCGTCGACGTGACGACGACGTCCGCCTCCGCCGCGTTGAGCCGGCTGACGGCCGCGTCGACGTTGTCGGCGCCGGTGGCGTACGTCTCGCGGGCGACGATCTCGCCGCCGAGCTCCGTGAAGCGCGCCTCGAAGGCCTGCACCACGTTCTGGAAGTAGACGATGACGGTGTTGGTGGCGAGCGCGGCGCTCCGCCAGCCCTGCTCCCAGGCGAACTCCGCCATCGCGGAGCCCTCGTCCTGGGCGACGTTCCCGAAGCTGAACGCCAGCTTGCCCTGCTCGCCGAAGCGCTTCGGCCCCATCTGGTCTGTGCCGATGCACGGCGCGATCGCCAGCGTGCCCTGCGAGATCGTCTCTTGCACGACCGGCGTGGCGAAGTCGACGTCGCACGTGACGAAGACGATGTCCGCGCCGTCCTCGAGCAGCGTGGTCGCGCAGACCCTCGCCCGTGCCGGCTCGTTGTTCTGCGTGTCGCATGTCTCGATCTGCAGGTCGCGGCCGTCGACGCCCCCCTGCTCGTTGATCTGGTCGACGCGGATCTTGGCCGCGGCCAGCGCCGGACCGTCGAACGGCGCCATCTGCCCGGAGCTGTCGTGCGCCCAGCCGATCGTGATCGGACCGTCGGCAGCCGGCTCGGTCGTCGCCGCGGCCTCGTCGCCGTCGCCGCCGCACCCCGCCACGCCGAGCGCAAAAACCGACGCGATCAGCGCGGCGCTCCATCCGATCCTCCCTCGCATCAATCCTCCTCTCGAGTCCACACCCTGTGCCCCGCTTCTATACACGCTGCATCCTCGGATTACGAATACGAGGCCTCTCTGGCTTTCACGAGCGCGTAGAGGGCGCGGTGGAGGGGGGCCGGTACGGCGAGCCGCTCCCCCTCGCGAACGACCGCGCCGTTGATCAGCTCCACCTCGGTCGGTCGGCCGGCGCGGACGTCCTCCAGCATCGACGGGTGGTGCGCGCTCCCGCGCCGCGTGGCGAGCACGTTCATCTCCCAGGGATCGTCGTGCAGCTCGATGCCGGCCGCGTCCGCGACGCGCCTGCCTTCGTCGACGAGCGCGTGCACGAGCTCGCCGAGGTCGGCCTCGGCGAAGTGGTGGTCGTGGGGGAGACCGGTCAGCGCGGCGACGCCGTTGACGGTGGCGTTGAAGATCAGCTTCGACCACTGCGCCGGCCGCAGGTCGGCGAACGCGCGCGCCCGGAGCCCGGAGGAGACGATCAGCCGCGCGGTCTCCTCCGCGACGCTCGGCGGCGTGTCGCCGTACGGCCCGAGCCACGTCTCGGTGTCGAGCACGTACTCGACCCGCGTGTCCGAGTGGCGCGTGCCGCTCATGAAGGTCACGCCCGAGAGGAGCGGCCAGTCGCCGTGGCGACGGACGATCTCCTCCGCGCCCAGGCCGTTCTGGACGGTCATCACGGTCGCCTCCGGGATCTGGCTCTCGAGCCGCGCGGCCGCCGCGTCGAGCTCGGTCGCCTTCGTGGCGAGGATGGCGAGGTCGACCACGGGCAGCTCCGCCGGGTCGGTCGTCGCGCTGAGAGGCGCCGTGAAGTCGGCCCTGCCGCTGACCCGCAGCCCCTCCTCGGCAAGGGCGCGCGCGTGCTCGTCGCGGCGGCAGAGCACCCAGACGTCGGCCACCCGCGCGAGGTGCGCCGCGTAGAGGCTGCCGATCGTGCCGGCCCCGACTACGCAGACAGTCGGCGTAGCGCCTCCACGCCGCGCCGGGCCAGCTCGCGCGGGTCGAGCCGCCAGAGCGAGTCGGGCAGCTCGGGGTCGGAGAAGATCTCCAGGTCGAAGAGGCCGTCCCAGGCGAGCCGGTCGAGGATCGGGCCGAAGTCGATCGCGCCGTCGCCCGGCAGGACGCGGTCGTTCGTGTTGCGGGTGGGCTCGCGCCAGTCCGCGAGGTGCACGGCGGCGATCCGGTCGCGGAAGCGCGCGATCTCGTCGAGCGGCGCGTTCCAGAGATGCCAGGCGTCGAACACGAGTCGCACGTCGGGTCGGCCCGCCTCGTCGAGGAGGGCGGCGGCCTCGCCGAGCGTGCTCACCGTCGTCCAGAGGTCGCGGTACTCGCGCTGGATCGGCTCGAGCGCCAGGGGCACGCCCGCGTGCTCGGCGGCGGCGGCGATCGCGCGGATGCCGCGGACGAGCTCGGCCCGGTCGTCGCCCGGCCCCGTCAGGAAGAGCACGCAGGCGGGCTCGAAGGGCGCCAGCCGGTCGATCGCGGCGCAGATCGCGGCGACGCGCTGCTCCGGCTCGCCGGGGCCCTCCATCAGCGGCAGCGGCAGGATCGACGGGACGGCGGGCACTGCCGCCGCGGCCTCCAGTCCGCTCGCCCGGAAGCGCTCGAGCGAGTCGTCCGCCAGCTTCGACTCCCAGATCCCGACCCCGTCCGCGCCCGCGGCACGGTAGGCGTCGAGGTCGTCGGCGAACGACTGGGAGACCGTCGTGATCTGGGAGATCGAGACCCTCATCGCAGCAGCCGCTTCGCGACGAGCGTCCCCGAGCCGGCCCCGAGGCCCGGGCCTGGATGCGTGCTCGCGCCGATGTGCCAGAGCCTCTTCACCTCGGTCGCGTGACCGGGGCGGGTCCGCCAGAGGAAGTTCTGGTCGAGCGAGAGGGCCCCGGAGTAGGGGTCGCCGCCGACGAGGTTGACGTTCGCGCGCTCGAGATCGGCGGGGGAGAGGACGACGCGCTTCAGCAGCGAGGACTCGAGGTTCGGGATGTGCCGCGCGAGGCGCTCGGTGATCCGGTCGGCGTACCGCTCGCGTGCCTCCTCCGTCCACGCGAAGCCCCGCGGCAGCTCCTGGAGCTGGATCCAGAGCAGGCCCTTGCCCTCGGGGCCCCGCGACGGGTCGATCGTGAGCGGCTGGCCGACGACGATCGTCGCTTCCTCCGGCAGGAGCCCCCGATCGGCCTCGTTGACGGCGCGCGACACTCCGTCCAGGCCGGGCGTGAGGTGGACGATCGCGGTCCGGTTCAGGCGCTCGTCGCCCGCCCAGCGCGCGGGCTCGGAGAGCGCGAGGTGGATCTGCATGTCGCCGCGGCCGTAGCGGTAGCGAAGCGCTCTCGCGCCGGGGAGGAGCCGGCCGTACAGCTGCGTCGGCGTCACGTTCGCGATCACGGCGCGCTCCGCCCGAAGCTCCTCGCCGTCGCCGGTGCGGACGCCGGCGGCGCGGCCGTGCTCGACGAGCACGCGCTCGACGTCGCGACCGGCCTCGACCACGCCGTCGCGGTCGCGGATCAGCTGCACGAGCGCGTCCACGAGCCGCGCGCCGCCGCCGCGCGGGATCGGCATCCCGCCCTCCTGGATCGCCACCGCGATCACCTGGTTCATGAAGCCGGAGGAGGCCGCGTCCGGACCAAGGCCCGTGTGGAGCACCCACGGGGCGAGGAGGCCGCGGGCCTGCTCGGACGGGAACGTCTCGGTCAGCCAGTCGCGGCTCGACACGAGCGTTCCGCCGACGTACTCGGTCAGGCCGCGGGGGCCCAGCCGGCGCAGCGCCTTCAGCGCGAGCAGGATCCCGGAGCGCGACCAGAGCTCGGTCCCGAGCATCGCGAAGGCGAGGTCGGCGTTCGGGAGGAACGAGTCGACGACGCCGCGCCACTCCGCTCCCAGCTCGGCCACGTTCTCCTCCGTCGAGCGGAGCAGGAAGGCGGACGCCCCGTCGGGGAAGGCCGTCGCCGTCGGCAGGTCGGTGTTCAGGTAGTCGAGCCCGCGCGCGGCGAGCTCGTCCCCGAGCTCCGCGTGCGCGGCGCCGCCGACCCAGAGCGGATGCCACGCGCTGAACGTGTCGTGGAGGAAGCCGGGCTCGGTGAGCTCCTCCGTGCGGATCGCGCCGCCCACTACCGCCTCGCGCTCGAGCACGCAGACGCCCCAGCCGCCGCGCGCGAGCAGGGCGGCGCAGGCGAGCGAGTTGACGCCGCTGCCGACGACCACCGCGTCGAACGTCCTCGTCATCCGGCCAGCCCGCGGAACTCCTCATCGCTGACGAGGCCGCGCTTCTCGGTGCCGAGCCGCTTCACCTCGGCGAGCAGCTCGCGTTGCCGCTCCTCGGGGACGTCGAGCCCGAGCTCCTCGCACTTGATCCGGATCGAGTCGATCCCGCTCTTCTTCCCGAGCACGACGCCGCGCTCGGCGCCGACGAGCTCGGACGAGTACGGCTCGATCGACGGCGGGTCGTGGAACTGGCTCGCGACGGCGCCGCTCTCGCGCCGGAAGAGGTTCTCGCCGACGAGCGGCTTCCACGGTTCGAGCTCGTAGCCAGAAAGCCGGCGAACCCGCTCGGAGAGGGCGCGTAGCCGAGCGAGGTCGACGCCCGTGTCGACGCCGTAGAGCGCACGCAGCGCGAGCGCGACCTCGCCGACGTTCGCGTTTCCGGCGCGCTCGCCCATGCCGTTCAGCGTTCCGTGGATCCAGCGCGCGCCCGCCCGGAGTGCCGCCACGGCGTTCGCGGTTGCGAGACCGAAGTCGTTGTGGCCGTGGAAGTGGATGGGAACGTTCGGCCCGACGAGTTCGCGGGTCCGGCCGACGAGGGCGTGCACGGCGTCCGGTGTGGCGATCCCGAGCGTGTCGACGGCGACGACCTCGGCCGCCCCCGCCTCGACCGCCGACGTGTACGCCGCGTCGTAGAACGCGGGGTCGGCGCGGGTCGAGTCGACGCCGAAGTACGCCACGGTGATGCCCTCGCCGGTGGCGAACGAGACCGCGTCGCGGATCCGCCGCAGCATCTCGTCCCGCGTGACTCCGAGCGCGTCGAGCTTCAGGTCGCTGATCGGGGACTCGATCACGCTCGCGCGCACGCCGAGCTCGACGAGCGCCTCGACGTCGGCCCGGACGGCGCGCGAGAACCCCCAGACCTCGGCGGAGAGCCCGGCCGCCGCGATCAGCCGCACCGCCTCGTAGTCCTCCTCGGACACGCGCGGGAAGCCGGCCTCGATCCGTTCCACCCCCGCCTCGGCGAGGCCGCGCGCGATCTCGAGCTTCTGGGCGGGGTCGAGGACGACGCCGACCGTCTGCTCGCCGTCGCGGAGCGTGGTGTCGTAGAAGCCGACCTCGAGCTCGAGCGCGTACGCGCGGTTGATCTCGCCCGTCCAGATCACCGCACGATCCCGTCCGGGAACGGAGACAGCTTCTCGCCGCCGTCCGCGGTGATCAGGAAGTTGTCCTCGAGCCGCAGCCCGCCGCCGCCGTCCCAGTACGCGCCCGGCTCGATCGCGAGCACCATGCCCGCCTCGATCGTGCCACCACCGGCCTGGTGGGCGTAGGGCGGCTCGTGGGCGCGAGCGCCGACGCCGTGGGCGACCGGATGGGACGGCTGGCCGGGGTAGCCAGCCGCGGCGATGCCCTCGCGGATCAGGCTGTCGAGCTCGGCCAGGCTCGCGCCCGGGCGGCAGTGCGCGATCGCCGCCTCGTAGACGCCGAGCAGCCCGTCGAGCAGGCGCTCGTACTCGGGCGTCAGCTCGCCGGGGCACAGGTTCTTGGTGTGATCGCACCAGTAGCCGTCGGCGCAGACCCAGATCTCGAACAGCGTCGGCTCGTGCTCCTGCACCTGCCGGTCGCCGGTGGCCGTGAACGTGCGGATGCCGGGCCCGGACCAGACGAGCGAGAAGCCGTGGGCAAGCTCGACCTTTCCCTCCCAGCCCGTCCCCTGCGCATGGACGAACGCGTTCCACATCGCACCGGCCTCGCTCTCCTTCATCCCGGCGCGCAGCTCCCCTCTCACGTGCTCCATCGCAGCCGCGGCGATCTCGTTCGCGAGCCGCATCCGCTCGACCTCCTGCGTCGTCTTGATCGCGCGCGACGCCGCGAGGAGCGGCGTCGCGTCGGCGGAACCGGGCCACGCATCGAACCACGACCGGGTATAGGTCGTCGGCTCGCCGACCATGCGGTCGGACCCCTGAGTGCCGAGCGAGAGCTCGAGGCCGACGCGGTCGTAGCCGTCGGAGGCTTCGACCGCTGCCTCCAGCGCCCGTGCCTGTGGCGGTCGCGGGTCACGCTCGTCGTAGCCGCGGAAGAGCCGGATGTCGCGTGTCCACGCCGCGCGACCCGCGTCGTCCGCGGACGCCTCGAGGCAGATCAGCGTCGGCTCGGCCTCCCGCGGGAAGACGACGACCTCGTAGCCCTTCATTCCCCAGAAGTTGCTCAGGTAGAGGACGTTGTCCGGCGCTCGAACGATCAGCGCGTCGAGCTCCTCCTCCGCCATCAGCCTCCGCACCCGCTCGAGCTTGGCGTCGTCGCGCGGCCAGCTCACCAGCGAACGCGTTCAGGCGCCGGCTCACCGTGCGCCTGCTCCCACGAGACGACCGGGTTCCGGAGCACGCCGATCCGCTCGATCTCCGCCTCGATCACGTCGCCGGGCTTCAGGTACAGGGCGGCGGCGTCCTCGCTGAAGCCCGCAACCCCGCTGACGGTTCCCGTCGAGACGACGTCGCCGGCGCTGTAGCCGAGCGGCGAGTAGTGAGACAGGATCTCCGGGATCGTCACGGACATGCGGCCGGAGTGCGACGTCTGCCGCACCTCGCCGTTGACGCGGAGCTCCATCGCGAGGTCGTGCGGATCGGGAATCTCGTCCGGCGTGACGATCCACGGCCCGAGTGGGCAGAACGTGTCGATCGCCTTGCAGAACGAGAAGACGCCCGACTGCATCTCACGCCGCTGGATGTCTCGTGCCGTGATGTCGTTGAAGATCACGTAGCCGCCGACGTATTCCATCGCGTCTTCGGGACCGAACCACTTCCCGGGCTTCCCGATCACGACCGCCAGCTCGAGCTCGTAGTCGAGCTCCTCCGTCAGGTGCTCGGGATACACGACCGGGTCGTCGGGCCCGACGATCGCGTCGACGTTCTGGAAGAAGACGATCCAGGGCGCGATCGCGTGCGACCACGCGACGCGCTTCGACTCCTCCTCGTGCTCACGGAAGTTCCCGGCGGTGTGGAAGAACTTCTTCGGGACGATCGGCGCGTCGAGGTCGGCGCGCGCGAGCGGTGTCCGCCCGCCTTCGTCCTCTGCCCCGCCGCGCTCGAAGTAGGCCCGCAGGTCCGGGACGTCCAGGCGGACGATCTCGTCGCCGTCGATCCGTCCGACGTTGCCGCCGTCGTACGTGACGAGCTTCATCCGGAGATCCTGCGCGCGGCCCGCGCGTAGACGTCGGCCGTCTTCACGAGGCCGTCGATCTCGAGGTTCTCGCCGAGCTCGGCATCGGGCAGCCCCGACGACGTGCCGTAGTTGAGCGTCTCGATGCCGTAGCGGGTGAGGACGGACGCGTCCGAGAACCAGCGCGTCACGTCGCTCTCGGGCGGGGAGCCGAACACCTCCTCGTGTGCTGCTTCCACCGCGGCGACGAGCGGGTGGCTCGCGTCGATCTGCGCACCCGGCGCGGTGACGTAGATCTCGGCCTCGACGCCCTCGAGGCCGCGGAGGAACGCGAGCGCCTTCCGTCGCGCTTCGGCCATCGCGACGTCCGGCGGCACGCGGAGGTCGAGGAAGAGCTCGGTCGAGTGCGGTGTCCGCGACGCCCGCCAGCCGAACCCACCCTGGATCGCACCGACGTTCGCGACGCCGCGGGTCTCGCCGTAGGACATCTCCTCCTCCCAGGCCGGCAGCCACTCGAGCACGCGGTCGAGGACTGCGCGCATGCGCACGATCGAGTTCTCGTCGATCGTGCCGGCGGAGAACGCCGTGTGGACGAACGGGCCGCGCACGCGCAGGCGCGCCCACATCGTCCCGAAGTGCGCCAGCACGAGCTTGTTCTCCGTCGGCTCGCCGAGGATGCAGACGTCCGCCGCGCCCCCGTGGCCGACGAGATGGCGCGAGCCCGCCGCGTAGCCCCGATACTGCGCGCCCTGCGCGTCGCCCTGCTGCGTCTTCTCGATCTCGCCGCAGACGGCGGCGATCATCAGGTCTCCGCGCAGCTCCACGCGGTCCTCGATCAGCGATCGAGCCGCCTCGACGTAGCACGCGAGCGCGCCCTTCATGTTCGAGATCCCGAGGCCGTAGATCCGGCCGTCGCGCTCGAACCCCTCGGGCCGGAAGCCGGGGATCCCCCGCAGCCACGGCTCGTCGCCGGAGTACGACGTGTCGAGGTGCCCGTTGAACATGAGCGTCGGTCCCCCGCCGCGGCCCGGGAGCGTGCCGAGGACGTTCGCGCGCCCGTCTTCGACCTGCTGCCACAGCACGTCGAAGCCGAGACCTTCCAGCTCCGACGCCATGACCCGTGCGCACGCCTCCTCCGAGCCGGTGAAGGAGGGCGTGGAGACGAGGCGCAGGGCGAGATCGACCAGTCGGTGCCTGTCGATCATCGGAATCCGGGCAGTACGCGTTCGCCGAACATCCGGATCTGGTCGTGCCGCCTGTCGCCCCAGAGCTCGAGCATCACGTGCGTGCAGCCGGCGTCGCGGTACTCCTCGATCGCGGCGACGCAGTCGTCCGGTGTCCCGGCGATCGGCTTGCACTTGTCGAGGAGGTCGTCGGTCACCTGCTCCTTCGCCGCGAGCCGGCCGCCGCGCTCCATCGCCTCCGCGACGGGGCGAATCTCGTCCTGCTCGATTCCCGCGAGCTCGAGGAGCGTATCCGCGGAGCCCTGGATGTTCTGCACCTTGTTCGCGAGGTACATCCCGGCGATCTCGCGCGCGCCCTCCCGGCCCTGCTTCCGGTCTTCGGCGATCGAGGCCACGACGGTGCACCCGATGTCGATGTCGCGGCCGACGTTCTCGCGCGTGTACCGGACGAACGCCGGAGTCGTGATCGAAGGCGTCAGGCAGCCGTCGCCGATCTCACCCGCGAGCGCCTGCATCTTCGGGGCCGTGGCCGCGACGTACACCGGCGGCACCCAGCGCGGCGCGTGCGCCTCCGGCTGAAGGGCCGGCACGTCCGCGCTCCACGTCCCGCCCTCGTAGCGGAACGCCTCGCCCGACAGCACGCCGCGCGCGATCGCCACCGCGTCCCGCATCGGCCCCAGCGTCCGGTTCGTCTGCAGCTTCGCGTTGTTGAGGAAGATCTTCGACGTCCCGAACCCGAGCAGGAAACGGTCGGGCCCCGCCGCCTCCTGGACGACCCTGGCGTCCATGGCGACCTGGACCGGATGGCGTGTGAACGGCGAGATGATTCCCCACCCGATCGTCAGCCGCTCGGTCTCGCGAGCGATCAGCGCCGAGACGACCGTCGACGACCGCGCCTCCATCCCGTGCTTCCGCCACCACGGGTAGGCCTCCGCCAGCCAGATCGTGTCCATCCCGGCTTCCTCCATGACCCGCGCGGACGCGAGCATCTCGTCGAGCGGCTCCATGGTGAGCTGCATGACCCCGATCCGGAAGGGCGGTGGCACTGAAACCGATTCTCACATAGTGCGAGAATCGTCCTGTGGAGATGAGGGGCCATCCAGAGCGAGGAGCGCCCCAGGCACGCGCCACGGACCTTTTCGCGAAGAGGTCGTCTAACACCATCGTCGGACAAGGATTCCGTCGACTCGGAGGGCGGGAGCGGTGACCCGCCCCGCTCGAACACATCGGAAAGGGGTCTATGCGAGTGCTCGGACTGTTCCATCCCTCGGGCGATCCCGCCTCGAGAGCGTACGACTCACAATGACGTCTCTGCGGACCAGAGGAGGAGGAAGGATGCGCAAAGGTTTCATCGCGGCCCTTTCGGCGCTCGTCGCGCTCACAGCGCTCGCTGTGACGACGGGCACGGCCGGGGGGTCGACGACGGAGGCGGCAGCGCCCGCCGTCACGGAACGGACGCTGATCACGTGCGGCCGGACGAGAACGATCGGCGTCGCGGCCCCCACGACCGGCGCCGCGGCCTCGATCGGCTCCCAGCAGCTGAGGTGGGCCCGCTACTACGTGACCCGGTACAACGCCTCGCACCGGCGCACGAAGTTCCGCGTCGTGGCCGGCGACACGCAGCTGCCGGACACCGCGCAGGCGATCCAGGTCGCCGAGCGGATGGCCTCGAACAGGTCGATCCTCGGCATGGTGGGGCCGGCCGGCAGCCAGGAGGTGCAGGTTTCGACCGCGCCGCTCCGGAGCGGCGGTCTCGGCTTCGTCTCGGGCTCGGCGACACGGACCAGCCTGACGACGGACGGCACCCGGCGCGGATTCTTCTTCCGCGTCGTTCCGAACGACGACCAGCAGGGGCCTCGCGTGGCGAACTACATCCGCCGCACCCTGCGCCACACCCGCGTCGCGGTCGTGGACGCGCAGAACTCGTACAGCACCGGTCTCGCCGACACAGTGCAGCGTGTCCTCAGCGGGGCGGGGGCCACGGTTCAGCGTGAATCGGTGAACGAGGCCGACACGACCGACTTCTCGTCGCTCGTGGCCCGGATCCCCGCGAACACGCAGTCGGTCTACATCCCGTGGCAGCTGGCACCGAAGGCGCAGCTCTTCGGGCAGCAGCTCCGCGCTGCGGGCAAGCAGGCGGTCCTCTTCGGCTCGGACGGCCTCTTCGACCCGGACAACTTCAAGATCCCCGGGTCGTACGTGTCGTTCTTCCCGATCGACCTGCGGAACCGGGTCATCGCCGCGTACCGCCGTGGCCCCGGCCGCGGCTCCACGGAGCTCTTCGGCCTCCCGAGCTACCAGGCGGCCGAGGTCGTCGGGCGGGCGATCGACAGGGCGTGCGCCAACGGCACGGCCACGAGGGCCGAGGTCCGGCGGTTCATCAACAGCACGAACATCCCGAAGGCGCAGTCCGTCGTGGGCTTCCGCGTCCGGTTCGTCCAGCGCAGGCGCGGCGTGCTGGGCCCGGGCGACATGGAGACCCCGGCGAACTTCGGGATCTACCGGATCAACGCGAGCGGCGCCTACGTTCGCGTCTCCTAGCGGAAGACTCGTGACCAGAGGCGGGGGGCCCCACGTCAAGATGGGGCCCCCCCCCGGGTGGAAAAAGTAGCCGCCGGCACCAGCCCCACCCCATCAAACCCCAGCAGTTAATCAAACA
>JAICPI010000006.1 GCA_025929895.1 Thermoleophilia bacterium
CGTTCCGGCTCGGCAGCAGCGTCTGGGGCGTGCAGTTCCACCCCGAGGTGACGCGCGAGCAGATCCAGTCGTGGCTCGAGACCGACGGCTTCAACGAGGGCGTCGACGTCGAGCGCGTCGCGGCGGAGTCGGACGAGTTGATCGAGGAGTGGAACCGGATCGGCGCCGCGCTCTGCGGAGCGTTCCTCGAGGAAGCCGCCGCGGTCCCTAGCGCTCGATGACGATCGCGCCCGGCTCGTCGGCCGCGCCGGCGTAGCCGTGCTCCGCGCCCTCGATCCCCATCGCGCGGGCCAGCGCGGCGATCGTCTCCGCCGGCGGCGGGAGCTCGTCCGGTGACACTCCGTGGACGGCGGCCTCCCGCACGGCGCGTCGGTTCGCGCCGGTGAGCCGTTCGACGAGCGTCGGGTTCGCGGCCAGGGCGACCACCTCGCCCGAGGGCAGCGGCCCGTAGTACTCCTGCACCGACAGGTACTCGTCGAGCATCCGGCCGCGGTCGAAGACGAGGTAGCGCGCGACCGCTCCCTCCTCGATCCCGAAGCCGACGACCACGACGCCGAGGCTGTCGGAGAGCTCGCGCGCGATGCGCCGGAGCGCGGAGGGATCGCGGTCGGCGAGCTCGTCGTAGACGCTCGTCCAGCCGCTCCGCGGCGGAACGATCACCGATCCCTGCGAGCGCCCGGCGAGCTGCGGGACGAAGCGCCGGACGCCGCGCTCGACCGCCGGCAGGTCGTCGGTCTGCACGTGCAGCGACCCAGCCGACGGCCCGCGGGGCCGACGCTCGAGGTCGCGCGCGAGCACGTCGAGGTCGACCTCGAGCGTGCGCGAGACGACGACGAAGCCCATCCGCGCGGCCGTGGACAGCGCCTGCTCGTCGCTCTCGGCGAGACGCAGCTTCAGGCGCGACGCTCCGCGCTCCCGCAGCTCCTGCAGCGCCTCGGGCGTCAGGTCCTCGATCCGCTCGACCTCGAACTCCATCAGGCGACCGTATACAGGCTCGCGAGCAGGTAGTGCGCGCTCAGGTTCTCGAACGGCGCGAAGCGCGCGCCGAAAGCGCGCGTCTCCGGGATCGTCGGGCGGATGCCTTCGAGGTAGTGCTCGGCGAGCGCCCGCCAGAGACCGAGATCGCCTGCGGGCCACGCCCGCGGCCGGCCCAGGTGCCGCGCGAGGAACCAGTCGGCGGTCCACTCCCCGAGCCCGCGAATCGCGACGAGGCGCGCCTTCACCTCGTCGTCGGGCAGTGTCGCGAGCTCGACCCAGTCGATCCCCGCACGCGCGAGGCCGACGACGTACTCCGCCTTGCGGCGCGAGAAGCCGAGCGCCGCGAGCTCGTCCTCGCTCGCGCGCGCGATTCGCTCCTCGGTCGGGAACGCCCACGCGTGCTCGGCGCGTTCGCCGAAGCGCTCGATCAGGCGGTTGCGGACCGCGAACGCGGACTGGAGCGAGACCTGCTGGGCGGTGATCGACGTGACGAGCGTCTCGAACGGCGTCGGGTTCAGGGGCGGCCGCAGGCCCCGCAGCCGGTGGACGAGCCGCGCGAGCGGAGGGTCGGTCTCCGCGAACGCGGAGAACGCGCCGAGGTCGAAAGGCCCGCCGAGGTAGTGCAGGACGACGGGCTCGATCTCCGCGTCGAGCGGCGAGACGTCGACGCCGCCCGGAGCCGTCTCGATGCGAACCTCCCGGCCGCCGATCGCACGATGCAGCCCGCCCTCGTGCCAGAGGTTCGCGAGATCCGGCCCGAACGCGCGATAGCGCTCGGTCGAGACCGCGAAGTCGTACGGCTCCGGAAGCAGGAGCAGGGCCACGGCGCGACAGTAGCGGCGGCCCGTCGGACCGCCGCTACCGCGTCGCCTCAGTCACCGCACGGCGAGACGTTCCGCCAGTTGAGCACCGCGTTCTCGATCGTCTGCGTCCCGTCCGCGCCGCCCGCGACCTGGGCCGCGCGATTCGAGAGCTCGTCGCACGCGGCGCCCTTCTCGACGTAGAACCAGTCGCCGAGCGTGTACTTGTACTCGAGCGACGTCCCCTCGGTGAACGAGAGGGTCACGCGCCACTTCCCGTCGTCGCCCTTCGCGAGGGTGACCGGGTGCGGCGGGTTGCAGAAGTTGCAGAGTTGCGGCTGGTTCCCCGCGATCGAGAGCGTCGCGTCCGCCGGCGTCGTCGACGGCGGCGTCACGACGAACGTGACCTCGATCTCGCGGTTCAGCGGGACCGCGCTCGATTCGTTGCTCGGCGCGGACGCGTTGGCCGAGTCGTCGACGGCGCGGACGACGTAGAAGTACCGCGTCCCGGTCACGAGGCCGACGTCGGCGTACGCCGTCGTGTCCTCGGACGTCGCGTCGACGAGCTCGTACGGACCGCCCGCGACCGTGCCGCGGTAGACGTCGTAGCGGAAGAGATCCGACGCGTCGACCGGTTCCCAGTCGAGCGTGACGGTCGTCGGCCCGGCGCCGCTCGCGACGAGCCCGGCCGGAGCCGCGGGAGGCGTCGTGTCCGCGGGCGGCCGCACGGTCATCGTCCCCGGCGCGCCTGTGCCGGGGCCGGTGAGCGACCCGTACGTCCAGCTCCCGCCCCCGTCGGTGCTGAAGCGCGTGAAGTACGAGTACGTGCCGGGGACGGTCGGCTGGAGCGCGCCCTGGTACTCGTCGTTGTTGCCGGCGTCCACGTTGAACGTCATCGCGACCCAGGTCGTCCAACCTGCGGGGTTGCTCCCCTGCGCGCCGTAGCCGAGCTCGGCCCGGAGACCGGGCGTCGGGCCGGGCCGGCTGGTCACGTTCTCGATCCAGAGCTGGCCGTAGACCGTGTCGGTCGTCTGCGACGCCGAGACCGTGTAGTCGAGCGTCGGCGGCCACTGGAGGTTCGCCCAGCCGATCGCGTGGCTCGGGACGACGCGCGCCTCGTTGGAGCCCGCGCCCTCGTTCCCGGCCGCGTCGAGCGCGCGCACGACGTAGTGGTAGGGCTGGCCACTCCGCAGCGCGGCGTCGGCGTCCTCGTACGTCGTGCCGGTCGTCGTGCCGATCCGCTCGTAGCCGCCGCGAGTGACCGGGCTGCGGTAGACGGCGTAGCTCGAGGCGCCCTCGGTGGCCGCCCAGGAGAGCTGGACGGTCAGGCCCGCCGCGTTCGCGGCGAGCCCCTCGGGCGGGGCCGGCGGCGTCAGATCCGTGCCGGGATCGACGACGAGCGCCCTGCCCTCGAGCGGACCGAGCGCCACCGCGAGCTCACCGCCCGCGACGGCCGCGTCGCCGAGCCGTGCGCCGTCCGGGAGATACCCGGCGACGGGGATCCGCAGCGTCCGCTCCTGCTCGCTCGAGTTCAGCGCGACGACCACCGCGTCGTTGCCCAGCTTGCGCCCGTACGCGACCGTGCCCGCCGAATCGTCGGCGAGGAGGAACCGCAGCCCTCCGCCGCGGAGGGACGGGTGCTCCGCGCGGAGCTGCGTTAGCCCGCGGTAGTGCGCGAGCAGCTCGTTGTCGGGGCTCGACCACGGATACGTCCGGCGGTCGTCGGGGTCGTCGTCGCCCGTCAGCCCGACCTCGTCGCCGTAGTAGATCGTCGGAGCGCCGGGCTGCGTCAGCTGGACGAGCGCGGCGAGGCGCTGGCGCCGCTTCCCCTCGGCGAGGTTCGCCGCGTCGTGCTCGCGGGCGGCGGGGCTCTCCGCGCCGGGCGTCAGCGTCCAGAGCAGCCGCTCGGTGTCGTGCGAGTCGAGCAGGTTCATCAGCGAGAAGTAGGTGCGGTCGGGATAGTCCTCGCGCACCGACTCGAGCCGATTGCGAAACGCCGACGCCGAGATCGGCGAGCCGCTGCCCGGGAAGCCCTTCGCGTCGAAGGCCTGCGGCGCGAGCAGGCCGATCGTCGCGTCGCGCAGCCGGTAGTTCATCGCGGTGTCGGCCGTGTCGCCGTGGATGTACGGCAGCACGTCGAACTTCTTCCACAGCTCGCCGATGATCACGGTCTCCGGCTCGACCTCGTAGACGCGGCCGCGGAACTCGCGCCAGAAGTCGTGGCTCTTCTCCTGCATCACGTCGAGCCGCCAGCCCTCGGCGCCCTCGCGCAGCCAGTGCCGGGCGACGGCGTCGTCCGCGCCGTGGACGTACTCGCGCACGGCCGCGTTCTCCGAGAGCTGCGGCAGCGAGTCGAAGCCGGCCCACGAGGTGTAGAAGCTGTCGCCGCTGCGCGTGAACGGTGCGCACGCCGCCGGCTCCGCGGCTCTCGGCGGGCGGAAGTGATACCACGACCTCGTCGCCGCCTCGGTGCTCTCGCACGCGCCTGTCGCGGCGAAGTTGCGGTAGCGGTCGAAGAGCGGGCTGTCGGACGACGTGTGGTTGAAGACGCCGTCGAGGATCACCTTGATCCCGAGCTCGTCCGCGTCCTCGACCAGCTTGTCCCAGTCGTTCTGCGTCCCGAGGTACGGGTCGATCCGGCGGAAGTCGCGTGTGTCGTAGCGGTGGTTCGACGAGGCCGCGAAGATCGGGTTGAAGAAGAGCACGGTCACGCCGAGCGAGCGCAGGTACGGCAGGCGCTCGCGGACGCCGTCGAGGTCGCCGCCGAAGTAGTCGCGGCCGAACGGCCCCTCGCGGCCCTCGCCCGCCTGCCAGCGCTTCTCGCAGTCGACGCCGCTGTAGTTGCGGCAGTGGCCCTCGGGCAGCGTGCCCCACGGGAGCTGGAGAATGCGGTCGCGGGCGCGCTCGTCCGGCGTGCCGTTCGGGAACGCGTAGCGCGCGTCGTTGCTCCAGCGCGGGGCGTTGGGGTTCCCGCGGCCGGGGTCGTTCGCGGGCGTGCCGTTGCGGAAGCGGTCGGGGAAGATCTGGTAGACGACCCCGTCCTTCATCCAGTCGACCGGCTCGTCGAACGCGGGGTCGTGGATCGTGACGACCCAGCCCCAGTCGGGCGAGCTGTCGGTCGCGCGACCCCAGCCGCCGTCGCGCACGTCGCTGTCGTCCTCGTAGTAGACGGTGCGTGCGCCGTCGCGGACGATGAACCGGTAGAAGAGGGTGCCGGTCCGCGAGCCGTCCACGGTCGCCTGCCAGTAGTCGCAGCCGAACTCGAGGCCGCAGGGGACGTCCGCCGCGACGCGCTGCATCGGCAGGAGACGCTCGCCGTCCTGCCAGGTGCGGAGCGTGACGCCGGTGACGTCGTCGTGGTAGGTCCGGAAGCGCACGAGCACGTCGGTTCCGCGCGGGACGGCGCCGCCCGGCACGCGATAGAGCGTGTCGCGGCTGTCGTGCGCGAGCCCGTCGAACCAGACGTCGCCGTCCTGCGACGGCGCGCTCGACACCGAGGAGACCGTCAGGATGTGCGACGTCGCGTCGTAGCGGAACGTCGTCTCGGCCGAGGCGGCGACCGTGAACGCGACGTTCGCGCCGTTTCGTTCACCGCCGGCGCCGTAGTTCTCGTCCCAGCTCTCGCCGATCGCGACCTTCGCCTCGTACGAACCCGCCGGGATCGCGGCGGTCGTGAACGAGTAGACGCGGTCGCCGTCGACGTCCTGGAGCCACGAGCGCAGGCAGGTCGGGTCCCAGTCGCCCGCGCACCCGAGCTCCGACTGGAAGCTGCCGGGCACGGTCGCGATCACGGCGTTGCGACTCGACGTGACCCAGTGCGACTCGTGGTCGTAGTAGAACTTGACCGTCGCCGCCTCGCTCAGCGTCAGGCCGAGGTTCGCGCCGTTCCGCTCGCCGTTCGCGCCGTAGTTCTCGTCCCAACCGTCGTTCAGCGGCGCCTTGTACTCCCACGTCCCCGCGGGAACGGCGAACGCGCCGTGCCAGACCGTGTCCTCCGCGTCGTAGGCGAGGTGCGTGGCGGCGCACTCGGGCTGCCAGTCGCCGGAGCAGCCGAGCTCGCTCTGGAGCGAGCCTGCGATCGTGACGGACGCCGGAGCCGGGGTGTGCGCGGCACCCGCCGTCTGCACGACGACGAGCAGGAGGACGAGGAGCGGAACGACGCGACGAGCGGTCATCGGGAGTCCTTTCAGCGGCGTGGGACGAACGTGCGGACGGTGGAGACGGCGGTGCGGCCGCCGAGGGAGCGGGCGATCGCGACGACGTGGATGCGCTCCCCGCGCCGGAACCTCGCCGGCTCGAGAAAGGTGCGGTAGGGCGGCGAGTCGTCGGCGGCGATCCGCGCCCAGCGCGAGGCACCGGCGCGCCGAACCGCGAAGGCGACGCTGACCGGAGCGCTGCCCGCGCTCGCGGAAGCGCGGACGAGGTCGCTGAGCGAGTCTCGCGCGATCGTCAGGCGCGGCCTCGCGGGACGCGCGGCGGGGATCGCGCGCGCCGCCTCGAGCCACGTGCTCGAGAACGGGGGAAGGGTCAGGGTGAGCGCGCCCGTGCGGGTGCTCGACGCGGGTGTCGCCGCGCCGTGCAGCCGCGTCCAGGCCGACCGCGGCGTCACCGTCGCCACGGTCACACGCGCGGCCGAGCCGCCGGCGTTGACGAGCGCGAGGTACTCGCGGCGGCGCGCGGCGTCGATCCGGCTGACGACGAGGACGCTCCGCGTCGCGCGGCGCACGATCGTCGCGCCAATCGAGAGCGCAGGGTGGGCGGCGCGCAGCGCGCCGAGCGCTCGCAGCCGCTCGGCGATCGGGTGCCCGGCGACGTCGAACGACGACCCCGTGCCGATCGGGCCGCCGCCGACGCGCTCCTCGTTCCGCCACTCCGCCACCTGGGTGGGGAAGAGATCCTGGCGCGCCTCCTTGTCGCCGCCTCGCCCGAGAATGCCGAACTCGTCGCCGTAGTAGACGACGGGGGCACCGCGGAGGAGATAGAGCAGGTCGTACGCGACCAGCGTCTTCTGGAGCAGCGAGCCGCCGGCGCCGAGCGTGGCCTCGCGCACCTTGCGGGCCGCGCGGCCGATGTCGTGGTTGCCGAGGAACGTCGGCGGCACGTGCCGAACGCCGGTCGGCGAGACGAAGTAGTCGTCGTCGTGGAGGCGGGTCGTGATCCCGGCCGCGCCCGCGCTTCCGCCGGCGAAGCGGGCGAGCGCGTCCTGGAGCGGGAAGTCGAGCACGTTCGGGAGACTGCGGTCGCGGACGTAGCTCGACAGCTCGATCGCGTTCGTGACGAACGCCTCGCCGAAGAGCTGGAAGTCGGGCACGCCGGCCTCGCGCGCGGCGGCGTGGATCTTCGGGACCCACTCGGCGAAGAACCCCGGCTCGACGTGCCTCGCGGTGTCGACCCGGAATCCGTCGATCCGGTAACGGCGCACCCAGCCCGCGAACACCTCTGCGAGCCCGGCGCGGACGTCCGCCTGCTCGGTCGCGAGGTCGTCGAGCCCTGCGAAGTCGCCGAGCTCGACGCACTCGGCCGGGCAGTTGCCGTCGAGGTTGCCGCGGTTGTGGTAGTTCGACGTGTCGTTCAGCCACGCCGGCGACTTCGCGCCGCGCTCGGCCGGCGGCACGAACGGCGTCTTGGGCGGGCCGTACTCGTAGCTCGGCAGCTGGATCACGTCGGCCGTGTGGTTGACGACGACGTCGAGGATCACCTTCAGCTCGAGCCGGTGCGCGCAGTCGACGAACGCGGCGAACTCGGCCTCGGTGCCGAGGTGCGGGTCGATCTCGTCGAGCCCGAGAGCCCAGTAGCCGTGGTAGCCGGCGCTGTCGCCCTGCACGGACTTCTGCCGGTACGGCGGCGTCACCCAGATCGACGTGAAGCCGAGGTCCTTGATCCGCGCGAGCCCGCGCGGGCCGGTGCAGTCGCCCGTCAGGCCCGCGAAGTCGCCGCCGTGGTAGTAGCCGACGTCGGCCGGGTCGTAGCCGGTCACGTCCCTCGGGCCGGTGAGGCCGCCGCGGTCGTTCGAGGGATCGCCGTTCGCGTAGCGGTCCGGCATCACGAAGTAGATCCGCTGCGAGGCCAGCGGCGGTCGTTCTACGGGGCGGGCGAGCTCGCGCAGGACAGCGCCGCGCGGCGGGGCGGGATTCGCAAGTGACAGACTGTCACTTGGGCTCGCCGGGCCCGCGACCGCAACCGCCGCGACGAGCGCGACGATGGCGTTAGCGAAGCGGCGCACCCGTCTCGGCGTCGAAGAGGTGGATGTGCTTCGTGTCGATCGCGACCGGCACGCGCTCTCCGGTGCGCAGGCCGACCGCGTCCTCGGCCGACATCGCGGAGACCAGGTTCGGCCGCGCGGCGGTTACGCCCTCGCCGTCGGCCTCGCGCTCGTCGATCAGGTCCTCGTCGACGCCGATCACCATCGCGTCGATCCGGAAGTAGGCGATCGACTGCGAGCCGAGCGCCTCGATCAGCTCGAGGTTCGCGTTCACGGCGGGGAGATCGGGCCGGCGGTCGGCGCGGTGCAGGTCGTCGGCACGCACGCCGAGGACGACCTCGCGTCCCTCCCGCCCACGCACCGCGGGGAAGCGGCGCATCGCCTCGTCGGAGAGCGGGACCGCCTGCTCGCCGACCTGCACCGACACGGACCCGTTCTGCGACGCGACGCTCGCGGCGAGCAGGTTCATCGGCGGCGTGCCGATGAAGCCGGCGACGAACAGGTTGGCGGGGTTGTCGTACAGGCGCTGCGGCGTGTCGACCTGCTGGAGGCGCCCCTGGTTCATGACGGCGACGCGGTCGCCCATCGTCATCGCCTCGACCTGGTCGTGCGTGACGTAGATCGTGGTCGTCTCGAGGTCGCGCTGGAGCTTGGCGATGTCGGCTCGCATCTGCACGCGGAGCTTCGCGTCGAGGTTCGAGAGCGGCTCGTCCATCAGGAACGCCTGCGGCTTGCGCACGATCGCGCGGCCCATCGCGACGCGCTGCCGCTGGCCGCCGGAGAGCTCCTTCGGGCGCCGCGCGAGGTATGGCGAGAGGTCGAGCATCTTGGCCGCCCAGTGCACCCGCTCCTCGATCACGGACTTCGACTCGCGCCGCAGCCGCAGTCCGAAGGCGATGTTGTCGGCCACGGTCAGGTGCGGGTAGAGCGCGTAGTTCTGGAACACCATCGCGACGTCGCGTTCCTTGGGCGAGAGGTCGTTGACGACGCGGCCGCCGATCGTGAGCGTCCCGTCGGTGATCTCCTCGAGCCCCGCGACCATGCGGAGCGCCGTCGTCTTGCCGCAGCCCGACGGTCCGACCAGCACGAGGAACTCGCCGTCGTGCACGTCGAGCGAGAGCTCGTAGACGGCCTGCACACCGTTCGGGAAGACCTTGTCGACCCCGTCGAACACCACGTCAGCCACTACGCACCTCCAGCTCGATCAATCGATTCTCCAGACGTGAAACGCAGGCCCGTCGCCCGGGAGCTCGGCGACGCCGCCGTTGACGCGCACCTGCGCACCGCCGTACACGGGCTCGAGCTCGCGGGCGTCGAGCGCCACGCGTACGGGCTCGTGGGGCGCGCGCGCCGCGAGGCAGAGGAGCCGCTCGCGCGCGGACTCGCGCAGGTACGCGACCGCGTCGTCGCCGACGTGCGCGTACCGGATTCCGCCGCGGGCCAGCGCGTCGCTCGAGCGGCGGAGTGCGACGAGGCGGACGTACTCCTCGAGCAGCGAAGCGCCCCAGGGCATCGGGCGACGCGCGTCCTCGCCCCACGCGCCCTCGACCCCGAGCTCGTCGCCCGCGAAGACCATCGGGACGCCGGGTGAGGTCATCTGGAGCCCTACGCCGACGAGCGCACGCTCGCGCGACCCTGCGACGCTCTTGAAGCGGGCCGTGTCGTGGCTGTCGAGCAGCGTCCACGAGTGGAGCGCGGCCTGCCACGGGATGCCCGCGCGGAACGTCCGCATCGCCGCCACCATCGACGTCCCGGAGCCGCGCGGCACGCCGACGGGAACGCCCCAGAAGCTGCGCTCGAGCTCGCCCGGCAGCTCGTCGCCCCGCAGCCAGCTCCAGACCGGGCGGAGGAAGCCCGCGTAGTTCATCGCGCCGTGCCAGCCGGTCCCGTCGAGGTCGCGGCGGAAGTCGAACCCGTGCTCGGCGACGAGCAGCTCGTCGTCGGCGAGCGCGGCCCGGACGAGCTGCGCGACCTCGCGCGTGAGCTCGATCCCCCGGAAGCGGCCGGTCATGTTCGCGACGTCGATGCGCCAGCCGCCGAGGCCGGCGTCGAGCCACTTCCGCGTCACGGCCGCCATGCGGTCGCGGAGCTCGGCGGAGCGCCAGTCGAGCTTCGGCAGGCTCGAGATGCCGAGCCACGACTCGTACCCGGCAGGGAGCGCGTCGTCGAAGTAGAAGAACCCGCGCTCCGCCGAGCTCGCGTCGCGCTGGGCCGCCAGGAACCACTCGTGGCGGCTGCCCGTGTGGTTCGTCGTCAGGTCGCCGAGCACGCGAACGCCACGGGCGCGCACGGCCGCGAGCAGCGACCGGAGCGCCTCGTCGCCGCCGAGGAGGGGGTCGACGCGGTCGAAGCTCGTCGCGTCGTAGCGGTGGGTGCTCCCCGCAGGGAAGATCGGAGTCAGGTAGATCGTGTTCGCGCCGAGGAGCTCGACGTGGTCGAGGCGCTGCTCGATCCCGCGGAGGTCGCCGCCGAACCACTCGCGCGGCGTGTCGGGCCCGCGTCCGGTCGGCGCCTCGTCCCACTCGCGGGGCACGGCCCAACCGGGCAGTTCGTGGCTCAGAGCCGCAAAGTCGTCGGAGCGCGCGAACCGGTCGGGGAAGATCTCGTACACGACCGACGAGAGGTGCCACGCCGGGCCGTCGCCGAGGGCGAGCACGAAGTCGTCGCCGTCCGGCGGCTCGTACGCGCGCACGCCGCAGCCGTTCAGCCAGCTCCAGCCGCCGTCCGCGCCGACGATCAGCCAGCGGTACGGGACGCTCGGGTTCGCGACGGGGAACCGCGCGCGCCACCACGTCTCGGTCCCGGTCTCGCGATCGACCTGCGCGCGCGCCCAGCGCGGCTCGCCGTCGCGGACGTAGCGCAGCACGACGTCGTCGGCGAAGCCTCGCGGCACCCGGACGCGCACGACCGCGTCGCCGCCGAGCTCCTCGGGGCGCTCGAGCACGTACTGGTCCGAGCCGTCGTGGTGCGGGCCGGCGAGCAGCGTGCTCGGGCGGACGCCGGTCGTGCTCATCCCTTGACCGCGCCGCCGGTGAGGCCGGAGACGATGAACTTCTGGAGGAAGAGGAACAGGATCACCACGGGCGGCGCCGCCAGCAGCACGCCGGCCGAGAACGTGCCCCAGTTCTCCGAGTACTTCTGGTCGATGAATCCCCAGAGGCCGCGCGCGAGCGTGAACTTGTCCTGCTCTTGGAGCAGGACGCTCGCGATCACGAACTCGTTGACCACCCCGATGAACGAGAAGAGCCCGATCACGGCGAGCACCGGCGCGGCGAGCGGGAGGATCACGCCCCAGAAGACCTGCGCAGGCGTGGCGCCGTCGACGCGCGCCGACTCGTCGAGCTCCGCCGGGATCGTGTCGAAGAACCCCTTCATCAGCCAGACGTTCACGCCCATCACGCCGCCGAGGTAGACGAGGATCAGCCCCGTCAGGGTGTTCAGCCCGATGAACCCGAAGACGGCCCCGGTGTGCAGGACGATCAGGTAGATCGCGACCACGAGGAGGAGCTGCGGGAACATCTGGATCAGGAGCAGCGCGAGCAGGCCCAGCCGGCGCCCCTTGAAGCGGAAGCGGCTGAAGGCGTACGCGGCGAGCGCTCCCAGCAGCACCGTCAGCACCGCAGTGCAGGCGGCGATGATCATCGTGTTCGCGTACCAGCGCAGGTACGGGACCTCGGTCGGCGGATCGCCGGGCCTGCCCGGGACCTCGCCCTCGACGAGGTAGCGGAAGTTGTCGAGCGTAACGCGCTCGGGAACGAGCGTGGCGGAACCGAGCGTCTGGTTCGCGTTGAACGCGGCCGACGTCACGTACGCGATCGGGAAGAGCGCCCACAGGATCACGAGGATCGCGAGAACGTGGCGCCACCACGTGCCGCCGAGGACGCGCGGGCGCCGGCGTGCGCGACGCGTTCGCGTGCCGAGTCCGACGGCAGCCGAGGTCTCGAGGTGCTCGGCGGTGCTCACCGAATGTTCTCGAGCGCGTTCGTGCGCCAGAACGCGAGCGACGAGATCGTGGCGACGATGAAGAAGATGATCAGCGCCACGCCGCTGGCGAGACCGTAGTCCTGCCCCTTGCCCGACGCGAACGCGAGCTTGTACGTGTAGGAGATCAGGATGTCGGTGTCACCCGCGGTCGTCTGGTCGCTCGACGCGGGCCCGCCGCCCGTGAGGAAGTAGATGTTCCCGAAGTTGTTGAAGTTGAAGGCGAACGACGCGATCATCAGCGGCGCGACGACGATCAGGAGCAGCGGCAACGTGACCCTGCGGAAGACCTGCCAGGGCCCGCCGCCGTCGACCCGCGCCGCCTCCGTCAGCTCCGCAGGGATCGACTGGAGCGCGCCGAGCGAGATCAGGAAGAAGTAGGGGAACGTCAGCCACACGCTGACGAGGATCACGGAGACCTTCGCCCAGTTCGAGTCGAACAGCCACGGGACGTCGAGGCCGGTGACGCGGTTGACGACGCCGAAGTCGTCGTTCAGGAGCCCCTGCCAGACGAGCAGCGAGAGGAAGCCCGGGATCGCGTAGGGCAGGACGAGCAGCGTCCGGTACGAGCGCTGGAGGCGCATCCCCGGCTTGTCGAGCGCGATCGCGAGCAGCAGCCCGAGGACGAAGGACAGGAGGACGGCGAGGAACGCGAACGCAAACGTCCAGACGAACACGCGCAGGAACGGGTCGCGGACGAGCGGACTCTTCGCGATTCGCGAGAAGTTGCTGAAGCCGATCGACGTCTTCCAGCCCGGCTCGAGCTCCTCGCCCGACGCCGCGGCGAACGAGCCTCGGTCGTTGTCCGTGAAGACCACGCCGTCGGAGATCCGGACGAACCGGTCCCGCGCCGCGTCGTAGCGGAGGGTCGGCGCGAGCTCCGACGCGACACCGAGACCCTCGGGACGGATGGCCGCCGCCCCGTCCGTCGGCACGGTGTACGCCGTCAGCTCCCGGTCGATCGCGACCAGTCCCGGCCCGGTCACGAGCGTGTAGCCCTCCGCGCCGGCGACGCCGAGCTCGTCCACCTGCACCTTGTCGCGCTCGATCGGCGTCAGCGCCTCGCGCGTGCCGACGAAGGTGTCGCCGGTCGCCTCGTCGACCAGCAGGAGGACCAGGTTGCCGTCGGCATCCCGCGCCGGCGCCATCAGGTACGACTTCGCGTTCTCGAGCGGCGCGAGCGAGTTGAGCTGGATCCCCTCGACCGCCTCGTTCTTCGCGAGGATGTGGCCCGTCGAGTAGTTCGTGAACGCGACGTTGACCGTGTAGAAGATCGGGATCACCTGGAACGCGAGCATCAGCAGCGTCCCGGGCAGCAGGAACTTGAGGGGAAGCGCACGGCGCACGAGGTACGCCGCGTCGAGCGCGAGCGTCGTGACCGCGAGAACCGCGAAGGCCGGCCACTTGCCCGCGTCGGCGAGCACGATCGCCGCCCACACGGCGATCCCGTTCACGAGCGCGAGCAGGAGGATCTTCAGCGCCAGCCCGAGCGGGCCGGAGAAGACGGCGACCGCGCGCGAGGGGAGCGAGAGTGCGGTCTGCGCGAGCGTGTCTCGCGCAGGAGCCTCGGCTCGGACTGCGGTCGTGCTCAATGGCGCTCCTCTTCGAGGTGCGACGAGGGCGCCCGGCGGACCGGGCGCCCTCGCAGCCGATCGACGGAACTAGCCGATCTTCGTCCTGATGTTGCGAGCCGCCGTCTGGAACGTCGGCCGCGCGTTCGTGGCCGTGCCGTTCGTCGACTTCAGCCACGCACCGCCGAGCTCCTCCCAGACGCTCGACATCTGCGGGATGTTCGGCATGGGAACGCCGCCCTGGCCCGCGCGGCCGAACTGCGCCAGCACGGTGTCGCGGACCTGCTTGCCTGCGGTGAGGTTCGCGGGGAAGCGCCCGTTCGCCGCGGCGAGAGCCCGCTGCGACGACGCGGTCATGATGTAGCTCGCGACGAGGTCCTTCGCGAGCGTCCCGACGCCGTGCGTGTTCGCGTACCGGGTGACCATGAACCCCTGGACGCCGAGGAACGGCACCGAGCGGAACTTGATCTTCGGCAGCTGCACGATCCGGAAGCGGAGACCGCTCTGCTTGAGCGTGTCCGCCTCCCACGGGCCGGTGATCCAGAACGCGGCCTGACCCTTGAGGAACGCGTTCTTAGCCGTGTCGTAGTTCACCTTCGAGTTGATCAGCCCGAGCCGATCCCAGCGGTCGATCATCGACGCGTTCTTCAGGAACGTCGTGTTCGCGACGCCGATGTTCCGCGGGTTCAGGTTGCCGGCCCGGTTCTTGCCGAACACGAACCCGCCGAGACCCGAGAAGAACGGGTACATGTGGTACGCGTCGCCGGCCGGTGCCTGGGGAACGGCGATCGCGAGGTTGTCGGGGTTGCGGTTCTTGAACGCCAACGCAGCCCGCTCGAGTGCAGCCCACGTCTTCGGAACAGCGGCGAGGCGCGTGTTCACGACGAGGCCGACGTTCTCGAGCGCGACAGGCGCCCCGTACAGCCGCTTCACCGTGCTCCCGTACGAGAACGCGTCGAGCGCGTACTTCGGGAACTGCTTCCGCGTCGCCGCGCTGGGCGAGAGCGGGAGCACCAGACCGTCAGCCGCGAGCTGGCCGGTCCAGTCGTGCGCGCCGATGATGACGTCGGGTGCCGTCGCCGGCTGCACGGTCTTGAGCTGGTCGCGGATGTCCCCGAAGCCCTTCTCGACGACCTCCACGGTCACTCCACGCCTGGCACCCCAGGCCTTGGCGATGCGGTCGATGTCCGCCCGCCGGTCCTTGTCCGTCCAGATGCGAAGCGTGCCGCCTGGCGCGGCACCGCTGCTGACCGCAGCCGACGCGGGCAGCGCCGCTGCGATCATCGCCAGCATCGCGACGACGATCAACGCGCCGAACGCGGTTCTCCTACTCATGAAAAGCCTCCTCCATCGGTCGAAATCCGACTGCTGCGCTCCGTGGAACAATGTTTCAAGCCGCTGAGACAGCAGGGCGACAGTACGACAGTCCGGCTGGGCGAGTCAAGGTCTCCGAGACCTAACTTTTCCGGCCCGGTAGGCCCATTTACAGGACGGTCTCCAGGGTCTTAGAATCGCCGCGGCCCATGAAACGCGTTTCATCGGAGCAGCGTGGCCTCGCTGCGTGACGTCGCGCAGCGGGCCGGTGTCAGCCTCGCAACGGCGTCCCGGGTGACGACCGGAACCGACGGCGTCCGGCCCGAGACGCGCGCCCGAGTGGAGGAGGCGATGCGGGACCTGCTGTACGTCCCGCCGGGCCGCAAGCCCGAGACCGGGGCGATCGGGCTGCTCGTGCCCGAGCTGACCAACCCGATCTTCCCGTGCCTCGCGCAGGCGATGGAGGCGCGGGCGACGGAGGCGGGGCTCGCCACGATCCTCTGCAACACGACGGCCGCCGCCTACCGCGAGGCCGACTACGTGCACATGCTGCTCGACCGGCGCGTCGACGGGATGATCTTCATCTCCTGCGAGATGACCCACCTCGCCGGCGACCACGACCACTACGGCAAGCTCGTCGACGAGGGCGCGCGGCTCGTGTTCGTGAACGGCGCCATCGACGGCCTCGACGTCCCGAGCGTCTCGGTCGACGAGCGGCACGCGGGCGTCCTCTCGACGCGGCACCTGATCTCGCTCGGGCACGAGCGGATCGGCTTCGTCGCCGGCCCCGCCGACTACCTGCCGACCCGCGAGAAGGCTGCCGGGCGCGAGGAGGCGCTCCGCCAGGCCGGTCTCGAGCCCGACGGGCTCGTCGCCCACGGTGACTTCACGCTCGAGGGTGGGCGCCGCGCCGCGCGGAAGCTCCTGCAGCGCGACGACCGGCCGACCGGCCTGATCTGCTCGAGCGACGTGATCGCGATCGGAGTCGTCCAGGAGGCGCGCGAGCTCGGCCTGCGCGTTCCCGAGGACGTCTCGGTCGTGGGCTTCGACGGGATCGAAGCGGCGTCGTGGGTCTACCCGCCGCTCACGACCGTCGAGCAGCCGATCGACCAGATCGCGTCGACCGCGGTCGAGCTGCTCCAGACCGTGATCGCCGAGCCGAGGCGCTCCCTGCCGCGCGTGCTCTTCCAGCCCCGGCTCAGGCAAGGCGGGAGCACCGCCCCCGTCCGCTGACGACGTCCATACCGACCGGTATTATACCGAGCGGTATGCGAAAGTCGGATCCAACCAACCCCTTCCGCTACGGCGCGCTCGCGTTCGACGAGACCTTCACCGATCGCGAGGGGGAGCTGAAGGAGCTGAAGGCCGACATCCGCAACGGCCAGGACGTCGTGATCTTCGCCCCCCGCCGCTACGGGAAGTCGTCGCTCGTCCTGAAGGCGACCCGGGACCTCGTGCGGGCCGGTGTCCTCGTCGCGCAGGTCGACCTGATGACGACTCCGACGAAGGAGAAGCTCGCCGAGAAGCTGGCGACGGAGATCCACCGGCGCATCGCGTCGCGGCTGTACCGGGCGCGCGAGGCGGCGCTCTCGGTCTTCCGCGGGCTGCGGATCACGCCGACGATCACGATCGACCCCAACGACGCGTCGGTCTCGTTCGGGTTCGAGCCGGGACGCGCGCCCGCGGACGTCGACGCGACGGTCGAGCGGCTGCTCGCGCTGCCCGGCGAGCTCGGCGCGGAGCGCGGCCGCATCGTCGCGCTCGTGCTCGACGAGTTCCAGGAGGTCGTGGAGATCGATCCCGACCTGCCGAAGCTGATGCGCGCCGTGTTCCAGGCGCAGCCCCAGGTGGCGCACGTCTACCTCGGCTCGAAGCGCCACCTGATGCGCACGATCTTCAACGACGAGAACGAGCCCTTCTGGCGGAGCGCGAAGCAGTTCGAGCTCGGCGTGATCGCGCCGGAGCTCTTCGCGCCCTTCATCGCGGAGCGGTTCCAGGCGACGGGAAAGCGCATCGACGAGGCGGCCGTCGCCGCGGTGCTCGAGCAGACCGTCGGCCACCCGTACGCGACGCAGGAGCTCTGCTACTTCACCTGGGAGGTGACGCCGCGCAACCAGACGGCCACGCCGCTGCACGTCGACGAGGGTCTCGCCGGCGTCCTGCGTTCCGAGCACGCACACTTCTCGCTGGTCTGGGAGGACGCCTCGGCGGCGCAGCGCCTCGTCCTCGCCGCGCTCGCAGCCGAGCCGGGCCGCCCCTACACCGAGGAGTACAGCCGCCGCCACCGCCTCCCCCCGGCAACGAACGTCCAGAAGGCGCTGACGGGCCTCGTCCGGCGCGAGCTCGTCGCGAAGACGGGCGGCGGCGCCTACGAGATCGTGGAGCCGTTCCTCGGCGAGTGGGTCATCCGGACGGTCGATCCAGCGCGCGACGAAGCGCGTTGAAGTCGGTGAACGGCTCGTATGCGACGCCCTCCGCCTCGAGGTAGCGCGCGAGCCCGTCGCGCGCGAAGACGCGGTCGGCCGCGAGCGCGGCGCAGCGGTCCGAGTAGCCGTCGCCGACGTAGAGGATTCGGCCGTTGCGCGGAAGCCCGCCGCGCTTGCAGGCCTCGCCGCACTCCGGGCACTGGGCGTCGTCGCGCCAGACGGCGCGCCAGCCGTCCGGGCGCACGTCGAGCCCGTTCGCGTGCACCTCGAGCTCGACGCCCTCGCGCTCGAGCACCGGCTCGATCAGCTCGAGGAAGCCGCTCGACAGGATCACCGGCCGGTGCTCCCGAGCGAACTCGCGGAAGCCGGCCCGAACGGTGACGTGCTCGCGCACCCACGTGACGGCGTCCGCGAGCGGCAGCGTCAAGGTTCCCATCTCGACGGCGATCACCTCGTGCAGGGAGAGCCCCCGCCCGAGGGCGCCCTCGGTCTCGCGATAGATGCCACGATCGCCGAACTCCTCGATGATCAGGTGGAGCCCGTCGACCTCCGTGACGGTCCCGTCCCAGTCGAGGACGACTGCGTGCTCAGAAATGGGACGTGACGCCGGCGGGGTTCTCGTCGGGGGACGCCGGCTGCTGGGCGGCCTCGTACCACGAGTACGCGTACTTGCCGTCGTCGAGCTCCTTCGCGAGCTTCGTCAGCTTGAGCGGATGGAACGTGTCGCACATGACTGCGAGCTCGTGCGTCTCCGTCGTCCCGATCGACTTCTCCGCGAGCCCCGGCTGCGGCCCGTGCGGGAGCCCCGAGGGGTGCAGCGTGATCGACCCGACCTCGATCCCCTTGCGCGACGAGAAGTTCCCGTCGACGTAGTAGATCATCTCCTCGCTCTGGAGATTCGAGTGGTGGTACGGGATCGGGATCGCCATCGGGTCGAAGTCGAGCTTGCGCGGGCAGAACGAGCAGATGACGAAGTTCGGGCCCTGGAAGGTCTGGTGCGACGGGGGCGGCATGTGGATGCGCCCGGTGATCGGCTCGAAGTCGCGGATGTTGAACGTCCACGGGTAGAGGTACCCGTCCCAGCCGACGACGTCGAAGGGGTGGTAGTCGACGACGTAGTCCTGGTAGCCGTCGCGCACGCGGACCTTGACCAGGAACTCGCCCTGCTCGCGGATCGTCCGGAGCTCGGTCGGCGGGTGGATGTCGCGGTGGTAGTACGGCGCGTGCTCCATCAGCTGCCCGTAGTGGTTGCGGTAGCGCTTCGGGATCTCGATCAGCCCAGGCGTCTCGAAGAGGAGGTGGCGCTCGGGCAGCGAGTCGGGCACGAAGCGGTAGGTCGTGCCGCGCGGGATCACGACGTAGTCCCCCTGCGTGTACGCCAGGTCGCCGAACGTCGTCTCGAGCGTGCCGCCGCCCTCGTGCACGAAGTAGACCTCGTCGCCCTCGCCGTTCCGGAAGAAGAAGTCCATCGCCTCGGTCGGCCGGACGAGCGAGATCTCGACATCGTTGTTCCACATCAAGAGCCTGCGACCGGTGATCGGGTCGCCCGCCGGCTCGACGTCCCACGTGGTGAAGTGACGGTGCGCGTGCGCGTCGGGGATCCACTCTTCGCGTTCGATGGGCTCGAAGTCGCCGAGCTTCATCACGCGGCAGGGGGAGGTCAGGTGGTAGAGGATCGACTCGTTCCCCGAGAAGCCCTCGAGGCCCATCACCTCCTCGGTCAGGAGCGTCCCGTTGTCGCGGAACTGCACGTGGCGCTTGCGCGGGACGTCGCCGAGTCGCTGGTAGAACGGCACGCGCGCAGGATACCCCCCGCTCTGCGACCGAACGCGGACGGATCAGGGGCGGCCCGAGGCCGCCCCTGATCCGAGCCAACGTGCGCGGGCGAGGGTCTAGCCCTTGCCCTTCCCCTTGCCGCCGTTGCCGCCGCCGCCGGCGTTGCCCTGGCCGCCCGATGTCTGCTTGCTCGCCTTCGGCTTCTTCGCCTTGGCGGGCTTCGCGGCCTTCGGCCTGGCCGTCGCGCGGTGCGACGCCTTCGGGCGCTTCGGCTTGGTCGTCTTCGCCTTGCGGATCGGCCGCTTCGGCTGGACGGACTGCGTCGCAGCCGTCGTCGCCGCCGCGGTCGTGGTCCCCGTGGTGGCGGTGGTGCCGGTCGTGGTCGTGGTCTCGTCCTCGCACTCGCCCTCGTCGTCGCCGTGGGCCATGTGTGCGGGCAGCGCGTTCTCGCTGACCTCGATCTCGACGCCTGGGTTCTTCTTCGACCCCGTCTGGTGACAGAGCCGCACCTTGCCCTCGCGGACGCCTTCCTGGCCTTCGTCGTCGGAAGTGGTCGTCCCGGTCGTCGTCGTACCGGTCGTCGTCGTGCCGGTCGTGCCGGTCGTGGTCGTGCCGGTGGTCGTCGTGCCTGTCGTGCCTGTGGTGGTTCCGCCGGTTGTCGTCGTGCCGGTCGTCCCGGTCGTTGTCGCACCGGTCGTACCGGTCGTGGTCGTCCCCCCGGTCGTCGTCGCGGTCGAGGTGGTCTCCTCTGCGGCGGCGAGGATCGGCAGCTTCGGGACGTTGCTCGCGGCGAGCGCGCCACCGGCGAAGAGCGCGGCGAGCCCGAGCGCTACCAGGATCCGTGTCATGACCAGGTAGATGCCGGCGGGCCGCCGACCTTGCGCGATTCCCTCGAACGAGGGCCCTATTTCACGGTATTACGCAGGATTCCGAGCCCCTCGACCTCGAGCTCGACGACGTCTCCGGGCCGCAGCCAGCGCCCGTCGCCGTGCTCCAGGATGCAGCCGGTCCCGACCGTGCCGGAGCCGAGCACGTCGCCGGCGCAGAGCCGCGTGTTCAGGCGCGCCTGCTCGAGGAGCCGCTCCCAGGGCCAGTGGAGATCGCGCAGGTTCCCGCGGGAGCGCTCCTCGCCGTTCACGCGCGCGACCATCTCGGCCTCCGAGCCGTCGAACTCGTCGGGCGTGACGACGATCGGGCCGAGGCTCGTCGCGAAGTCCTTGCCCTTGGCCGGCCCGAGCCCGACCTTCATCTCCTGGCGCTGGAGGTCGCGCGCGGACCAGTCGTTCATGATCGTGAAGCCGCCGATCCGCTCGTCGGCGCCGACGATCGCGGCGACCTCGAGCTCATAGTCGAGCTCCTGCGTCCCTTCGGGGGACGGGACGTCGGCCTCCGGGCCGAAGATCGCGAACGGGTTCGAGAAGTAGAAGACCGGCTGCTCGTACCACTCCGGCGGCACGTCGAGCCCTCGGTGCGCGTACGCGTTGCGAACGTGCGCCTCGAACGCGTAGAAGTCGCGGACCGAGGGCGGGTGGGCCACGGGGGGCAAGAGCTCGATCTCGTCCAGTGCGTACTCGGCGTGCTCGCGCGCCGTGCCGCCGCCGGTGAAGAACGACTGGAGGGTCTGCGCGGCGAGCTGGATCACGCGGTCGCCCTCGATGCGCCCGGGCCAGCCCCTGGTGAGATGGCGGCCCTGCGGCGAGAACATGCAGAGCTTCATCGGCCCATTCTCCAGCGCGGAAAGTGCGCAGCACGTTCTGCGGTTGTCATGGTTCGGTGTGGACGATGATCTCGCCGAGGTCGGGTTGCTCGCGCCGGATGCGCTCCTCGACGCGGCTCGCCTGCGCGTGGGCGTCCGCGAGCGCGGTCGTGCCCTCGACCGCGAGCGTGAGGTGGGCGACGACGCCCTCGGGGCTCGTCAGGAAGCGCAGCTCGCGCGGCGCGCGGCCGGTCTCGCGCTCGACGATCCGGACGATCGCGGCACGGTCGCGCTCGATCTCCGCCGCGGCCGCCGCCTCGGTCAGCGGCTCGAGGTGCGTCTGCACCGACGCCGCCTCGGGCACGGCGTGCTGGATCGACCGCTCGACGCGCTCCGCGAGCTCGTGCGCGTCGTCGAGCTGGAGGTCGCCCGGGAGCTTGAGGTGCAGCGAGATGCGCAGCTCACTGCCCACGTGGAGGACGGTCACGTTGTGCACCTCTCGCACGCCCCTGACGGCGAGCGCGGCGGCGTGCGCGCGGTCGCGTACCTCCCGCTCCGCCCCCGGCTCGACGTGCACGACGACGTCGCTCTTCGGCAGCGCCTCCTTGACCGCGTCCTCGACCGCGTCCGCGGCGGCGTGCCCCTGGCCGACCGCCGCCCCCGCGGGGACGCCGATCACGACGTCGGCGAACTGGCGGCCGCCCGATTGCCGCATCCGCAGCCTGCGCAGCTCCACCTCGGGAACGCCGCTGATCGCATCGCGCGCCGCCGCCTCCGCCTCGTCGGGGACGCGGTCCATCAGCACGTCGACGTTCCCCCGGATCAGCCGAGCGGCGGCGAGGACGACGAGGAGCGCGACGAAGAGCGCGGCGGCCGCATCGGCCTCGGGATAGCCGGCGCGCGCGAGCACGAGCCCGGCCAGCACCGCGGTCGTCCCGGCGAGGTCGCTCGCGAAGTGCAGAGCGTTCGACGCGAACGCGGCGCTCTCGTAGCGGCGCGCCGCACGGAAGGAGATCGCCATCCGGCTCGCGTCCACGGCGATCACGAGCCCGAGAACGGCGAAGACCCACCAGTCGATCTCGAGCTCCGGGTGATCGCCGAAACGTCGGATCGCCGCGAACGCGACGAGGAGGCTGAGCAGCGCGAGGATGGCGGCCTCGGCGAGCGCGGCGAGGTTCTCCGCCTTTCCGTGCCCGTACGCGTGGCTGCGGTCGGCCGGGCGCACGGCGACCCCGACGGCGAAGAGCGTGAGGAGGGCGGCGACGAGGTCGGTTCCCGAGTGCAGCGCCTCCGAGAGGAGCCCGAGGCTGTCGGTCGCGAGCCCGGTGCCGAGCTTGATCGCGACCAGCGCGCCCGCCGCGAGCACCGAGACTAGAGCCGTTCGCCGTTGCGGGGTCATACTCGGAGCATGAAGGTCTGCCCCACCTGCGCGCGCGAGAACCCGGACGATGCGCGCTTCTGCTCCGGCTGCGCGACGCCGCTCGACGCCCCGGCGGCGCGCGAGGAGCGCAAGGTCGTCACCGTATTGTTCTGCGACCTCGTCGGCTCGACGGCGCAGGCGGAGCGGCTCGACCCCGAGGACGTGCGCGCGCTGCTCTCTCGCTACCACGAGCGAGTCAAGACGGAGCTCGAGCGTTTCGGGGGCACGGTCGAGAAGTTCATCGGCGACGCGGTGATGGCGCTCTTCGGCGCGCCGGCCGCGCACGAGGACGACCCGGAGCGAGCGGTGCGCGCGGCCCTGGCGATCCGCGAGTGGGCCCAGGAGGAAGGGGAGCTCCAGGTCCGGATCGGGATCACGACAGGCGAGACGCTCGTCGCTCTGGCTGCCCAGCCGCAAGCGGGCGAGGGCATGGCCTCGGGGGATGTCGTGAACACGGCCGCGCGGCTCCAGAGCAACGCGCCCGAGAACGGCGTCCTTGTCGACGAGACGACCTACCGTGCGACGCGGAGGTCGATCGAATACGACGACGGTCGTGCCGTCGAGGCCAAGGGGAAGAAGGATCCGGTTCAGGTGTGGCAAGCCCTGCAGGCGACGTCGAGGTTCGGCGTCGACGTACGGCAAGAGGGCGGAACCGCACTCGTCGGGCGCGAGGCCGAGCTCGACCTGATCGTGCGGACGCTCGAGCGCGTCCGTCGCGAGCGCGAGCCGCAGCTCGTCACGCTCGTGGGGGTTCCCGGCATCGGCAAGAGCCGGCTCGTCTACGAGCTCTTTCGCCACGTCGACGCGGAGCCCGAGCTGACGACGTGGCGGCAGGGCCGGTCGCTGCCGTACGGCGAAGGCGTGAGCTTCTGGGCGCTCGGCGAGATGGTGAAGTCGCAGGCGGGGATCCTCGAGACGGACGACGCGGACGAGGCTGCGCGGAAGCTGGGCGCGTCGATCCAGGAGCTCGCCCTCGAGAACAGCGACTGGGTCGAGAGACACCTCCGGCCGCTCGTCGGCGTCGAGGGAGCCGCCACCGACGACCAGAGCGAGTCGTTCGCGGCGTGGAGGGACTACATCGAGGCCCTCGCCGACCAGCGGCCGCTCGTGCTCGTGTTCGAGGACCTGCACTGGGCGGACGATGGCCTCCTCGACTTCGTGGACGAGCTGGTCGAGTGGACGAGCGACGTGCCGCTGCTCGTGGTGGGGACGGCGCGACCCGAGCTGCTGACGCGACGATCGGGCTGGGGCGGCGGCAAGCCGAACGCGACGACGCAGTCCCTCGGCCCGCTGACCCGTGACGAGACGAGTCGGCTCGTGCACGCGTTGCTCGAGCGCGCCGTGCTTCCGGTCGAGACGCAGGCGACCCTGCTGGAGCGAGCGGACGGGAACCCGCTGTACGCGGAGGAGTTCGCGCGACTCGTCGCCGAGGGCCGCCAGCCGGACGAGCTGCCCGAGACGGTCCAAGGCCTGATCGCCGCCCGGCTCGACGCGTTGGCGCCGGACGAGAAGGCGCTGCTCCAGCACGCCTCCGTGCTCGGCAAGGTCTTCTGGGCCGGCGCCGTTGCTCACCTCGCCGACACCGAGCCCGCCGCGTTGGCACCGCTGCTCCACGAGCTCGTCCGCCGCGAGCTCACGCGGCGGGAGCGGCGCGCCTCGATCGCCGGCGAGAGCGAGTTCGCGTTCCGCCACGCGCTGGTCCGCGACGTCGCCTACGCGCAGATCCCACGCGCATCACGTGCAGAGATGCATCTTCGCGCCGCGGAGTGGATCGAGCTCCTCGGTCGTCCCGAGGACAAGGTCGAGCTGCTCGCGCACCACTACCTCGCCGCGCTCGAGCTCGCAGCAGCGTCCCATCAGGCGACCGACGGCTTCGTCGGCCGCGCACGGGACGCGCTTCGCGCCGCGGGCGAGCGGGCTGTCGCACTGCACGCGTATCCGGCGGCTCAGAGCTACTACGCACGAGCGCTCGAGCTCTCGGGCGACGCCGACCCCGACTACGCCTACCTCCTGCTCGGGTCCGGGCGGTCGCATGCGGCCACCGGAGAGGGGGGCGAGGACCTCCTGCGCAAGGCGTCGGAACGGCTCGTGGCGCTCGGCGATCCCGGGGCCGCGGCAGAGGCCGAGGTCCGCCTGGGTCACATGGCCTGGTTGCGCGGCGACCCTGCAACCGCGAACGACCATGTCGACCGAGCGGCTGCCCTGATCGCAGAGCTCGCGCCGTCGGATTCGAAGGCCTATGTGCTGGCCCAGATCGCTCGGCGGCGCTTGCTGACGGGCGATCTCGACGAGGCGATCGAGATGGGCAGGCAGGCGCTCGCCCTCGCCGTCGAGCTCGGGCTGCCCGACACCCAGGCCGACGCGAGCGTCACGATCGGAGGCGCGCGCTGGAGCCTCGGCGATCCCGACGGCATCTCCGACATCAGGTCGGGCATCGCGATCGCGGAGGCGTCGGGGTCCCTCGCCGCCGTCCGCGGCTACAACAACCTCGCCTGGGTCCTGTCGCTGCAAGGCGATCGGAGCCGGCGCGAGGTCGCCGAGCACACGCTGGAGCTGGCGAAGCGGTTCGGACAGCACCGCATGGTCGCGTTCGGACGCCTGAATCTGCTCGACTTCCAGTACCAGGAAGGCGAGTGGGAGCAGTGCCTGGCCGTCGCCGAGGAGTTCATCGCCGAAGCCGAGGCGGGGACGCCTCATTACCAGGAGCCGACCTGCCTGACCTACCGGGCAGTGATCCGACTCGCGCGGGGGCAGGACGAGCGCGCGCTCGAGGACGCGAGGTCCGCACTCGAGCGTGCTCGGGTGATCGCCGACCCGCAGATGATCTACACACAGCTCGCGGTCACCGCGTACATCGAGGACGCCCTCGGCGATCGCGGCGCCGCCGAGCGCCTGATCGAGGAGCTCGAGCCGCGACGGCTCGCCTCGGATCTCGTGCTGAGCGTCGGCCTCCCCGTGCTCGACCTGATCGAGCTGTTCGGCGTCCCGAGCGACCTTGCTGCGCTCGGCAGGGGCCGCACGAGCACCCGGTTCCGCGAGGCTGGACTGGCCTTCTTCGAGGGTGACCTCCTCGGCGCGGCCGCGGTCTACGCCGAGATCGGCTTCCGCGTGGACGAGGCCGAGCTCCGGCTCCGGGCTGCCGAGCAGCTCCTGCACGCCGGTAGGCGCGCGGAGGCCGCGGAGCAGCTCGACCAGGCCGTCGCCTTCCACCGTTCGGTCGGCGCGACGCGCTACGTCCGCCGTGGCGAGGGGCTGCTCGCCGCCTCGGCCTGAGCGTCCTCTGCCGGAGGCGCTGCTGGCGGCGCCTACAGCCGCTCGAGCGGCCAGATCACGACGTCTTGCCGCTCCGAGTAGTGAAGCAGCGGATCGCCCTCGACGGCGACCGGCGGCATCGTGTTCTCGCGGAGCTCGGCCTCGGCGGGTTGCAGCGGCCACGGGGCGTGGTGGATCTCCGCGCGCTCGAGCCGGCCGCGGTGCTCCGTGTAGAGGCAGTAGCGCTCGGTGAGGAAGTGGTCGAGCGTCCCTGGCTTCGCGTGCGCCGCCGCCCCGGTCGGCCGGTAGGACACGTCGAGCGTCGCGCCCGTCCGCTCGCTGCGGTACTCGATCGTCTCGCCGTGCCGCTCGTCACTGATGCGCCCGTGGTGGTACGGGAGGTGATACGCGCGCCGCGCTGCCTCCACCGCCCACGGACTGTCGGCGTCGAGGCTGAAGAACCAGATCCCCGGCTTGTCCTCGTACGTGACGTAGGTGCGAACGTTCGTCTCCGGGAAGCTCGAGAGCACCGGCACCGGCGGCAGGCTGCGCAGCCGGAAGCCGCTGACGCGGAACGGCGTCACGCCGAGCCAGGCGTCGCCGTCGTGCGTGTCGGGCGGAAGCTGCTCGGGCAGCAGCTCGCGCAGCGCGTCGGCGGGGACGCGCCAGTGCATGAAGAGGAGGTGGTCCCAGGTCTGCCCCTGGAGCCAGCTCCGCGCTGGGACGGGCCAGGGGCGGTGCGCGGTCTCGCGAAGGCTGCCTGCCTGACGCGCGGGCGCCTCGACGAGGTCGAGGACGCTAGAGATTGCCGCGGAGCGCCTGCTCGCGCTCGATCGCCTCGAACAGCGCCTTGAAGTTGCCGTCGCCGAAGCCGCGCGCGCCGTGGCGCTCGATCACCTCGAAGAAGAGGGTCGGGCGGTCCTGCGCCGTCTTCGTGAAGATCTGGAGCAGGTAGCCGTCGTCGTCGCGGTCGGCGAGGATCCGCAGCCGGCGGAGGTCGTCCCAGCTCTCGTCGATCTCGCCGACGCGGTCGCCGACGTCTTCGTAGTACGCGTCGGGCGTGGCGAGGAAGAGGACGCCGCGCGCCTTGAGGGCGTCGACGGTGTCGACGATGTTGCTCGAGGCCATCGCCACGTGCTGCGAGCCGGGACCGTGGTTGAACTCGAGGTACTCCTCGATCTGGCTCTTGCGCTTGCCCTCGGCCGGCTCGTTGATCGGGAACTTGATCTTGCCCTCGCCGTCCGTCAGCACCTTCGACATCAGCGCCGAGTACTCGGTCGAGATGTCCTCGTCGCTGAAGTGGATCATCTCGGTCATCCCGAAAACGCGCTCGTAGAACTCGACCCAGTGCTCCATCCGGCCGAGCTCGACGTTGCCGACGACGTGGTCGACGTGCAGCAGCCCCACGCCGGGATCGCTCCCGTTCGTGGACTCGTGCGCGACGTAGCCGGGGAGGTATGCGCCCTCGTACCCGGCCCGGTTCACGAACGTGTGCACGACGTCGCCGTAGGTCGCGATCGACGCGAGCTCGACCTTGCCGAACTCGTCCTCGAGCCAGTGCGGCTCCGCGGTCCCGCGCGCGCCGCGCTGAACGGCTTCGCGGTAGGCGTTCGTGGCGTCGGGGACGCGCAGCGAGATGTCCTTGACGCCGTCCCCGTGCAGGCAGGCGAACTCGCAGATCGGCGAGTCGCGGCGCAGCCCGCTCGTGACGACGAGCCGGATCTCCCCCTGCTCGAGGACGTACGACGCGCGGTCTCGCACCCCCGTCTCGGGGCCGGCGTACGCGGCGCGCCGGAACCCGAACGCCTGCTCGTAGAAGTACGCGGCCTGCTTCGCGTTGCCGACCCAGAGCTCGAGGTGGTCCCAGCCCTCGAGCGGCATGAAGTCGCTGCTCATGAGGCGGATCTTACTCCGCGGCTGAACCGTGCTCGAGCACGTACTTCGTCAGCGTGAAGTTGAGGCTCCAGATCACGATCGTGACGAGGAGCCCCGCCTCGGCGGGTGAGAGGCGGCGCAAGCGCTGGACGCTAGCGATAGCGTTCGTGGTCGATGGGACGGGCGAGCAGGGACGAGATCGACGCCCTCGTCGGGCCGGCGACGCCGCACTTCGCCTACCAGCTCCGGGCCCGGATCGAGGAGCTCGTGCGGGACCTCCCGCAGGACGACGACGTGCGCCGCTATGGCGAGGAGCAGATGGCGCGGCTCGACCGGCTCGGCCACGCATCCTCGAAGGCCGACGACTCGGAGCCGGAGCCACGCTCCCGGATCGGGTGGGACACGATCCCGAGCTCGGCACCCGAGTACGACCCGCTGCCCTGACCGGCTCGGTCTTCGTCACGGGCGGGACCCGCGGGATCGGCAGGGCGATCGCGTTGCGGTTCGCGCGGGACGGTGCGAAGCGCGTAGCGATCGGGTACTTGCGCAACGACCGCGCCGCGGAGGAGGCGGCGGAGGAGCTGCGCGCCGCCGGCGCCGAGCCCGTGCTCGTGCGCGGGAACGTCACGTCGGAGCGCGTCCTCTCGGAGGTCGAGGCGCTCGGCCCGCTCGATGCGCTCGTCCACAGCGCCGCGACCGGCGTCATCCGCCCCGCGCTCGAGACCGAGGCGAAGCACTGGGACTGGACGCTGAACGCGAACGCCCGGGCTTTGCTCGACCTCGCCCGAGTCTGCGTGCCGCAGATGCCGAGCGGCGCGTCGATCGTGGCGATCTCCTCGCTGGGCGCCGAGCGCGTGCTCGAGAACTACGTGCTCGTCGGGACGTCGAAGGCTGCGCTCGAGGCGCTCGTCCGCTACCTCGGCGTCGAGCTCGCCCCCCGCGGGATCCGCGTCAACGGCGTCTCCGGCGGCGTGGTCGAGACCGGCGCGCTCGACCACTTCCCGAACCGCGAGGAGATGCTCGAGCAGAGCCGCACGCGGACGCCCGCCGGCCGGATGGTCGAGCCCGACGACATCGCGAACGCCGTGGCGTTCCTCTGCTCACCGGAGGCCGCCATGATCTGCGGCCAGACGCTGATCGTCGACGGCGGCTTCTCCCTCCCGGCCTAGAAGGATCCGAAAGGCGCGGTATCGTCGGCCTGTGGAGCCGACGGACGAGAACCTGCGGGCGTTCGATCGAGCCCACGCGCCCGTCGAGCGCGGCGAGGCGGCGCTGCCCGCGCAGGTCCGCGAGTCGCTCGCCGACCTGAACGGCAAGCGCGTGCTCCACCTCGGCTGCGGGTCGGGCTCCGCGACGGCGGAGTTCGTCGAGCTCGGCGCGAGCGTCACGGGCGTCGACCCCTCCGACGGTGCGCTCGAGACCGCGCGGACGCGCGGGCCGTCGGTGCTCTGGATCCACGCCGAGCTCGACTCGCTGCCCGCCGAGCTCCAGCGCGCGCGCTTCGACCTCGCCTACGCGGGGCTCGAGACGACCCAGACGGTGCGCGACCTCGACCTGTTCTCCGGCGGGGTCGGCTCAGCCCTCCGGCCGGGCGGCGACCTGCTGCTCTACGACGAGCACCCCGCCGCGCTCTGCATCGACGGGCTGATGCACTGGCGGGAGGACTACTTTGCGCCGGGCTTCCGCCGCCTCGGACAGCTCGTCGGCGCGCTCGCGCGCCACAACCTCGTCGTGCGCGCGCTCGAGGAGTACCCGGCGGGCGCAGGGTCGTTCCACGACGCCCGCCTCCCCGAGACGTTCCTGCTGCACGCGCGCAAGACGCGCTAGCGCTAGCGCGAGCCGTTCCGCCCGAGCATCCGGCCGACGGTGTCGGCCGCGACGTACCCCGCGATCCGCGGGTTCTCCTGGAGGCGGCGCAGCGAGTACTCGTACCAGCGCCGACCGAACGGCACGTAGATCCGGAGTCGCTCCCCCGCCCGCACGAGCTCGTCGCCGAGCGACTCGCGTACGCCGAGGAGCATCTGGAACTCGTAGCGCTCCGTCGCGATCCGCCGACCCTCCGCGACGAGGAACTCGTCGTGGGTCGCGATCCCCACGAACGAGGCCGTCTCGCACAGCGCCTCCAGGCAGCGCACGAAGCTCCCCCGGATCTCGTCGAAGTCCGTGTGCGCGATCCTCCACCGCTCCACGTAGATCCCCTTGCAGATCCTGACGTTGGGCCGCAGGTCGGCCAGCGCGGCGATGTCGTCGAGCGTGCGCCTGAGCCGTGCCTGCAGCACGATGCCGACGTTGTCGAGCCCCGCGCCGCGAAGCTCGCGGTAGAGCCGGAGCGTGTCGTCGGTGGTCGACGAGTCCTCCATGTCGATGCGCACGAAGTTGTCGCGCTCGGCAGCCGCACGCACGAGCGTCTCGACGTTGCGGCGGCAGAGCTTGTAGCCGAGCTTGAGGCCGAACGCCGTCGGCTTGATCGACACGTTCGCGTCGAGCTCGTGCTCCTCGATCGCGCCGAGCGCGCGGTCGTACGCCTCGACGATCTCGCGAGCCTCGAACGGCCGCTCGACCTCCTCGCCCAGCACGTCGATCGTGGCCGACCTCCCGTCGGCGTTCAGCCACGTGACGGCGGCGACCGCGTCCTCCAGCTCCTCGCCGGCGATGTAGCGGTCCGCGATCCGGCGCACCACCTGCCGCGGCATTGCCGGGAGGAAGCGGACGATGGTGCGGTCGAGGAGCGCCAAGACCGCGGGCAGTGTAGGGCCTAAGGCGTGCGCGGAGGCAGGAAGATGAAGCCGCCCGCGAGTGTCGCCGCTTCCTTGCGGCGCAGGGCGGCGCAGTCGACAGCGCGGCGCCGCACCTGGGCGACCACGGCCTTGAACGCGCCGTAGGCCGGCTTCCTCGTCCCGTCGGCCCAGAGCAGGCCGGACTGCCACCCGGCGAGACGGCGCTCGTCGGTCAGGAGGAAGTTGAACGTCGACGCGACGTGCGGCTGGCAGTACGCGAAGCGGACGGAGTCGACGAGCTGCTCGGCGTGGAGCGCGTCCGGGCCGACGGTGCGCGCGCGCTCGCGGCCGCTGTAGAGCGAGCGCTTCGCCGCCGAGACCGTCGTCTCGAAGCCGTTCTCGAGGTACCAGATCCGCGGCCCGCTGCCGATCGTCGGCTGATCGGTCCCGGCGAAGGCCTCTGCGTACGCGGCGACGAGCTTGTCGTAGTCGCCCTGGCCGATCGACCCGGTGTTCGGATGGCGCGCGAACGGGCTCTCGAGCGAGAAGTCGCCGTACGGGTGATGGCCGACGTTGTCGAAGAGCGGCCGCGGGCGGGCCATGGCGCGATACGCCTCGCCGAGCCCCCGCACGAACGCGCCGGGCGAGTGCCCGGAGTTGACGCTGGCGAGCGCGTTGTCGTTCCCGCGCGGCGACGTGTCGGTCATCAGGTTCACCTTCGGGCGCGCCGCCTTCAGCACGTCGTAGCAGCGCGCGAGGAGTGCGGCGTACTCGCGCGGCGCGACGCTCGCGCCGCCGGCGAACTGCGGCTGCCAGAAGTCGTTCGAGTTGACCTCGTTCCAGATCGTGACGTCGAGGATGGTCGGGTAACGGACGAGCGCGTCGCGCGCGTACGAGCAGAACTGGGTGCGCTCGGCGTCGCTGCGGGGCGCCTCGCGTGCAGGCCCCGACACCGTCAACACGATCCGCATCGGGAAGGTCGCGGCGACGACGCGGTTCATCGTGACGATGTCGGTTCGCGTGAGCTTCGACGTGCCCCGGCGCCACTCGAGCGGCACGCGCAGCGCGCCGATCCCGAGGTCGCGGAGCACGGCCGTCGTCGGCCGCGGGTGCGCCGTCCACTTCAGCTGGTCGTCGACGATCCCGACGACCAGGTCGGAGTCGGCCCGCGCCGAGGGCGCGAAGACGAGCGCGAGCAGGAGCAGGCCGAGGAGGCGGCGCACCCTCTCTCTATCGGCACCTAATGCTCGCGCATGAACCCCTGGCGGGCGGCGCTGACGAGCGCCACCGCCTCGGGGAAGAGCACCCGCATCGCCTCACGGAGCGCGCCCGCCTGCTCCTCGGGCGGCCCGGAGACATCCATCTGCGAGAGGGCCGCGCCGGTCAGCTCGACGGCGGTGTTCAGGGTCAGCGTCGCGAACTGCTCGCGCTGGGCCTCCTGCACGGTCTCGGCCTGCTGCTCGGCGAACTCGCGCAGGCCGCGGAGGAGATCCTCAGGGTCGCCCCCGAACGGGAATCCGAAGCCGCCGCCTTCCATGGGCTCACTCTAGCCAGCGAGCGGCCGCTTGTAGCGCGCCTCGACCTCGCGGGTCAGCTCCTCGACCGCGCCCATCGCGTGGCGCATCGCCTCGGCGAAGGGCGAGGAGCTCTCGCCGAGCGCGCGCTCGAGCCGCCGCGTCGCCGCGCCGACGGCGTCGAGGTGCGCGGCCGAGGCGACCCGCGGCGGCGAGCCGACCGCCGTCTCCAGCGCGAGCGCAGCCTCGTCGGCTTCCTCGACGCCTTCCGGGTTCTCGGTCAGGCGCAAGGTGAGGAGGCGCGCGCGCAGCTCCGAGAGGTCGCCGCCGCCGGCACTGTCGTCCGCGAGCTCGCACATCGCGGTCATCGATGCAGCCTCGCGAACGCGCGCACGATCGTCGACCGGCGCACCGTCGGCGTCGAGCAGCAGCCACGCGCGCTCGTCGTCGCGCTCGAAGGAGCAGAGGTAGACCCGCGCTTCGGGCTGCGGCTCGGCCGGGAGCACGCCCGTCAGGCGCTCGCCATCGGCCGCGAAGCCGTTCGCGATCCCGGCGATCCGCTCGAGCTCCTGCGCGAGGTCCACGGAGGCAAGGATAGAAGCGCCTACGATTGACACCCGTGGTCGCCGAAAGCTTCTCGCTCGGCTTCGCCGTCGCGGTCGTCGCCACCGCCGCGTGCTTCGCGACCGCGCTGGCGGGACGGCTCTCCGGGCGTGTCGCCCGCGTGCTCGCCGCGCTGATCGGCAGCGCGGCGGTCGCCGGATGGGTTGCGCTCGCGGCGAATCAGGAGCTCGCCACGGCAGTGGCCGCCGCGGGGTTGACCATCTGCGCGATCGCGGTCGTCGCCGCCTCGATGCTGTCGCGGCTGATCGAACGCACGCGGAGGCTCGACACCGAGAGCGCACGGGTCGAGCAGCGGCTGCGCGCGCTGATCGAGCAGGAGGGGACGGAGCGCGCGGCCGAGCTCGAGCGAACGCTGGCGCGCGCGCGTGCGGAGTCCGCGTCGCGACTCGCAGAGGAGGAGCGTCGCATCGCCGAGGAACGGCGGCGCACCGCGGTCGCAACCGAGACGAAGGCGCGCGACGAGCTCGCAGCGGCGCTCACGCGAGCGCAGCAACAGGTCGAGCAGCGGTTCTCCGAGTGGCGCGATGACCTCGACCGCATCCAGGAGCGGCTCGCCGCGCAGATCGTCCAGGTCGGGGAACGCCAGCGCGAGCTGATCGCGGAGGTCGAGGCGCGCGTCAGCGCCGACGCGGAGCGCATCCTCACCGAGAGCGAGGAGCAGCGCGCTTCGCTCCAGCGTCTCCGCGAGGAGCTGGGCCGCTCGATCGAGGAGGTCGCGGAGGCCGCGAACGCCGAGCTCGAGTCGCAGGCCGGCGAGCGGCGGCGCGCCCTGCACGAGGTGGCCGACCGGCTGCGGCGACGCGAGGACGCGCTGCGCGAGCAGATCGAGCAGGAGGAGACGGAGGCGTCGCGGCGGATCACCGCCGGCTTCGGCGAGATCGAGCGGCGCCAGCTCGAGCAGCTCCAGCGCGTGATCGAGCGCGCGACGGCCGGCTATTCGGAGCTCGCGTCGCTGCAGTTCGCCGAGGCGATCGAGAACGCGCAGGAGGAGGCGGCGCAGCGACTCGCGCGCGAGCTCGAGCGCGCGGTCGCGTCGTTCGAGCGCGAGGCGACCGGGGTCCTCTCCGACCAGCTCGTCCAGATCTCCGATTCCGGCACGAAGCGGCTCGAGAAGCGGCTCGGTCAGATCGCGGCCGGGCTCGAGCGCCAGCGCGACGACGCCGTCGCCGCCCTCGGCCGCCGGCTCGGCGAGGCCGAGGAGGAGCTCGGGCGCAGGCTGCAGTCCATCGTCGCGGACGTCGACGCCGAGCGGGCCGTGATCAACGCGCGGCTCCAGGAGCTGGCCCGGCGGATCGACGATGCGCACGTGCGCGCGCCCTGACGATCAAACAAACCCCGGCAGGGATCGTCTCAGCCACCACGAACCGATGCGAGCCATGAGCGACACCGAGACCGTCGACCTCCCGAGCGAGCGCGCGAAGGTGGAGAGCTGGCGGCTGCACGTCCTGATCGAGGCCGGGTATCCGCTGCCGCTGGCCGAACGGGTCGCCGCGAGCGAGTGCGACCTCCACGTGGCCGTCGAGCTCGTGCGCTCGGGCTGCGAGCCGCAGGTCGCGACCGACATCCTGCTCTGAGGGCGGGTGGACGCGGGCCGAGGCCCGCGCCCACCTCCGCACGGCTAGCGCCGAAGGATCTCGTACACCGCCCCCTGGTCCAGGGAGACGACGTAGAGATTCCCGTTCGGCCCGGTCTCGACGTCCGTGCCGATGCCGAAGTCCCGCCCGAAGAGCAGGCTCTCGCTCTCGGTGATCTCGAACTTCCCGAGATTGTCCGCGACGCGATCTTCGAGCCTCGGATCGTCGACGCCGATCTTGCGGCGGTTGCCGGTCAGGTTGAAGTGCCAGAGCTGCCCGCCCTCCAGCGTCGACCGTGCGGCGCCGACGAAGAGGTCGTTCTCGTACTGCGGCCCGAGCGCGCGACCGCGCAGGAAGCCGAGCCCCGCGGGCGCGACCTCGAACTTCCAGCTGAACTCCGGATCGCTGTAGCGCGCGCCCGGCAGCATGAACAGCCGCTCGAGCGCCGCGTTCGCCGAGTCGGCGATGTTCGTCGGCGGCCAGCGCAACTGCTGGAGGCCGAAGAACTGCGGGCTCGTCTCGATCTCCTTGAACTGCGCGATTCGGTCGACCGGCCCCATGACCTGGATCCAGCCGAGGTTGGCGCCCGGCTCGACCCGGTTGATCTCCGTGAACGAGTCGTCGCCGTTCTGCTCGTCCCACAGCGACCCGGAGACCGGGTCGAAGTCGAACCCGAACGCGTTCCGGATCCCGTACGCGAAGAGCTTCTGCACGTTCGCACCGACCTCGCCCCCGAGCGCGGCGCCTGCCGCGAAGAACGGGTTGTCGCTCGGCGTCGAGCCGTCGTCGTTCAAGCGGAGGAACGCGCCGGTGAGATGGGCGTCGTCGGGCATCGGCCCGCCGAACTGGTCGTCCGGCGTCAGCGGGCCCGGGCACGTCGTCGCGGTCGGACCGCACGGGAGGTTCTGCAGCTGCCCCCGGCGCCCGACGTCGCCGATCTGCACGTACAGCTTCCCGTCGGGCCCGAAGTCGATCACGCCGCCGTCGTGGTTCCCGCGCGGCGGCTGGGACTCGTCGTTCTGCCCGGGCGGCACGGCGCCTCCGTCGTTCTGGAAGGCACGCAGCTGGATCAGGTTGCTGTCGTACGTGAGCGTGACGCCGTTCCAACGGAATCGGTCGACCCGGTTTCCGAGCAACGGCACCTGGAGCGTGTCGTCCGAGTCCGCCCCGAACATCGCGGCCGGATCGTCGGAGCAGCGCTGCTCCTCCGGCCGGAACGGATCGTCGTCCTGGGGCAGCGTGCTCTTGCACGACCAGTACAGATAGACCCAAGGCACGGCCGGGAAGGCCGGGTGAAGCGCGATGCCGAGAAGCCCGCGCTCCGATGCGTTGTTCACCGCGAGATCGACTGCCGTTCCTGCGACCTCGCCGTTCACGACCCGCTGGACGCGCCCGGTCTGCTTCTCGAGCACGAGCATGTCGCTCGGGCCGAGGAACGCGACGCTGATCGGCGTCACCAGTCCGTCGGCGGCGGTGCGGACCGCCAGGTCCGGATCGACGACCGTGGGTTCCGCGTGCGCCTGGGCGGCGAACGCGAGCACGCCGGCGATCGCCGCTACGAGCGAGACGAATCGTCTCATTGCGACCCCCCTGTTCGGTTTCACGGTCCTACGGCCGCCCGGCGCGGCCGGATTCGGGACGACGCGTAGCATCAGCGGCATGAAGGTCGAAGCCCTGACGTACGGCGACCGCAAGGTGTACTCCGTCGGAGCGTTCAATCGCGGCGTGGCGGACTGGATCGCCCGCCTGCCGACGATCTGGATCGAGGGAGAGGTCACGGAGCTGCGCCGACACGCCGGCTGGGCGAACGTCTTCTTCACGCTGAAAGACCCCGCAGACGGTGCGTGCCTGCCCGTCTCGATCCCGCGCGGCCAGTTCGACGCGCTCCGGCTCGACCTGCTCGACGGGGAGCGCGCGCACGTCTACGGCAGGCCGGAGCTGTTCGCCGCGAAGGGCGACTTCAAGCTGCGCGCGCTCACGATCGAGCGCTTCGGCGAGGGCGACCACCTCGCGGCGCTCGAGCGGCTGAAGCGGAAGCTGGCGCAGGAGGGCCTCTTCGCGGCGGCGCGCAAGCGGCCGTTGCCGTTCCTCCCGAGGAAGATCGGGCTCGTCACCGGCAACGACGCGGCGGCGAAGCGCGACGTGATCACCGCCGTCACGACGCGGTTCCCCGCCGCGCAGCTCGTCGTCGCCGAGGCGTACGTGCAGGGGCCACGCGCGGCCGCCGCGATGGTCGCCGCGCTCAAAGACATCTGCGTCGAGCAGGTCGACGTCGTCATCCTCGCCCGCGGCGGCGGCAGCTTCGACGACCTCCTGCCGTTCAGCGACGAGCGGCTCGTCCGTGCGGTCGCCGCGTGTCCGGTTCCCGTCGTCAGCGCGGTCGGGCACGAGCAGGACACGCCGCTCTGCGATCTCGCCGCCGACGTCCGCGCGTCGACCCCGACCGCGGCCGGACGGCTCGTCGTGCCGGACCTCGGCGAGCTGTTCGTCCGGCTCGACGCCGCGCGCGCCGCGCTCGAGCGAGGAGCGCGGCGCGCACTGGAGCGTGAGCAGGCGCGCGTCGACGCGCTGCACGTCCGCCTCCGCGCAGCGCCGCTCCTGCTCGTGGAGCGCAAGCGTGCGGCGCTCGAGAACGCGACGGCACGGCTCCGGGTCCTGTCGCCGAGCTCGACCCTCGCGCGCGGATACGCGATCGTCCGCGCCGACGACGGCATCGTCCGGAGCTCCGCCGAGCTCTCACCGGGCGCCCACGTCGACGTCCAGCTCGCCGAGGGCGGCTTCGGCGCACGCGTCGAGGAGACGCGGTGAGCACGCCCGGCTTCGAGGAGGCGCAGAAGGAGCTGGAGCAGATCGTCGAGCGGCTCGAGCACGGGCGGGCCCCCCTCGACGAGGCGCTCGCGCTCTGGGAGCGCGGCGAGCAGCTCTATCGCGTCTGCCGCGAGCGGCTCGACTCCGCGCAGGGCCGGATCGAGGAGCTCGCGAAGCGCGTGGAAGACAGTCGGCCGGCACGGTAGGATCGCGCGATGGCCTCCGAGGCGATCGGGCTCCTCCAGCGCGTCCCGCTCTTTTCGGGGCTCGACCCGCGCGAGCTGGAAACGATCGCGAGGACCGTGCACGAGCGCACGTTCAACGCCGGCGACGCCATCGCCAGCGAGGGCGAGGGCGGCGTCGGCTTCTTCGTCATCCGCGAGGGACAGGCGAAGGTCGAGGTGGGCGGCTCGGAGGTTCGGACCCTTGGCCCCGGAGACCACTTCGGCGAGATCGCCCTGATCACCGAGGGCCCGCGCACGGCCACGGTCACGGCGGCGTCCGAGCTCAAGTGCTACGGCCTGACGCCGTGGGAGTTCCGCCCGCTCGTGCAGACGAACGCGTCGATCGCCTGGAAGCTGCTCCAGGCGCTCGCCAAGCAGCTCGAGCGCCGCTAGGAGCCCTCCCGAAAGGGTGATGCGGCGCCCCCGGGCGCGGCCTACGCTCCGAGTTTCGAAAGGAGCGAGGCATGGCTGAGAGCCAAAGCCATGCGGCGATGGAATCCAGGTTCTTGGTGCGCGAGAGCATGAAGCGCCACCCTGGTCTGGACCTGGGCGTCCGGCATACGTGCGAGACCTTCCTCGACGCGGCCGAGTTCGCGATCGAGTTCCTGGACGAGCACGACCCGCACCGCGAAGGGCGCGTGGGCGCGCTCGAGATCGTGCGGGAGTCGCCGGAGCCGAGCGAGACCGTCTGGCGCTACGAGCACGACGGCTCGCGAAGCGGACACCAGGACGGACGATCCATCTGGGGCTTCGACGCTAACGCGTGGAAGGGCCCCGCCCGAGCCGCGTACCCAGCTTGACCAGATCCGCATAGGCCCCAGCGGGGTCGCCCGAGAGCGGGAGCGCGAAGCCGGCGGTGACGCGCCCTCCGAAGACCACGCAGCGAACGCCTGCCCGCTCGCACACGTCCCGCACGACCGCCGGCGCCTTTCCCTCCCACGTCGTCTCGTCGACGGTGCCCTCCCCGGTGACGACGAGGTCGTACCCGCGCGGGTCGAACCCGATCAGCTCGAGGACGAGGGCCGCGCCGGGAACGAGCTGCGCCCCGAGCGACGCGAGCGCCGCGCCGAGGCCGCCGGCGGCTCCCGAGCCGGGGAGGTGGCCCGAGGGGTGCGACGCGAACCGACGCTCGAGCTCGGCGACGAGCGCGGCGTCGGCGCCCTTCTGAGGCCCGAACAGGCGCGGCGCGTCCGCGAGGAGCGTCCGCACGTCGCAGGCGACCCGCGTCGGCACGGGCAGCTCGTCGAGCACCTCGAGCAGGCCCACACCGGCGTCCATGTTGGCCGTGCCTCCGAGCGCCACGACCAGTGCTTGTGGCTCTGAGCCGCAAACCGCCCGGAGCAGCTCGCCCAGTCCGCGGGAGGAGGCCGCCCGCACGTCCAGCCGGTCCGGGACGAGCGGAATCGCCTGCGCAGCCTCGACGAGCGCCGTCCCGTCGGCGAGCTCGAGCCACTCGGCGACCCGCGGCTCCCCGAACGCGTCGGGCACACGCGCTTCGTGGCTCTGAGCCACAAGCGTCCGGGCCACGACCGCAAGGGTCCCCTCCCCGCCGTCCGCGACGGGCCGTTCGTCGCACTGCGCGCCCGCCGCGCGGAACCCCTCCGCGAGCGCCGCCGCCGCATCAGGCGCGGACAGGACCCCCTTCAGGCCGTCAGGCGCTGCGAGCGCGCGCAGGCTCGTCCTCCGTCACCACGCGCAGCGACGCATCGGCCTGGTCGGGCATCCGCTTCAGCGTCGCGAACGACAGCCCCTCGCGCGCGAGGAAGATCAGCCCGACGCCGACGCCCACGGACATCTCGAGGATCTGGAGGCCGAGGCCGTACGCGAACCCGGTCGTGTACGCCACGCCGTAGGACACGAGCGGCAGGGCGACGGCCGCCTGAAGGAGGCCGATGTTCCCGGGCCAGAGCGGGAAGATCGTCGCGACGTTCATCAGCAGCAGCACGAGCCCCGCGGCCGGCAGGGGCGCGTCGATCTCGAACGCCCGCATCGCGATCCAGACGGCCAGGAGCTGGAGGAACCACCCGACGCACTGGAACGAGATCGCGACCGCCGCGGCGAGCGGCGAGCGAAGGACGTCGAGGCCGAGCCGCGCCATCGCCAGGAGGCGTCGCAGGCGGCTGAGCTCGTCGACGACCGGCTTGCGCAGGTGCGAGGTCACGAGCGCGAACACGAGCAGGATCCCGCCGATCGCGGCGGCGATTCCGAGGCTCGTCAGCGCCCAGTGCGGGATCCGCGCCGTGAGCAGCACGTAGACGATGAGCAGCAGTGCCGGGACGACGTCGAAGAGCCGGTGCGTGAACACGGTGCCGAGGAGCGTCGCCGTGTAGCCGCGCCCACGGGGCAGGCGCCGCGTCAGCACCGCGACGCGCGCGAGCTCGCCCGTCCGCGCGGGCAGGATCGCGTTCGCGAGCAAGCCGACGCCGAACGCGGAGAAGACGGGCGCGAACGGAGGCGCCCCGCCCGGCAGCGAGTGGTTCACGACCGTTCGCCACGCCTGCGCGCGCGACAGCGCGGAGAGCAGGTTGAGCCCGATGGCCGCGAGGATCCACCACCACTCGACGACCCTGAACGCGTCCGCGACGAGCTCCCACTCCGGCCCGCGCCACCAGAGCATGAGGATCGCGAACAGCAGCAGCGCGCCGACGATCAGCGCACGCACGAGGTTGCTGCGCGGAATCACACGCGGACCTGCGCGGGCGCGCCCGTGGCGAGCTCGTAGATCCCGACCAGTCGGCGTGCGATCCGGTCCCAGCCGTACTCGGCCCGCGCGAGCTCGCGCGCCGTTGCGCCCATCGCCTGGCGGCGCGGCTCGTCCTCGAGCAGCGCGGCGAGCGCCTGCGCGAGCGCGGCCGGGTCCCCCGGCGGAACGGTCAGGCTCGTCTCGTGCGTCGTCACCTCGCGGTAGCCGGGGATGTCGGACGCGACGACCGGCAGCGCGCACGCGAACGCGCGCGTGAGCACCATCCCGAAGCTCTCCCCGCCCAGCGACGGCGCAGCGAGCGCCTTCGCGGAGAGCAGCTCCGCGGTGAGCTCTTCCTGGCTGAGGAACCCGAGCACGTCGATGCCCTCGCCGGGAACGCCCAACCGCCGCTGGAGCAGTCCCACGGCGAGCGGGTCCGCTCCGATCAGCCGCAGGCGCGCGCCGGTGGCGCGGTGCACGTCGGGCCAAGCGCGCAGCAGCACTTGGAGACCCTTGCGTGGCTCGTGCCTCCCCACGAACGCGATCCGGTGCTCGCGGCCCCCCGGTTCGGCGTCCGGCGGCACGAGCACGCCGTTGGGGACGATCTCGTACGCGCCGGGAAGCCAACGCACGGCCGAGTCGCGCGCCTGCTCCGAGACCGCGATGCGATGGTCGATCCGGTCGGCGAGAAACCCCCACCCCGGCAGCCCGAGCTTCATCCAGCCGAGATCGCCCGAGGCATGGAACGTCGCGACCATGGGGCAGCGCGCGAGCGCGAGCGCCGCGATGCAGATCGCAGGCGTCATCGGCTCGTGCAGATGCAGCACGTCGAAGCGCTCTCGCTCGAGGGCGCGCTTGATGCGCGGAACCGTGCGCGGGCTGAGCACGATGTTCGGTAGCGACCCGTTCGCGGGCACGATCACCGACCTGCCGACAGGGATGACGTCCTCGGGCGGCAGGCCGTGCCGGCCGAGCCGTGGGTGGAGCACGCGCGTGAAGCTCCCGGGCGGGTCGTTGCCCATGATCGTGCGCACGTCGTGACCGAGCGCACGGAGCGCTTCGGCCTGGAGCTCGGCGTGCTCGACCACCGCGCCCCAGAACGACCACGAGTACGGGACGACGATCCCGACCTTCACGCGGCCAGCATAGGGATTCGCCAAAGCGGCGTAGACTCGGGCCGTGTTCGACGAGGGTCTCGCCGAGCTCCACACCCATCTGGGCGGCTCGGTCGCGTCGGACATCCTCTGGAGCCTCGCGCACGAGCAGGGAATCGCGCTTCCCGTCAAGGACTACTGGGAGTTCGACCGGCTCGTCACCGTCAGCGAACCGCGCGGCGTCCCGAACCTCGACGCGCTCGACGCGATCTACCACTGGACCGAGTTGATCCAGTCGTCGCCGATCGCGGTCGAGCGCTCGGTGCACGCCGCCATCGGCGGCGCGTACCGCTCGCAGGGGATCACGACGCTCGAGCTGCGCTTCAACCCGATGAAGCGGAACCGCGGCGGCGAGCGCGACCTCGACCACATCATCCTCGCCGCGATCCGCGGGCTCGACCTCGCGTCGATCGAGTACCCGCAGGTGCGCGCAGGGCTGATCCTGATGATGGACCGCACGTTCGACGCGCGCCTGAACGAGATCGTCGTCGAGAAGGCGATCAAGTGGGCACCGCGCGGGATCGTCGGGATCGACATCGCCGGCCCGCGCCCCGGCGGCGGGCGCTACGACTACACGCAGGTGGCGCCAATGGTCGAGGCCGCGCGCGAGGCCGGCCTCGGCGTCACGATCCACGTCGGCGAGGAGGGCGGAGACATGGGCCGCGCGGAGATCGGCGAGGTGGTCGAGTCGCTCCGCCCCGACCGAATCGGCCACGGGATCCTGGCAGCCGGCGACCCCGAGCTGATGGCCGCTCTGCGCGAGCACGAGATCGTGCTCGAGATCTGCCCGACGTCGAACCTGCTCACGAAGGCGCTCGCCGACGAGGACGCCGTGCGCGAGACGTTCCGCGCGTTCGCCGACGCGGGCGTGGCGTTCACGATCGCCACGGACGGGCCGGAGATGATGCGGACGCACCTGCGCGACGAGTTTGAGCTCCTGCTCCGGATCGGCGCGCTCGACGAGCGCGGCGCGCGCGAGGCGAACACCCGCGCGCACGAGTCGGCCTTCGCGCACGGCACGCCAGCCCGCGCTCGGGCGTAACCGCGCGAAATACGCCATTCGAACGATGCGACCGCACCATGTCGCTGGCAAGCTCGTCGGCATGTCGCAAGTCCTGAGTGACCAGCCGATCTCGCTGACCGAGCGCCAGCGGCAGGTGGTCGGACTGATCGCGGCGGGTTGCTCGAACGAAGAGGTCGGCGCGCGGCTGGGGATCTCCCCTCGCACGGCCAAGGCGCACTGCGACGTGCTTCGCCAGAAGCTCGGCGTCCCGCGCCGCCGCCAGATCCCGGCCGCCTACCGCACCCTGACGGGCGAAGACCCGCTCGCGCAAAGCCTCGACGCAGAACTCAGCGTCGGGGGCTGACGGCAAAGGGCGTGCCCGCGGCCCCAACAGGCGTCGCGGGCACGGCCCTTCGGAGACAAGTGACAGAGGATGCGAACGAGACTAGGGTGCGTTCGACGGCTGATTGTCCGTGCGAGCTATGCCCGAACGTAGTCGTGTCGAAGCGAGGTTGAACACCACTCGTCGAGTGATCCGCCGACCGCGCCTTCTTCGGCTCCTGGAAGGTAGTCCATCGCGGATCATCGTCTTGGTCGGCCCCGCGGGATACGGCAAGACGACGTTGGCTCAGCAGTGGCTTGATGAGAAGGGCTGTCCAACAACGTGGTACCGCGCGACTCCAGCGGCGGGCGACGTCGCGGCCACCGCAACCGGAATTGCAACCGCCGCTGGGCAATGCGTGGCGGGCGCCGGCGACGCGATGAGGAGCCGGCTCCGTGTTAGTCAGGCGCCGGCAGATGAGGCCACCGTTCTAGGTGAGCTTCTGGCTGCGGACCTTCAAGATTGGCCACTCGATGCCTGGCTCGTGATTGACGACTATCAGTTTGCGTCCGACGTCGCAGCTGCTGAAGAGTTCGTTGAGACGCTCCTGTTCAAAGCGCCGATCAATGCGCTGCTTGCCAGTAGAAAACGTCCATCGTGGGCGACGTCGCGACGGATCCTCTACGGCGAGATCTACGAGCTCGGGCGGAGCCTCTTGGCCATGGATTCTGACGAAGCCGACGCGCTGCTCAACGAAGGCGCAGGGCCTAGCTTGCCGGGACTGCTCGCACTGGCGGAGGGTTGGCCGGCGGTCATCGGATTGGCGGCCCTGACCCGAATTCATCATTTGCCCGAAAGCCAGGTACCCGAGCAGCTCTTTGACTTCTTCGCTCAGGAGCTCCACAGGGCGCTAACGCCCAAAGCGAAGCTCGCTCTCAATCGCATGGCGACGGTAGCAAGAGTGGACCGGGCTATCGGTCAGACTCTGCTCGGTCCTGACGCGCAAGCGATTCTATCGGAGTGTTGGGATGCCGGACTGCTAACGAGACGACCAGGCGACGTATATGAGGTTCATCCTCTTGTCCGAAGCTTCCTGGAGCGGACCGAGACACTTGCACTGGGAATTCCGAACGACTCGGTTGACGAACTCGTTGACCTTTACATAGAGCGTGGGGACTGGGACGACGCTCTGGCACTCGGGCGCCATGCAGCTCAGTACAAGACGACAGAGAAGCTTGTCATGGCAGCTCTCGATCCTCTGATGAATGCAGGGCGGCTGCAGACCTTGGATGATCTCGTGAGCGACGTACGCCGCCGTCACAGCCCGGCACCCGTCCTCGACCTCGTCGAAGCAGAGGTTGCTTTCCGTCAAGCACGGTACGACCAGTCGGAGGCCCTCGCGTCTCGCGCGGCTCGGCTGGTGCCTGAGATCCATCCCTCGCGATCCCGGGCTCTCTTCCGTGCAGGCCATGCGGCGTTCTTCGCAGATCGAACGAGGCACGCGCTTGGGTACGCCGAGGCAAGTCGCGCTGCGGCCTCGAATCCAGCGGATCTGGCAAATGCGCTCTGGCTCGAGTTCGTCGGAATGACTGAACTAGAGGTACCCGGATCGCAAGATGTTCTCGGACAGCTCGAGGGCGCTACGAATGATGATCCTCATGATGTGGTGCGGGCCGCGACCGGTCGTCTAATCATCGCCGACCGCTGGGGTGGCGTTGAAGGTGCCCTCGGTGCCGCAGAAGCCGCCTATTGGTTGATACCGCGGGTCCCAGATCCCATGATTCGCACGTCGTTCTACAACATGTTCGGCCGAGTGCTCATCGCTTCGGGCAACTACTTACGGGCCCTTGAGGTCTCCAAAGAGGGGATCGCCGAGATTGAGAAAGCGCGGTTGGACTTTGCGCTTCCTCACATGCTGATGCCCACATCGAGCGCGCAACTCGGTCTTGGGCAAGTCCCCCTTGCATTGGAGACAGCCGATCGCGCCATCCGACTTGCCAAGGATCGACACGCCGCAGCGAATTGTGCCCTTCTGCGGGCTCGCGCCCTAATCGTCTCTCGACAGTTCGACGCGGCCAGAAGATGCCTCGAAGATCCGCTGGAAGCAACGCTAGACCCAGCAACACGCGGCGAGGTGTTCGCACACGACGCGCTAGCAGCCGCGTGCATGGGAGATGTCGATGATGCCCGAGCACGCATAAAGAAGGCGCGCGAAGCGAGTTCCACGGTTCACTCAACGATTGTCTCGCTGCTAGCTGCCACGATCGCATCTGACAACCGCGAGGACAAAGCGCGGCTTATGGCGGAAACACTGGCGCTCGTGTCAGAGACGGAGCACGTTGACTACATCGTTCTTGCCGCACGGGCCAACAGCGATATCCGATTCATGCTCGACGACCCAACTCTCGACGCGGATCCGCCAGTTGCACTTGCTCGGCGTCTCGCGCGTGAGCCGGTGGTGCGTGACCGGCCGGCCGAGCCTCGAAGCGATCTCACTCCTCGAGAGAGTGAGGTCCTTGACTGTGTAAGCCTCGGACTCTCTAATCGAGAGATTGCAAAGCGGCTCTTCATTAGTGAAGTGACTGTGAAGGTCCATGTTCGCCACATCCTGGCCAAACTCGGAGCAAAGTCTCGCACCGAGGCAGCGGTTCGACGTATGGAGGAGCGCGTCGAGGCTAGGCAGCCCGCGTCATAGCGGCTACAGCTGCCACATCAAGGCCTTCAAGGGCAAAGTCGGGGCCACGGCCGGTTCTGTACTCCTCAGTCGCGCCGGCAAGGATCGCTTCGAAAGCTGCGACCACGCTCGTGTCGAACTGGGATTCGACCGCTTGGGCGAGCCTCAGTCGCGCCACCCGGCTGGGCATTGCGTCGCGGTAGGGGCGATCCGAGGTCATCGCGTTGTAGGCGTCAGCGACAGCGATGATTCGCGACAAGAGCGGGATCTGATCGCCATCAAGGCGGTCGGGGTAACCCTGACCGTCGACGCGCTCGTGATGATGGCGAACGATCGCGGCGATCTCGGCGTAGTCCTCGACGTTCGCAAGGATGCGCTCTCCGATTGGGCTGTGTTCCTCCATCAAGCGGCGCTCCTCGAGGGTCAACGGCCCAGCTTTCTCCAGCAGGCCGGGAGGCAGCCCCACCTTGCCGATATCGTGGACAAGGCCGGCGACGTGACATCGCTGCTGCTCATCGTCGGTCAGGTTCATCCGTCGTGCGATGTCTCGCGAATAGATTGCGACCGCCGCTGAGTGGCCAGCCGTATATCGATCTCGCGCGTCGAGTGTCGCTACGAGCGCGGTGGCGAACGAGAGGTTTGCGCGCTCCAAACGAAGGTTGGCCTCGCTTAGCCTCTCGGTTGCATCACGCTGGTCGTGGTACAGCACGAACAGCTTTTGCGCAGCAAACGCCGGGATGAAGAAAAGGATCGCGCTCCATGGCGTGAGCTCAAGGGTTGCGTACGCGATGAGCCCGACAACAGCCGTATAGAGGGGGATACCCGCAGCCGCAACGGGTGCGGTTGTCTTGACCAGACCTCGGAACGACCCGGTTCCGCGCAACACGAGAACCGTTGAGGTAAGCACGACATCTAGGGCGAAGTCTGCGAGTGCAGCAAGTGCCGTCGCGAGTGCGATCCCCGCTACGCCCTGGCCACCAATTTGAAAGCCGACCATTGCCGCGAGTCCGGCAACGGCGCCGATCAGTGTTCTCGTCGAAGTCCAGATCGCCCACCTCAGATGTGGCTTTCCAAAGTCCGACACGACCGTGCAAGCCCCGATGAGAGCAGAGGCGAGCGGGCCAAAGACAACCGCCACGAAGAGCAGGGGCAAGAACGCGACCGACATCTCGATCGAAGCCGTGAGGCGAACGCCTCGTTGCTCAGCAAGAACAGCGAGCCCTGCAAAAGCCAAGAACAGCCATGGAGCACCGGGACCCTCAACGCCAAAGCCCCCAAGAGCGAGGGCACCGACGCTAGCCACCGCCACGAGCGCAATACCGCCTGCGTACAGGGGTAGCGCGTAGTGGCGAACCCAGTCGCCCATGGAAGAAACTTGGTCTACCTCTTGAAAAACAGTCAATTCCCTGCCAATATCGCGGTTGCCGTCAGTTCCCGAACATGGAGAAGACATGCGCTTTCGCGCGATTGCCTTCCTCAGCACCTTGCTGTCCGTGGCCTCCGTGGCCGGCCAGCTCAAGGGCTGGTAAAGCCGACGTAGCTTCCGTTTTCCACAGTCGGCGGGCATCCCTCTGTTGAGGGATTTCCCCAGACTGGGGAAAACGGGAGCCCTGCGGCCTCGCCGCTCGTAACGCGTGCCCTCTTCGCCTCGAGAGGGTCTAGGCGATGATGCCGCGGCGGAAGCCGACCGCGACCGCGTGGGCGCGTGAGCGTGCCTGGAGCTTCGCGAGGAGGTGGCGGACGTGGCTCTTGACCGTCTCCTCGCTGAGGAAGAGCCGCTGGCCGATCTCGCGGTTGACGAGGCCGTCCGAGATCAGCTGGAGCACCTCGACCTCGCGCATCGTCGGCTCCTGCTCGAGCTCGCGGAGCGGGGCGTTGAACGGGATCACCTCGGCCGTCTCGCCGGTCTTCCGGCGCGACGCCAGCTCGTCGAAGCGACGAGTGTGGTCCGCGTAACGGTTCAGGATCTCCCTGCGCTCGGCAGCGTCCATCGCCCCCCTGGTATCGGCCGGGCCCTGGGGCCGCTTTAGCGCGGACTACCCCGTTCGAGGAGGTGGCCCGGAAAGCCGCTTCCGGAGCGGAATTCAGCCCTCCTTGCAGGCCGAGGAGTAGAGGAACTGGTAGAGGACGTGGCTCACGTAGCAGCTCTCGAGATCCATGTCGCCGGCGAAGAAGTCCGTGAACTGCCGGTTCACGAGCGGCGCCAGCAGCGCGTTCTGGAGCACGAGCCTGTCGACCTCGGCCCACTCCTCGTTCGTCTCCGCGGTGAGAGGTTCCCGGGCGAGTTCCTCGAGCTTCTCGTCGAGCTCGGGCACCTCGGCATTCGAGAGGTTGGTGTTCCCCGTTGCGGTGATCCGGGAGCCGCCGACGAGCGGCTCGAACCAGCTCAGGGGATGGGGGTAGTCCTGGAGGAACGCGTTGGCGACGCCGGTCTGCGCGCGCGTCCGCTCGTCGCCGATCGTCGGGAGGTAGAGCGCGGGATCGACGATCTCGAGCTCCGCCTCGAACCCGATCTCGTTCAGGACCTCGACGAGGTACTCCGCCGGCGCGCGGATCGTGTCGCGCGAGTTGCCCCAGACGGTCACGCTCGTCCCGGCGTACCCCGACTCCCGGACGAGCGCCCGCGCGCGCTCGACGTCGTGGTCGTAGAGGTCGATCTGCTCGTACTGCGGGTAGGTCGGCGGGAGGACGTTCTGCGTCGGGGTCGCGAGCCCGGCGTAGAGCCTCACGATCTCCTGGCGGTCGACGGCGTGGTTGACGGCCTGCCGGACCTCGAGCCGGTCGAACGGCGGCTCGCGGGTGTTCAGGAAGTAGTAGTAGACGTTCGCCGGCGTGTAGAGCCGGAGCCGGTCGGCGTGCTCGCGGCGCACCTCGGCGAGGCGGCCCCGCGGGATCTGGTGGAAGAGGTAGTCGTTGTCGCCGTCGACGACCGAGTCGAGGGCGGCGGAGGCGTCGTCGACGACGGTGAAGGTCAGCTTGTCCGGGTTGCCGTCCGGGATCCCCTCGATCCCCTCCCACTCCGGGTTGCGGACGAGCGAGACGAGCGCGCTCGGCGAGTAGCTCTCGACCATGTACGGCCCGGTCGCCGGGATGCCCTCCGTCGACTGGTCGGTGTCGTCGGTCCCGGCGGGCACGAACGACGCGAACATCGTGGCCAGCCGGTAGAGGAAGTCGCCCTGAGGCTCGACGAGCGTGATCTCGATCGAGCGCTCGCCGTCGTCGACGACGATGCCGCCGATGTCCCCGCGCCCCGTCTCGGCGAAGCGCTCAGCCCCCTCGATTCCGGTGAAGAAGCCGGCGCCGGGCGAGTCGATCGCGAACAGGCGCTGGATCGAGGACTTGAAGTCCGAGGCGAGCACGGGGTTGCCGTTCGAGTAGCGGAGACCCTCGCGGAGCGTGAAGCGGTAGCGCCGCCGGTCGGCCGAGATCGCGGGGAGGGACTCGGCCAGCGCGGGGATCAGCGTCGCTCCGTCGGGCCCGTTCACGTGCCGGTAGCTCAGGAGCCCGAGGTGGACCGGGAACATGATCCCCCAGCCCTGCACCGTGTACGCGAGCCCGGGATCGAGGTAGTCGATGCCATTGTCCATCGCGACCCGCAGCTCCGGGAACGCGCGCTCGGGCGTCGCGCCGGTGGCCGTGACCGGCGCGCCGTCGCGCGCGGAGCCCTCGTCGCCGCCGTCGCGAAGCAACAGGATCAGCGCGACGCCGAGAACCGCCGCCAGCGCGAGCGCGCCAGCTATCGCCTTCGATCTGTTCAAATCGAGTCCGTGCCCCCCTTCCCGCGGCGAGTCTAGACCGGCGGCGGGATCTCGACGGTGACGGGCGGCGGTGCTCCGAGCTCGGCCTCGCGCTCGTGCGGCTGGATCTTGCCCGCGCGGATGTCCTCTGCCCAATGGCAGGCGACCGTGTGACCGGGGAGCAGCTCGCGCAGCGGCGGCGTCTCGTCGCGGCACCGGGTCGGTTGGACGTAGGGGCAGCGCGTGTGGAAGCGGCACGCCTTCGGCGGGTTCGCCGGGCTCGGCAGGTCGCCGGCGAGCAGGATCGTCTCGCGCTGCCGCTCGACCGCCGGGTCCGGGATCGGGATCGCGGACAGCAGCGAGATCGTGTACGGGTGCAGCGGCGTCGTGTACAGGTCGTCAGCGGGCGAGACCTCGACGATCGAGCCGAGGTACATCACCGCGATCCGGTCCGAGATGTGGCGGACGACGGCGAGGTCGTGCGCGATGAAGAGATAGGTGAGCTCGAACTCGCGCTGGAGGCGCTCGAGCAGGTTGACGATCTGCGCCTGGATCGAGACGTCGAGGGCGGAGACCGGCTCGTCCGCGACGATGAAGTCGGGGTTGAGCGCGAGCGAGCGGGCGAGCCCGATGCGCTGGCGCTGGCCGCCGGAGAACTCGTGCGGGTAGCGCGAGCCCGCATCGGAGGGCAGGCCGACGATCTCGAGCAGCTCGCGGACTCGTGGACCGACGGTGCGTCGCGAGGCGAGGCCGTGGACGCGCAGGGGCTCGCCGACGATCCGCCCGACGCTGTGCCTCGGGTTGAGCGAGGCGAACGGGTCCTGGAAGATCATCTGCATCCGGCGGCGCAGCGGACGCAGCTCGCGCTCACGCAGGTGCGTGATGTCGCGGCCGTCGAAGACGATGCGGCCGTCCGTCGGCTCGTAGAGGCGGAGGATCGCGCGCCCGACCGTGGACTTGCCGCAGCCCGACTCGCCCACGAGCCCGAGCGTCTCCCCGCGCTCGATCGTCAGCGAGACGCCGTCGACCGCCTTGATGTCTCCGACGTGCCGGTCGAGAACGAGGCCGCTCTTGATCGGGAAGTAGACCTTGAGCGCGTCGAGCTCGAGCAGAGGGCGGCCGTTCGTGCTCATACCGTCGCGACCGCGCGCGTGCGCTGCCACTCGTCCGCGGGCACCGGGTTGAAGCACGCGACGAAGTGCCCGGGCTCGAGCTCGCGGAGCGGGGGCACCTCGCGCCGCGACTCCTCGACCTCGTACGAGCACCGCGGCTGGAACGGGCACGCGCTCGGCGCGCTGAGCATGTCTCGCGGCTGACCCTCGATCGGCTTCAGGGGCTGGCGGCGCGCCGCGTCGAGGCGCGGCACGCTCTGGAGCAGGCCGAGCGTGTAGGGGTGCCGCGGCCGCGCGAACACCGCGTCGGCGCTGCCCGTCTCCATGAAGAGGCCGCCGTACATCACGTTCACGCGCTCGCACATGCCGGCGACGACGCCGAGGTCGTGCGTGATCATGATCAGCGCGGTGTCGCGCTCGGCGACGAGGTCTCGGAGCAGCGAGAGGATCTGCGCCTGGATCGTCACGTCGAGTGCCGTCGTCGGCTCGTCCGCGATCAGGAGCTTCGGCTCGCACGCGAGCGCCATCGCGATCATCGCGCGCTGGCGCATGCCGCCCGAGAACTGGTGCGGGTAGTCCTTGAGCCTGAGATCGGGGCTCGGGATCCCGACCTGGTCGAGCAGCTCGACCGTGCGCGCGTCGGCCTCCTTGCGGTCGAGCCCAAAATGCGTCTCGAGCGGCTCCCGGATCTGACGGCCGATCGTCAGGACCGGGTTCATGCTCGTCATCGGATCTTGGAAGATCATCGCGATCTCACGACCGCGGATCGCCCGCAGCTCCGCGTCGTCGAGTTGCAGCAGATCGCGGTCGCCGAACAACGCGCGCCCGCCGGTGACGCGACCGTTCCGCGCGAGGATCCCGAGGAGCGCGAGCGAGGTCACGCTCTTGCCGCACCCGGACTCGCCGACGATCCCGAGCGTCTCGCCGGGGCTGATGTCGAACGAGATCCCGTTGACCGCGTGGACCGTACCGCGTGCGGTCTGGAACCGGACCTCGAGGTCCTCGACCGCGAGCAGCGGCGCCGCCATCAACCGCGCCCGCGCAGCTTCGGGTCGAGCGCCTCGCGCAGACCGTCGCCGATCAGGTTGAAGCCGAGCACGGACATGACGATCGCGGCGCCGGGGATGAGCGCGAGATACGGCGCCGTCTGGAGGTAGCGAGTCGTGTCGGTGAGCATCGTGCCCCACTCCGGCGTCGACGGGTCCTGGGGCCCGAGGCCGAGGAAGCCGAGCCCCGCGACATCGATGATCGCCGTCGCGAGCGCGAGCGTCCCCTGGACGATCACCGGCGAGATCGCGTTCGGGAGGATGTGCGAGGCGAGGATCGTCCGCCTCGGAACGCCGACGGCTCTCGCGGCGAGCACGAAGTCGTTCTCGCGCTGCGCGAGGATCGAGCCGCGGAGCAGCCGCGCGAAGATGGGGATCTGCGTCGCCCCCACCGCGACCATGATCTGCGTCAGCCCCGGGCCCAGCATCGCGACGATCCCGATCGCGAGCAGGAGGCCGGGGATCGAGAGCATGACGTCCATCAGCCGCATGATCACGGTGTCGACGAACCCGCCGATGTAGCCCGCGATCGAGCCGAGGACGAGGCCGACCGAGAGGCCGACGGCGACCGACACGATCCCGATCAGCAGCGAGAAGCGCGCGCCGAAGATGATCCTCGAGAGCTGGTCGCGCCCGAGCTGGTCCAGCCCGAACGGATGGTCGAGCGACGGGCCCGACGAGCCGAGCGCGCCCTCGAGGCCCTGCCGCCGCGGGTCGTACGGCGCGAGCACGGGCGCGAACACCGCCACGAGCACGAACGAGAGCACGAGCACGAAGCCGACGATCGCTCCGGGGTTCCGCTTGAGCCGGTGCCAGGCGTCGTGCCAGAGCCCGCTCGGGCGCTCGAGCGCGATCTCGCGGGCTTCGAGCTCGGCGACGCTCACGAATACCGGATCCTCGGGTTGATGATCGCGTAGGAGATGTCGACGAGCAGGTTCACGAGCACGAAGACGAGGGCGACGAAGAGGATCCCGCCCTGGAGCACGGGGAAGTTGCGCGTCTCGATCGCATCGACGAGCCAGGTGCCCATCCCGGGCCACGCGAACACCGTCTCCGTCAAGACCGCACCCGAGAGGAGCAGGCCGGCCTGGAGCCCGATGATCGTCGTGATCGGGAGCAGCGCGTTCCGCAGCACGTGCCGCACGTCGACCACCCTCGGCGCGAGCCCCTTTGCGCGCGCGGTGCGCACGTAGTCCTCGTTCTGCACGTCGAGCACCGCGGCGCGTGTGATCCTCGCGATCACCGCGAGCGGGATCGATCCGAGCGCGACCGCCGGCAGCACGAGGTGCTTCAGGGTGTCGACCAGCGCCTCGACGTTGCCCGCGATGATCGCGTCGAGGACGTAGAAACGCGTCGGGTGCGGGACGTCGATCAGGACGGAGATCCGACCGACCGTGGGTAACCAGCCCAGCTTCACGGCGAAGAGGTACTTGAGCAGGATCGCGAGGAAGAAGATCGGGATCGAGATGCCGATCAGCGAGCCGACGAGGCTCAGGTGGTCGACGACCCCCCCGTAGCGTTTCGCCGCGACGAAGCCGAGCGGGATGCCGACGAGCACCGAGAAGAGCATCGCCGCCAGCGCGAGCTCGATCGTCGCCGGGAACCGTTCGCGGATCTCGTCCGTGACCGGGCGGCGTGACGTGATGCTCGTCCCGAAGTCGAGCTTGACCACGGTGCCGAGGTACGTGAAGTACTGCTCGTGCACGGGCTTGTCGAGCCCGTAGAGCTCCTCGATCTCGGCGATCGACTCGGCGGTCGCGCGCTCGCCGAGCAGCGCCTGCGCGGGCCCTCCCGGGAGCGCCCTGATCCAGAAGAAGACCAGGAGCGAGAGCCCCAGGAGGATCGGGACGAGAAGGAGCAGCCGGCGGACGACGAAGCGCAGCATCTAGCGACGTCGTCCGCCGGCTGTCCTAGCCGTTGGCTAGCAGCCCTCCATCGAGACGATCGAGAACGGCTCGAGGGACACGGGGCTCGGCGTGTAGCCCTTGATGCAGGCGTTGAACGCGAGCGCCGGCTTCGTGTGGATGTACGGCACCGCCGGGAGGAAGTCCATGATCATCCGGTTGGCCTCCTCGTACGCGGCCACGCGTGCGTCCTGGTCGGTCTCGGCCTCGGCTTCGTCGAGCGCAGTGAAGAGCTCCTGGTTCTTGAAGCCGAACTGGCCCGTCTCGGTCTGGAAGAACACGCCGATGAAGTTGTCCGGATCGGCGTAGTCACCCGTCCACCCGAGCAGGTGGAGATGACCGGCGTTGCCCTCCTGGGCGCGGCCGAGGTAGTCGGGGCTCCAGGGCGCGCTGCGCGCGGTGACCTGGAAGCCGGACTCGTTCAGGCTGGCGGCGAACGCCTCGAAGTTCCGCTTCGGGTCCGGCATGTACGGACGCGAGACGTCCGTCGGATACCAGAACTCGATCGGGCACGGCGGTCCGCAGCCGGCCTCCGCGAGCAGCTCCTTCGAGCGCTCCGGATCGAACTCGTACTCCGTCACGTCGTCCGCGTAGCCGAACAGCTCGGGCGGCATGAACTCCTTCGCCACCTCGCCGCGGCCTGCGTAGAACGAGTCGGCGACCTGCTGGCGGTTGAGCCCGTGCGCGACGGCCTGGCGTACGCGCAGGTCGTCCATCGGCTCCTTCGCCTGGTTGATCCCGACGTACGCGACGTTGAACGCCGGCCGGTCGAGCAGCTGGAGGTTCTCGTCGTTCGAGATCGTCTCCATGTCCTGGGGCTCGACGAGGTCGTAGCCGTGGATCTCGCCTGCCTGGAGCGCCTGGAGGCGGGCGGCGTTGTCGGAGATCGGACGGAAGATCAGCTCCTGGATCTTCGCCTTGTCGCCCCAGTAGTCGTCGTTCCGCTCGAGCACGAGGCGGTCGCCTCGCGTCCACGACTTGAACTTGAACGGGCCGGTGCCGGTGGGATGCTGCGTGCCGTACGTCCCCGTCGGCTGGAATCCGGTCTCCTCGTCGACCGTGCCCTCGTCGGCGCCGAACTCCTGGAGCGCCTTCGGGCTCGCGATCGTGAAGTTCGTCAGCGCGAGCGCTCCGAGGAACGACGCGGACGACTTCGTCAGGTTGATCGTGACCGTGCTCTCGTCGGTCGCCTCGCAGCTCTCGTAGAGGCTCGGCGTCTCGCCGTCGGCGAACCCGCCGAACACGGTCTGCCAGTAGTAGGTCGCGCTCTCGCTCTGGAACGGACCGGTGAAGTTGTACCAACGGTCGAAGTTGAAGCAGACGGCTTCGGCGTTGAACGGCTCGCCGTCGTGGAACGTGACGTCCTCACGCAGCTCGAACGTCCACGCAGTGCCGTCCTCGCTCGCCTCCCAGCTCGTTGCGAGCGCCGGCTCGATGTCGGTGCCGCCGAGCGACAGCGTCACGAGCCCTTCGAACATCTGGTCGATCGGTCGCAGCGACTCGCCGTCCGAGACGAGTGCCCCGTCGAGGACGACGGGATCCGCTGCGCCGGCAAAGACGAGGGTGCCCGAGGCTTCGGCCTCGCCGCCACCTCCGTCGTCGTCGTCGTCGTCTCCGCCGCACGCCGGGACGACCATGACGAGCATGGCCGCAGCGAGCACGGCGAGGACGGTCAAGAACTTCCGGCCCACATTCGCTCCTTTCGCGGTGAAGCTGCCGAGTATCGATAGCAGAGCGCGCCGGGGCAAGCGGGAACCGCCCGGCTAAACGGGAACGCAACGGAGCGGAGCGGGCGGCCTAGGCGGCCGAGGCGACCGAGATCAGGTCCCGGAGCGCGCCGAGCCGGGCGAGGGCCTGGCCCTCGAGCTGCCGGACCCGCTCGCGGGTCAGGTCCAGCTCGTGGCCGATCGCCTCGAGCGTCCAGGGCTCGCCCTCGAACCCGAAGCGGAGCTCGAGGATCCGCCGCTCGCGCTCGGGCAGCGCGTCCAGCGCCTTCCTGACGCCCTGGCGGCGGAGCGACTCCTCGGCCTCCTCGAACGGATCGGGGGCCTCGCGGTCGGCGAAGAGGTCGCCGAGCTCGCCCTCGTCGTCCGCGCCGACCGTCTGGTTCAGCGAGACGGACGCGGACGCGGCGCCGAGCGCCTCGTCGACGTGCTGGATCGGGAGGCCGGTGGCCTCGGCGAGCTCCTCCTTCGTCGCCTCGCGGCCGAGCTCGACCTCGAGCCGGCGCGCGGCGCGCGAGAGCTTCTGCTGGCGCTCGACGACGTGGACGGGGACGCGGATCGTCCGCGCGTGGTTGGCGACGGCGCGCTGCACGGACTGGCGGATCCACCAGGTCGCGTAGGTCGAGAACTTGAACCCGCGGCGCCAGTCGAACTTCTCGACGGCGCGGTTCAGGCCCAGCGTTCCCTCCTGGATCAGGTCGAGGAACGGCACGCCGAGCCCGCGGTAGCCCTTGGCGATCGACACGACGAGCCGGAGGTTCGACTCGATCATGTGCCGCTTGGCGACCGGGTCGCCGCGCTCGATCCGCTTGGCGAGCGACACCTCGTCGGCCGCCGTCAGCAGCTTGTGCTTGCCGACGTCGGCCAGGAAGAGCTGGAGGCTGTCCGCGGAGCCCGAGAGCGGCTGGTGGTCCAGGTTCAGGCGCGGGCTCGTGGCCTTCTCGGCGTCCTTCTCCTCCTTCGCCTCGACGCGGATCTCGAACCCGATCTTCTCGAGCTCGTGCCGGAGCTGCTCGAGGTCGTCCTCGTTCAGCTCCTGCTCCTGCGCCATCGCGTCGAGGGAGGCGGCCTCGATGAAGCCGAGGTCCTCCGAGGCTTCGACGATCGCCTTGACCGGCTCCGATTCCAGCAATTCCTGCAGTTGATTCTGCGTCAAAGTGGCGATTTCTTCCTTTCGAGCGTGTCTGCGGACGTGCGTTGTCAACGGCCCTCTTCGCACTCTAGGAGGTCTCTCCTGTCCGTGCTAGGGGTGAAACGGATTTCGCAACCGAATTCCAACAATGCTGCTCTCAACGGAGGAAACGACGCCCGCCGCCGGCGCATTCCGGCGCGCGAAAGCCTGTCGATCTAGAGACTCCGATCGCGAGGAAAAGTTTTCTTGTGCTCCGCCGCCTTCGGCGCCGGCCACGTCGAGACTTTGGGGCTCCGCGACGGCATTTGGCTGAGCCGCGACGTTTCGCTATGCCCTGGTCCGGCGCCGGCCGCGCTGCGCCGGGCCCCGCGAGCGGCGGTCGGCCAGGAGCTCGATCGCACGCTCGAAGCTGAGCGACTCGACCTCGTCACCGGGGCGAAGGCTCGCGTTCGTCTCGCCGTCGGTGACGTACGGCCCGAACCGCCCGCTGCGCACGACGATCTTCTTCTCGCTCGCCGGGTCGACGCCCAGCTCGCGGAGCGGGCCGGCCGCCGCGCCCCTGCGCCGACGCTCCTTCGGCTTCGAGAGCAGCTCCAGCGCCTGCTCGAGCGTGACCGTGAAGAGCTGGTCCTCGCTCTCGAGCGAGCGGGTCTCGGTGCCCTTCTTGACGTACGGCCCGAAGCGGCCGTTCAGCGCCTCGACGTCCTCGCCGTCGGAGGGATCGGGGCCGAGCACGCGCGGGAGCGACATCAGCTTGACGGCGTCGTCGAGCGTGAGCGTCTCGATCGACATCGACTTGAAGAGCGACGCCGTCTTCGGCTTGCCTTTCGCGTCCTCGGGGAGGACCTCCGTCACGTAGGGACCGAACCGCCCCGTGCGCGCGACGAGCGTACGGCCCGTCTCCGGATGCACGCCGAGCTCGCGGTCGCCCGACGGTGCGGCGAGCAGCTCCTTCGCCTTCTCGAGCGTCAGCTCGTCGGGGGCGAGGTCGGGCGGGACGCCGGCGCGTTCCTCGCCGCGCTCGACGTAGGGCCCGTAGCGGCCGACTCGGAGCACGACGTCCTCGCCGATCGGGATCGTGTTCACGGCGCGCGCGTCGATCTCGCCGAGCGCCTCCACGAGCTCCTTGAGCCCGGCACCCTTGCCGTCGTCGCCGAAGTAGAACCGCCGCAGCCACTCGACCCGGCCCTCGTCCCCGGCCGCGATGCGGTCGAGGTCGTCCTCCATGCTCGCGGTGAAGTCGTAGTCGACGAGATGCCCGAAGTGCTTCTCGAGCAGCGTCACGACCGAGAACGCGAGGAAGGACGGCACGAGCGCGGTCCCGCGCTTGAACACGTAGCCGCGGTCGAGGATCGTGCCGATGATCGCGGCGTAGGTCGACGGGCGGCCGATGCCGCGCTCCTCGAGGGCGCGCACGAGCGTCGCCTCGGTGTAGCGCGGAGGCGCCGACGTCGAGTGGCCTTCGGCGGTGAGCTCCTTCGTCTCGACCTCGTCGCCCTCGTCCAGGTTCGGCAGCGGACGGCTGTCCTCGTCGTCGGCCGGGTCGTCCTTGCCCACCTCGTAGGCGGCGAGGAAGCCAGGGAAGGTGATCACGGTGCCGGCGGCGCCGAGCTCGACGTCCTCGCCGTCGCTCGACGTGGCCGCCAGCCGCAGCGAGACGGTCTGACCGCGCGCGTCTGCCATCTGCGAGGCGATCGTGCGCTTCCAGATCAGCTCGTACAGCGCGAGCTGGTCGCGGTCGAGCTCGCCGCGGAGCTCGTTCGGCGTGCGGAAGTGGTCCCCCGCGGGGCGGATCGCCTCGTGCGCCTCCTGCGCGTTCTTGACCTTGCGCTCGTAGCGCCTCGGCGAGCTCGGGACGTAGTCCGCGCCGTAGAGCTCGGTGACCTGCTTGCGAGCCGCGGCGACCGCCGCCTGCGAGAGCGAGGTCGAGTCGGTGCGCATGTAGGTGATGTAGCCGTTCTCGTACAGACGCTGCGCGACGCGCATGGTCGTCTGCGACGAGTAGCGGAGCTTGCGGCTCGCCTCCTGCTGGAGCGTCGCGGTGCGGAACGGCGCGGCCGGGCGTCGCGTGTACGGCTTCTCGTCCTTGCTCCGGACGCTGAAGCGGGCGTTCCCGAGCCGCTCGCAGAGCGCGCGCGCCGCCTGCTCGTCGAGCTGGACGAGATCGGCGGTCTTGGGCAGGCCGTCCGGGCCGAAGTCGGAGCCGCGCGTGACGCGCTTGCCGTCGAGCGCGACGAGCCGCGCCCGGAAGGCGCCCGGGTCGAACAGCCCCTCGAGGTCCCAGTACGAGACCTCGACGAAGGCGATCCGCTCCCGCTCCCGCTCGACGATCAGCCGCGTCGCGACGGACTGCACGCGCCCGGCCGAGAGACCTTGCGTGACCTTCTTCCAGAGCACCGGCGAGACCTCGTAGCCGTAGAGGCGATCGAGGATCCGCCGCGTCTCCTGCGCGTCGACGAGACGGTCGTCGATCTCGCGCGTCTCGCCGAGCGAGCGCTGGATCGCGTCCCGCGTGATCTCGTGGAAGACCATGCGGCGGACCGGGACCTTCGGCTTCAGGACCTCGAGCAGATGCCAGGCGATCGCCTCGCCCTCGCGGTCCTCGTCCGTCGCGAGCAGGAGCTCGTCGGCCTGCTTGAGCTGCTTCTTCAGGTCGTCGACCGTGCGCTTCTTGTCCTTGTCGACGAGGTACAGCGGCTCGAACTCGTCCTCGATCGCAACGCCCATCGTCCCGTACTTCGCGCGCTTCTCCTTCGGAATCTCGCTCGCCCGGTTCGGGAGGTCGCGGATGTGGCCGACGCTCGACGCGACGGTGTAGCCGGCACCGAGGTAGCCCGAGATCGTCCGCGCCTTCGCGGGCGACTCGACGATCACGAGGCGGTTGCCCACACCTTGTTCTTTGTCGGCCATCCGGTCCACCTTAGCCTGGGTTGTCAAGGAACTCGTTCCGGGACGGGGCCTCGGTGTCGGGGGTGCGATGGGTGGTGCGAGGCAAGGACGCAGGGAGCGCTCGTATCAGGAGATACGGGCGCGACTGAGGACGCAGCGTCGCGCCGCTCAGCGCGGCCCGACGACTCAGTGGCTCGTTCCCGGGACGGGTTCCTGGGCATGATTCGGCGCCGTGGCTCCGCGACCTTCGCCCTTCTACTACGCCATCGGAGCGGTGTCCCTTCCGATCATGCGTCTGCTCTATCGCCCCAAGGCCGTCGGCCTCGAGAACGTGCCGCGCGAGGGGGGGTTCGTCCTGGCCGCGAACCACGTGTCGAACTTCGACCCGTGGGCGGTCGGCCTGCCGCTCTTTCCCTGGCGGTTCCTGCGCTTCATGGGCAAGTCGGAGCTCTTCTGGTTCCCGCTCGGGGCGATCATCCAGGCGGGCGGCGCCTTCAAGGTGCGGCGCGGGCAGGCGGACGCCGAGGCGATCGCGACCGCGGCGCGGCTCGCGCGCGAGGGACATGCTGTCGTGATGTTCCCGGAGGGGACGCGCCGCAAGAAGGGGCTCGTCAAGAAGTGGCAACCGCGCGCCCACACGGGCGCCGCGCGCATCGCGCTCGACGCCGGCGTGCCGTTGATCCCCGCGGCGATCAAGGGCACCGACGCGCTGCGGACGCTCGGGCCGCTCCGGGTCGCGTACGGCGCGCCCGTCCCGCTCGACGACCTGGGTGGACGTGAGCCGCGCGAGGCCGCGCAGGAGGCGACCGACCGGCTGATGGCCGAGATCGCCCGCCTCGAGGCCACGTTGTGAAGCCGGTGCTCGCCGTGGACGGCGACTCGCTCGCCCACCGCGCCTACCACGCGCTGCCGAAGTCGATCCGACGCGCGACGGACCGCGGGCCCGCGAACATGATCGTCGGCTTCACGAACATGCTCGTACGCCTCTGGGAGATCGTCGAGCCACGCGCGGTGCTCGTGGGGTTCGACTCGCTGGACACGCCGACGTACCGGCACGAGGCGTTTCCCGCATACCAGTCGGGTCGCGAGTTCGACGACGAGCTCCTAGAGCAGCTCGACCTGCTGCCCGAGCTCGTCGACGCGCTCGGGTTCGCGCACGCGAAGGTGCCTGGCTACGAGGCCGACGACTTCCTCGGAGCGGTCGTCGCGCTCGTCGACGTCGAGAAGAAGCGTCCCGTCGTCGTCGCGACGTCCGATCGCGATCTCTTCCAGCTCGCGAGCGAGCGCACGACGATCCTCCAGCCCACGCGCGGCGTCAGCGAGCTGACGCGTGTCGGCCCCGCCGAGGTGCGCGAGCGCTACGGCGTCGAGCCGCGCCAGGTGCCCGACTTCATCGCGCTCCGCGGCGACCCCTCCGACCGGCTCCCCGGAGCGAAGGGCGTCGGCCCGAAGACGGCTGCGTCGTTGCTCGCGCAGTACGAGACGCTCGAGGCGGCGCTCGAGGCCGGACGCTTCGCGGCGCAGGCGGAGGAGTTGCGCCTCTACCGCCGAATCGCGACCGTGGACGCCTCTGCCCCCCTCCCTCCCCTCGAGGACCAGACGCCGACCTGGGCAGAGGCGTCCGCTCTGGTTGAGCGGTGGGGGCTGAAGAACCTCGGCGGGCGGTTGCTCGAGCGTGCTAGCGGCGCGGCCTGAAGATCGCGACGTAGCGTTGCTCGATCTTCACCGTGCCGGAGCAGCTGCCCTCGCACGTCGTCTGCTCGTGCCGGTGAACGCCAGTGTCGAGCGTGAACCCGGCGCCCGTCAGCAGCTCGGCGACGGGCAGCCGGAAGCCGTTGCCGTCTCGGTCGAAATTGACACCGAGCGTCCCGACGTCGGGATCCAGCGAGATGCCTTCCCAGACGAACTCCGGATACACCCAGCTCGGCGGGGTCCAGCTGTTGCAGTCGCCGGCGATCGTGTCGTCGGGATTCCAGCCGTCGTGCGCCTGGCCGAGGACGTAGAAATTCGGGTTGCCGCGGTTCGCGGCGGCGACGGCGGCCCGGTAGGGAATCGTCACCGTCGTCGTTCCGTCGCAGTCGGCGTTCGGCGCGAAGAGCGCGTGCGGATGCCAGAAGTAGTCCCAGCTCTCGACGACGCGCGCCGTGGATGTCCGGTGGCCGGCCGGGTGATTGATTCCGATCATGTACGGGCCGCCGCGCACGACCCTGAAGCGGAAGTTGCGGAACGTCGACGTCCAGCTCAGCTCGCGCACCCACGTCTGCTCGCGCCGACCGTTACTGTCGACGAACCCGTCGTTCTTGATGTAGCCCTGGAGCGTGACGTCGTAGCGGTGGATGCGTGTTCCCGTGGACGGCCGTGCGCTGCTCGCTCCGCCGACGCAGCCGGCGCCGAGCGGCACGCCAGCGAAGACGACGCCGCAGCGGCGTCCGTCGACCGTGTACGGGTGCCGTCCGTCGCGCGCGAACCGAATCGTGCGCGTCCGCCGGGGCGCGAGCGTGAAGGCAGCGAACGCGCCGCTCCGGCTCGCGATCCGGTGCGGACGCCGACCCCTGTTCCGCCACGTGACGCTGCCGCCCGAGTCGACGGCGACGAGCTGCGGCGAGAGGGCGCTGTCGGAGACCGCGACCGTACCGGTCGGAGCCGCTGCCGCGACGCCGACCAGTGCGAGCGCCGCTGTCGCGACGGCGAGCCCTCGGAGCATCATGCTCAACGCTACAACCCGGCGTCCGCGAAGTGAAGGCCACCAGCCACCCTGAGTTGGCGCGTCTCCACGACACCGGAGGTCATCCCGAGTCGCAGGCACGCCTGGCGCTGCTGCTCGAGCGGTTCGAGACCGAGACGGCAAAGCCCGCGACTCCCGCGGACGTGCTGCGCGTTCATACGCTCCCGCACCTCGAGCGTCTCGCGGCGATCGACGGTCGCACGTACCTCGATCCGGACACACCCGTCGACGCAACGTCGTTCGAGGCGGCGCTGCTCGCCGCGGGCGCGGCGATCGCCGCAGTCGAGCACGAAGCGTTCGCGCTCGTGCGGCCCCCGGGCCACCACGCGCCGCCGGAGCGCGCGATGGGCTTCTGCCTGCTCAACACCGCCGCGATCGCGGCTCGCTGGGCGCAGGCCGAGCTCGGCGTCGCACGCATCGCCATCCTCGACTGGGACGTGCACCACGGCAACGGGACGCAGGATGTCTTCTGGGACGACCCAACGGTGCTGTTCGTCTCGGTGCACCAGTGGCCGTTCTATCCCGGCACCGGCGGCCCCGACGAGCAGAGTGAGACGACGCTGAACGTCCCGCTCGAGGCCGGGTGCGGCGACGAGCAGTACGTGCTCGCCTTCGAGGAGATCGTCGAGCCGGCCGTCCGGAGCTTCGAGCCCGACCTGCTCATCGTCTCGGCCGGGTTCGACGCTCACGCCGACGACCCGCTGGCGTGGATGCTCGTGACCGACGACGGGTTCCGGGAGCTCTCGCGGCGCGCGAGCGGGCTCGCGCCGCGCGTCGCGGCGGTGCTCGAAGGGGGCTACAACCTCGCGACGCTCGGCGACCTCGTCGAGGCGGCGCTCGACGGGTTCGACCGCACGAGCTAGCCGCGCGCGACGGCAAGCGCCTCGAGCGCCTCGCGGCGCGAGGAGACGTTCAGCTTGTGCAGCAGGCTCTTCACATGGGAGCGAACGGTGTGCTCGGAGATGAAGAGGCGGCGCGCGATGTCGTCGGTGCCGAGGTGCTCGTCCAGGAGAAGCAGGACCTCGACCTCGCGCGCGCTCAGCGTCGCGGCGATCTCGTCGGGAACGCCGCCGCGGTGTCCGCCCTCGCGGACCTGCTCGACCAGGCGCCGGGCGACCTCGCCGGAGAGCGCGGCCTCGCCGCGGGCTGCGCCGCGGAGGAACTCGACGATCCGGTCGGGCGGCTCGCTCTTGAGCAGGTAGCCCGCGGCGCCGGCGCGGATCGCCGCGAGGAGGTTCTCCTCGGTTCCCGAGGCGGTGAGGACCACGACCTCGCAGTCCGGCGCGGCCCCGCGCAGGCGCGGCAGCGCGCCGAGCCCGTCGAGGCCCGGCATCGAGAGGTCGAGCAGGACGAGATCGGGGCGGAGCGTCCCGGCCAGCGAGATCGCCTCCTCGCCGTCCGCGGCCTGGCCGACGACCTCGAAGCCGCTTCCGGCCAGGAGCGTGGCCAGGGCCTCCCGCGTCAGGGGGTGGTCGTCCACGATCAGAACGCGAGCGTCCATCTCCAGGCTTATCGGCCGGACCCCACCTGCCGATTAGAGGGAGATGCGGCGGGACCAACGTGCTGCCTACGACGCCTGGCTCTCCGGGGAGATCCTCCTCTTCGGGCTGCTGGGCGCCGCGCTGGGCCTGTTCATCGAGAATCCGATCCTCCGGCACTCGTACGACGTCCCCGGGCTGGGGCTCGTCCTGGACACCGCGATCATGGTCGCGGGCGGGATCGTGGCCGTGCTCGCGGGGATCCGCTTCTCGGTCGAGGGCCGCAGGTTCGACCTCCTGCTCTCCGGCGGCTTCTTCGTGGCGGCCGCGTCGCTGCTCCTGTTCGAGATCGTGCCGGTCATCGACGAGCCACTGCCCTCGCGGGTGGAGGCGTGGGCCGCGATCTACGGCGGGCTGGGCGCCGCTGCCCTGATCGCGATCGCGCCGTTCGTGCGCGGCACGTCGAGCTCGCGGCAGCGGACGCTCGGCAACGCCGTCTTCGTGCTGCTGCTCTCGCTCGCCGGGATCTGGCTCGTGCTGCGCTGGCTCGCGCCGGAGCTCCCCGGGCTGGTCGAGACGCCGACGGAGCCGGACGCGCCGGTGCTCCTGACGGGGCTGCTCGCTGTTCAGGCGCTGCTCAGCCTGCTCGCGCTGATCGGCTTCGGCCTGCGTTTCCGGAATCAGGGCTCCGACCTCGACCGCTGGCTCGCCTCGGCCGCGACGCTGAGCCTGTTCTCCGCGCTCTACCGGCTCTTCACGCCGCTGATGCCGAGCACCGCCGTGTCCGTCGGCGACTTCCTGCGCGTGATCGCGTACGGCGTCCTCCTCGTGGGCGTCTGGCGGGCGATCAGCGCCGCCGAGTTCGGCCGCGCCGTCGCCGAGGAGCGCGCGCGCGTGGCCAGGGAGATCCACGACGGGCTCGCGCAGTACCTCTTCGCGCTCGCCACGCACGCCAGTCTCCTCGAGAGCGGCCGCATCACGCCCGAGGCCGTCTCGCACATCAAGACGCTCGCGGTCACCGCGCAGCAGGAGGCCCGCTTCGCGGTGCTGGCGCTCTCCTCGGCCGGCGGGTCGGCGCCGTTCGACTCGGCCCTCCGCAGGTACGTCGAGCTGCTGACGGCCGACGGCGCGCTCGAGGTCGACGTCGAGATCGACACGCGGGTGATCCTCGCGCCCGACGAGCAGATCGAGGTCTTCCGGATCGTCCAGGAGGGGCTCGCGAACGTGCGCAAGCATGCGCAGGCCGAGCGTGCGGAAGTGCGGATCGTCTCCCGGGACGGACAGCGGCTCGTCGCGGTCTCCGACGACGGGACGGGGTTCGAGGAGACCGGAAACGGTGCCGGGCACGGCCTGCGCAACATCCGGCAGCGTGCGGCGAGCATCGCCGGCGCAGCGACGATCAGCTCGCGGCCGGGCAGCGGAACCGTGGTCGAGGTCGCACTGCGCGCCTAACATCCTCGCGATGGCGAGGAAGGCGATGATCATCGGCCTCGACTGCGCCGAGCCGTCCCTCGTGCTCGAGCGCTGGCGGGACTCCCTCCCCACGCTCTCCGCGTTGATGGAACGCGGCGCGTACGGCCGCCTGACGTCCGTGATCCCGCCGATCACCGTGCCCGCCTGGTCCTGCATGATGGCGAGCCGCACGCCCGGCGACCTCGGCGTCTACGGCTTTCGCAACCGCGCCGACCACACGTACGACAGGGCGTTCATCGCGGACGGCACCGCGATCAAGGAGCCGCGGCTCTGGGACCTCGTCGGCCGCGCCGGCGGCTCCTCGATCGTGCTGGGCGTCCCCGGCACGTATCCGCCGCGGCCGCTCAAGGGCGTCATGGTCACGTGCTTCCTCACGCCCTCGACGGAGAGCCGGTACACGTACCCGCCCGCGCTTCGCGACGAGGTCGAGGAGCTCGTCGGCGAGTACCTCTTCGACTGCACGAACTTCCGGACCGAGGACAAGGACGACCTCCTGCGCCAGGTCTACGAGATGACCGACAAGCGCTTTCACCTGGCCGAGCACCTGCTCGAGACGAAGCCGTGGCAGCTGTTCGCGCTCGTCGAGATGGGCCCGGACCGGATGCACCACGGGTTCTGGAAGTACATGGACGAGCAGCACCGCTCGTACGAGCCCGGCAACCGGTACGAAGACGCGATCCGCGACTACCACGTGCACCTCGACGGGTTGATCGCGCGGCTGCTGCGGCACGCCGACGACGAGACCGTCGTCCTCGTCGTCTCCGACCACGGGGCGAAGCGCCTCGACGGCGGCATCCGCGTGAACGAATGGCTGCGTCGCGAGGGCCTGCTCGCAACCGTTGCGGAGCCGAACGGGGTCACCTCGCCGCGGGAGGTCGGGATCGACTGGCCGCGCACGGTCGCCTGGGGCGAGGGCGGCTACTACGCGCGGATCTTCCTCAACGTGCGCGGGCGCGAGCCGGACGGCGTCGTCGCCCCAGAGGACTACGAGGCGGTGCGGGACGATCTCGCCCGCCGGCTCGAGGCGATCCCCGACGCCGACGGCGACCCGATCGCGACGCGCGTCTACAGGCCCGAGGAGGTGTACGAGGACGTCGAGGGGGTCGCGCCGGACCTGATCGCGATCTTCGGCGACCTGCTCTGGCGCTCGGTGGGCACCATCGGCGGCGACGAGGGCGTCCACACGTTCGAGAACGACACCGGGCCCGACGACGCGAACCACGCGCAGGACGGCCTCTACATCCTCGCCGGGCCCGGGATCGAGGCGACGGGCGAGCGTGACGCACACCTGCTGGACATCGCGCCGACGCTGCTCGACCTGCTCGGCATCGAGGTGCCCGAGCGCATGCGCGGCGGTAGCCTCGTGGCGCGATGAACGTCGTCGTCTACGTCTCGGACGCCCTGCGCGCCGACCACGTCGCGTGCTACGGCGCGCGCCACGTGCGCACGCCGACGATCGACGCGTTCGCGGCGGACGGCGTCCGCTTCGACCAAGCGATCAGCGCCGCGCCGTGGACGTGCCCGTCGACCACGTCGATGATCACGGGCCTCTATCCGCATCACCACGGCCACCTGCACTGGGACGTGCCGGTCGACCCCGGCCTGCCCACGCTCTTCACGTGCGCCGCGGCGCATGGGCTGACGACCGGGAGCTTCGTCTTCGACGAGAGCTACCTCTTCAAGGGCTTCCCGGACGCGAACGTCGCAGGCACGAGCGAGAAGCTCGACGGCGTGGTCGAGTGGCTGCGCGCGCACCGCAACGACCCGTTCGTGCTCTGGTTCCACAACTGGGAGACGCACATGCCGTACGACATCCTCCACGCCGAGCGCAAGGAGTGGCTCGCGGCGAAGGAGGAGATCATCGAGGGGATCCAGTCGGACTCCGCGTCGGCCCTCGAGCGTCTGCGGCAGGCCTACTGCGACTCGGTCGAGCGTTCGTCCGAGGTGATGTTCGCCGGGTTCCTCGAGGAGCTCGACGCGCTCGGCCTGCGCGAGGACACGGCGATCGTCTTCCTGAGCGACCACGGCGAGTCGTGGGGGGAGCGCTTCGCGGACAAGGAGGACGTGAAGGGCACGTTCCACATGCACGGCGCGGCCCTCTACGACGAGATCGTCGTGGTGCCGCTGATCGTGTCCGCGCCGGGGCTCGAGCCTGGAGTCGTCCGCTCCCAGGTCAGCCTCGTCGACCTGACGCCGACGCTGCTCGAGCTGCTCGGCGCGCCGGGCGTCGAGACGGACGGAACGTCGCTCCTCGACGAGTCGGAGCGACCCGCGCTGATCGCGGGCACCGACAAGGGCGCGCTCTCGCAGCTCGCGATCCGCGAACCGCCGTGGAAGCTGATCCTCCACGTCGAGTCGGGCGAGGAAGAGGCCTACCGGCTCGACCTCGACCCGCGCGAGCTGCACCCGCGCGACGACGCTCCGCCTGAGCTGCGCGAGCGGCTCTTCGCCGAGCTCGAGAGCGCCGAGCGCACCGAGCTCAGCGCGGAGGAGGAAGCGCTCGTCACCGGCAGGCTCCGCGACCTCGGCTATCTGTGACCGCGACCGAGCAGCTCTACGAGCGGATGTACTTCATCCGCCGCTTCGAGGAGACGCTCCTCGACCTCTTCTCCGCCGGGAAGCTCGTCGGCACGACGCACACCTACATCGGCCAGGAGGCGAACGCGACGGGGATCATCGCGCACCTCGACCCGGACCGCGACGTCGTGTTCAGCAACCACCGCTGCCACGGCCACTACCTCGCGTTCACCGACGACGCGTACGGGCTGCTGTGCGAGGTGATGGGCAGGGCCGACGGCGTGTGCGGCGGCAAGGGCGGCAGCCAGCACCTCTGCAACGGCAACTTCTACTCGAACGGCGTGCTCGGGAGCATCGTCCCGGTCGCGACCGGGATCGCGCTCGCCGAGCGCGAGCGCGGCGCCGGCGCGGTCACGATCGCATTCCTCGGCGACGGGACGCTCGGCCAGGGAGTCGTGTACGAGAGCCTCAACCTCGCGTCGCTCTGGAGCCTGCCGATCCTGTTCGTGCTCGAGAACAACTTCTACGCGCAGTCGACGCCGAGCGCGCTCCAGATCGCGGGGGACATCACTGCGCGCGCCGAGGCGTTCGGGATCGAGACGGCGCACCTCGACACGACCGACGTCGCGGTCGTCGAGCGCGAGGCCGCGCAGGTCGTTCAGCGCGTGCGCGACACGGGACGCCCGTTCTTCCTCGTGATCGACACGTACCGCTTCAGCCCGCACAGCAAGGGCGACGACATCCGCGACCCGGCCGAGATCGAGGAGCGCCGTGAGCTCGACCCGCTGCTCGTCGCAGGCGCCCGGCTCGACGAGGCGACGCGCGGCTCGCTGGAGCGTGCATGCGAGGAGCGGCTCGCCGAGGTCGTCGACCGCGCGCTCGCCGCGGAGGCCGCGTAGTGGAGCAGCGCTGCGCCCAGGTGCTGAACGAGGCGCTGCTCGAGATCTTCGAGCGGCGCGACGACGTCTACCTCCTGGGCGAGGACGTGCTGGATCCCTACGGCGGCGCGTTCAAGGTCACGCAGGGGCTGAGCACACGCTTTCCCGACCGCGTGCTGACGACGCCGATCAGCGAGGCGTCGCTGTTCGGGGTCGCCGCGGGCATGGCGCTGCGGGGGTACCGGCCGATCCTCGAGATCATGTTCGGCGACTTCGTCGCGCTCGGCTTCGACCAGATCGTGAACGGGATCGGGAAGTTCCGCGAGATGTTCGACGATCAGGTGACGCTCCCGCTCGTCGTGCGCACGCCCATGGGTGGGCGCCGCGGGTACGGGCCGACGCACAGCCAGTCGCTCGAGAAGCTGCTGCTCGGAGTGCCGGGCATCACCGTCGTCGCGGCGAGCGAGTGCCACGACCTGCGTGCGCTCCTGTCCGAGGCGGTCGACGACGACGAGCCCGTCTTCTTCGTCGAGAACAAGCTGATGTACGGGCGCACACAGCGCCGGCCCGAGAACGGGTACGTCGACGGGCTGCGGTGCGTCGAGTCGGACGGGCGCTACCCGTCGCTGACGTTCTCCGGCAGCGACGCCGGCGGAGGCAGCGCGACGCTCGCCACGTACGGCGGGATGCTGCCGATCGTGCTCGAGGCGGCAACGCGGCTGATCCTCGAGCACGAGCTCTTCACCGAGGTCGTGGTGCTGGGCCGGCTGCACCCGCTCGAGCTGGAGCCTGTGCTCGAGTCGGTCGCCCGCACGGGCGCACTCGTCACCGTCGAGGAGGGGACGCGAACGGGAGGCGTCGGCGCGGAGATCGCCGCGCGCGTGCAGGAGGCGGCCTGGGACGACCTGCACCGGCCGATCGAGCGCGTCGCGGCGCGCGACGGGATCATCCCGGCCGCGCGGACGCTCGAGGACGCGATGCTGCCGGGCGTCGACGACGTGGTCGCCGCCGTGATGGCCGTCGAGGGTGTCAGGGGCTGACCCTGCTCGAGCTCGTCCTCGTCCGCGAAGACGCGAACACGGAGTACGCGCTCATCGGCGAGTGGCTCGTCGACGATCGCGCCGAGGTGCGTCGCGGACAGGCCGTGTGCGTCGCCGAGACCTCGAAGGCGTCCGTCGAGCTCGACGCTCCGGGGGCGGGGACGATCGTCCAGCTCTACGCGCAGGGAACCGAGGTCGAGCTGGGCAGGACGATCGCCCTGATCGCCGAGAGCGCGCAGGAGGTGGAGGAAGCGCTACGGCGACAGACCGACGCGGAGCAGCCTGCGGCCGTGCCGGTCGGCCGGGCCACGGCGAAGGCGGTCGAGCTCGCGGCGCAGCACGGAATCGACTTGGACTCGATCGAGAAGGCCGGCTTCATCACGGCGCAGGACGTGGAGGCGCTCGTGGCGACGGCCACGCCGTCGGCCGGCGGTCTCCTCGCGGGGATCTCGACCGACGGTGTCACGTTGCCGGAGTCGTTCGCGCTCGCCGAGGAAGAGACCGGACGGCTCGATCCGGAGTTCCTCGCCGCTCCGGTACACACGCTCGACGCCTACCGGGATGCCGGCGCGGAGATCGGCGACGGCGTCGTCCTCGGCGAGGGCGCGTTCATCGAGGCCGAGCGGATCGTGCTCGGGGACGGCGTGACGATCGGCGCGGGGTCCTCGATTCGCTGCGACGTGTTCGTCGCCGGCCCGCTGACACTGCTCGGAGACGGCCTCGAACTCCGCTGCCGCCGCGCGTTCCTCGGCGCGAACATCTGGACCGACCGCGGCATCCGCATCGGCGGCGGCGGCAGCGGCGACCCCTGGGCGACGCTCGTCGTCGGCGACCTCGCATACCTCGGCGCGGAGGCGTTCGTGAACGTCTGCCGCCCTGTCCTGATCGGCCGCGAGGTGTTCGTGACGCAGCGCTCGATGCTGCTGACGCACAACGTCGGCCACTCGGTGCTCGAAGGCTTCGAGAACCGCTTCGCGCCGGTCGTGCTCGAGGACCGTGCGCAGATCGGGCTCGGGACCGTCGTCTACGCGGGCTGCCGGGTCGGGCGCGACGCGATCGTCGCGTCGAACTCGTACGTGGTCTCCGACATCCCGGCGGGGAAGCTCGCGATCGGCGTGCCCGCGCGAGTCTCCGGCCCCTCCTCGCGACCGCTCTCCCCCGCGCGCCGCGCCGAGGTGGCGCGGCGCATGGTCGACGAGCTGCACGAGCTGCTCGAGCTCCGAGGCCACGACGTCTCGCGGGAGGGGGACACGCTCCGCGTGCCCGAGGGGGCGATCGCGTACGTCGAGCGGCTGCCGCAAGAGTTCGAGCCGCCGCGCGCAGACGGGGAGGTCGTGGTCCTGACGCTCGGTCTCGCAGGCGACCCGCCGGCGGGCTGCGCCGTGCTCGACCTGATCGGCAGGCGCGTGCACGGCGAGGGCGGCGTCGTCCTCGACTCCGTGCGCGAGTTCTGCCGCAAGCGCGGGATCCGCTTCGAGCCGGGGCCCTGGCGCTACCGCGGAGGGCTCGTCTA
>JAICPI010000025.1 GCA_025929895.1 Thermoleophilia bacterium
CCCGCCCCCGGGGCCGTGGGGGGCGGGCCCCGCGGCCCCCCCCGCCCCCGCCCCCCGCCCCCCCCCCCCGGCCCGGCGCCCGCCCCCCCCCCCCCCCCCCCCCCCCCCCCCCACGTTCCTAGCCGGGGCCGCGTCCGCCCAGATCGTTCGAGAGGCCGATGAAGAACAGCATCAGCACGAGGGCGATCCCGACCACGGAGACGCGCTCGTAGATCTCGCGGCCGACGGCGCGGCGGCGGACACCCTCGAGGATCGAGAAGGCGATGTGGCCGCCGTCGAGCGGCAGCAGCGGCAGGAGGTTGAGGAGCGCGAGCGAGAGGCTGATGAACGCGAGCAGCTGGAGGTAGACGCGGAAGTCGATGTCCACCGCCTCGCTCGAGACCCTCGTGATCCCGACGGGGCTCGAGATCTCCTCGCGGCCCTCCGGCGTGACGAGCCGCGAGAACCCGACGGCGATCGCCTTCGTCACCTCCCACGTCCGGCCGAGCGCGAGGCTGACCGCCTCGCCGGCGTCGTGGCGTTCCCAGCGGGCGACCGGGCGGAAGCCGACCGCCCAGTTCTGGTCGTAGTAGTGCGTCGGCGTGACCCGCAGGTCGCGCACGTCCCCCCGCCGCTCGACCTGGAGCACGATCGGCGCGCCCTCCGCGTCCTGGATCGTGTTGAACACGTCCTCGAACCCGGTCATCGGCTCGCCGTCGATGCCGACGAGCCGGTCGCCGACGCGCAGCCCCGCGAGGTCGGCGGGGCTGCCGGCGCTCACCTCGCCGACGTTGAGCGTCGCCACGCGCACGCCGACCAGGAAGACCACGGTCAGGAGCGCGACGGTGAAGATCAGGTTCGTCCCCGGTCCCGCGAAGATCACCGCGACGCGCTTCCACGTCTTCGCGCGCCAGTACGCGTCGGCTCCGACCCCGTCGCGCAGCTCGTTCAGCCCGCGCTCGGCGCTCCGCCGCGCGGCGGGCGAGAGCTCGACGCCGGTGACGCCGGCCTCGAGTGCGCGCAGCTCCGGGCTCTCCTCGAACTCGCCGCGGTCGAGCTTGCGCTTCATCCGCTCGATCGAGCCCGTCAGCTCGGGGGCCTCGCGGAGCGCGGGCCCGAGGTGCAGGTCCAGGTCGGACGGCGCCGGCCTGTGCATCCCCGGGATCTTCACGTAGCCGCCGAGCGGGATGGCCCCGATCCCGTACTCGATCCCGCCCCGCGTCGTCTTCACGAGCGCGGGCGGGAAGCCGAGGTAGAACTTCCGCGGCCGCATGCCGAGGGCGCGCGCGACGAAGAAGTGGCCCGCCTCGTGGATCAGCACGAGGAAGGCGAGCCCGAAGACCGCGACCATCCAGCTCATGCCGCGACCTCCACCGAGCGCCGCGCAGCCGCGTCGACGACGGTCAGCTCCTCGAGATCGCGCGCGGCCGCGCCGTCGGCCTCCGCAAGCGCATGCTCGACCGCGCCGGCTACGCCGAGAAAGGACAGCCGACCCGCGAGGAACGACTCGACGGCCGCCTCGTTCGCCGCGTTGAAGACGCAGGGATACGAGCCGCCGCGCTCCCCGGCCTCGCGCGCGAGGCGCAGCAGGGGAAACGCCTCGAGGTCCGGCTCCTCGAACTCGAGCGTCGTGCCGGCGAGCTCGAGCGGCGGCACAGGGGTCGGCGCGCGGTCGGGGTAGGTGAGGGCGAACGAGATCGGCACGCGCATGTCGGGGGCTCCGAGGTGCGCGAGCGCGGCGCCGTCGCGAAACCGCGCGAGGCCGTGGACGACCGACGTGGGCTGGATCACCACGCTGATCCTGTCGTACGGAAGGCCGAAGAGAAAGTGCGCCTCGATCAGCTCGAGTCCCTTGTTCGCGAGCGTTGCGGAGTCCACAGTGATCTTTCTCCCCATCTTCCACGTCGGATGTCGGAGCGCCTGCTCGGGGGTCACGTCGGCGAGGCGATCCCGGGTCCAGCCGCGGAACGGCCCGCCGGAGGCGGTGAGGACGAGCGAGTCCAGCTCGTCCGTCCGCCGCCCCTCGAGGCACTGGAAGAGGGCCGAGTGCTCGCTGTCGACCGGCAGGAGCAACCCTCCCCCACGCTCCCGGGCGGCGAGCGCGAGCTCGCCGGCGGCGACCAGGCTCTCCTTGTTCGCGAGCGCGAGCGTGACACCGCGCTCGAGCGTCCACAGGGTCGCCGGCAGGCCCGCGAAGCCGACGACGGCGTTCAGCACGACGTCCGGCTGCGCCCGCTCCAGCAGCTCGGTCAGGTCGCCGCCGACCTGCGTCAGCGGTGCGAGGCCGTCGACCGGCGTCGACCCGGACGCCGCCGCGACGAGCTCGAGCACGGGGTTGGCCTCGACGACCTCGAGCGCCTGACGGCCGATCGAGCCCGTCGCACCGAGGAGCGCCACGCGCGTCATCAGGTGAGCGCCACGATCGTGTAGAAGGCCGCGACCGTCGCGAAGAGCAGCGAATCGACGCGGTCCAGCACGCCGCCGTGGCGGCCCAGGATCCGCCCCGTGTCCTTGACCTGCATGTCGCGCTTCACCGCCGACTCGAACAGGTCGCCGACGGTTCCGGCGAGCGCGATCACCGCTCCGAGCAGGAGCGCCTCCCAGATCTCGAGGAAGCGCTCGCGGTCCTGGTAGAGCGCGAAGAACGAGACGAGGACGGAGGCGGCGAACCCGGCCACGAAGCCCTCCCAGGTCTTCGCCGGCGACATCACCGCGGCGAGCTTGTGGCGCCCGATCAGGCGGCCTGCGAAGTACGCGGCCGTGTCGCCCGCCCACACGGCGAGCAGGACGGTGAAGATCGCGAGCCGGCCGAGGTAGTCGTCGTCGACCTCGCGCAGGAGGAGGAGGTGCCCGATTCCCGCGCCGATCCAGAACGTGCCGAGGATCGTCGAGGCGATCGTGACCGTCCCGGACTGGCGCGTCTCGGCGACGCCGTAGAGGCCGAACGCGAACACGAAGGTCGAGAGGAGCCCCGCGAGCAGCCACTCGATGCCGCCGAGGTGCGCCCCGAGCAGGCCGACGAGCACGCCGGCGTAGCCCGCGAGGACGAGCGGACGCAGCGGTCGGATCGTCGAGTAGAGCTCGTGCAGCGCGAGGATCGCGGCGATCGCGGCGACGGCGAACAGCCACCAGCCGTCGAAGTACGCGGCCGCGAGCACGGCGACGAGCAGCGGGACGGCGACGGCGACGCGCCCGGCGAGGTCCCTCATCGCCCGCCGAACCGGCGGCGGCGGCCCGCGTAGGTCTCGAGCGCGGCGGCCAGGTCCTCCGCGCCGAAGTCCGGCCAGAGCGTGTCGACGAAGACCAGCTCTGCGTAGGCCAGCTGCCACAGGAGGAAGTTCGAGATCCGCTGCTCGCCGGACGTGCGGACGAGCAGGTCCGGGTCGGGCATGTCCGGCTGCTGGAGGTGGGCCGCCACGAGCTCGTCGTCCACGTCGTCGGGGTCGACGCCCTCGGCCACGATCGCGCGCACGGCCTCGACGAGCTCGGCCCGCCCGCCGTAGTCGAAGCAGATCCACAGCCGGAGGCGGCCGTTGTCGAGCGTCTCGGCCTCGAGCGACTCCATCTGCGCGAGCAGCTCGGCCGGCGCGCGGTCGCGGCGGCCGACGAAGCGCACCCGCACGCCTTCCTTCGCGAGGTCCGGGAGCTCGCGCACGATCGTGTCGCCGAAGATCTCCATCAGGTCCTCGACCTCGTCGACGGGGCGCGACCAGTTCTCGGTCGAGAACGCGTACACCGCGAGCGACTCGACGCCGAGGTCGATCGCCCCCTCGACGGTGCGCCGCAGCGCCTTCGTCCCGGCTCGGTGCCCCTCGGCCACGGGGAGCCCGCGCTGCTCGGCCCACCGGCCGTTGCCGTCCATGATGATCGCGACGGCGCGGGCGAGCTCGGTCGCCGCCATCAGACTTCCAGGATCTCGGCTTCTTTGTGCTTCAGCGCGTCGTCGATCTTCTTGACGTGCTCGTCGGTGAGCTTCTGGAGCCGGTCCTCGCCGCGGTGCTCCTCGTCGGCGCCGACGTCGCCGTTGGCGACGAGCTCCTTGAGGTGATGCATCACGTCGCGGCGCACGTTCCGCACCGCGATCCGCCCCTCTTCCGCGAGGTGGCGCACGACCTTGACGAGCTCCTTCCGCCGCTCCTCGGTCAGCTGCGGGATCGGCAGGCGGATCACCTTGCCGTCGTTCGACGGCGTCAGCCCGAGGTCGGACTCCTGGATCGCCTTCTCGATCCCCTTCAGCGAGCTCGGGTCGAACGGCTGGATCGTCAGCAGCCGCGGCTCGGGGACGTTGATCGTGGCCAGCTGCTTCAGCGGCGTGTCCTGCCCGTAGTAGTCGATCGAGATGCGGTCGAGGAGCGCCGCCGAAGCGCGGCCGGTGCGAACGGTGTTGAACTCGGTGCGGGCGTGCTCGACCGCCTGGTCCATCCGGCGCGTCCCGTCCTGCACCAGCTCGTCGACGGTGGTCACGTGCTCTCCTTCCGGGTCGAGATGATCGTGCCCACGCGCTCGCCCGAGAGGATGCGGCGCAGGTTGCCGTCGGCGCTCGCGAACACGTAGATCGGCAGCTCGTTGTCCATGCACAGCGAGAGCGCCGTGCTGTCCATCACCTCGAGCCTGCGCTCGAGCGCCTCGAGGTGCGTGAGCTCGGGGATGAACTCGGCGTCGGGGTCGGCGTTCGGGTCGGCGGTGAAGACCCCGTCCGCCCCGTGCTTCGCCATCAGGATCGCCTCCGCGCCGATCTCGAGCGCACGCAGCGCGGCCGCCGTGTCGGTCGTGAAGTACGGGTTGCCCGTCCCCGCGGCGAAGATGACGATCCGCCGCTTCTCGAGGTGCCGGACCGCACGGCGGCGGATGTAGGGCTCTGCGACCTCGGCGACCTCCATCGCCGAGAGCACGCGCGTCTCCGCGCCCGCCCGCTCGAGCGAGTCCTGGAAGGTGAGCGCGTTCATGACCGTCGCGAGCATCCCGATGTAGTCGCCCGTCGCCCGATCCATCCCCTGGGCGGCGCCCTCGATCCCGCGGTAGATGTTGCCGCCGCCGACGACGATCGCGAGCTCGATCCCGCTGCGCGCGACGACGTCGACGATCTCGCGCGCGATCGCGTCGACCGTGGGCGCGTCGACCCCGAACTCGCGCGGGCCCATCAGGGCCTCGCCGGAGACCTTGAGCAGCACGCGACGGAACGGCGCGGCCGCCGCCGGCGCGGCCGCGGGGGATTCCTGGGGTCGGACGCTCACCCGGCGAGCGAGATTCGCTCGAACTCGACGACCTCGGCGCCCTCCTCCGCGAGCGCCTGCGCGACCGTCTTGCCCGTGTCGTGGATCCACGGCTGCTCGGCGAGCACCTGCGCGGCGAAGAAGCGCTTGTTGACCATCCCTTCGACGATCTTCTCACGCGCCTGCTCGGGCTTCGACTGGACCTCGTCCGACGAGAGGTAGATCTCGCGCTCCGTCGTCACGACGTCCTCGGGGACGTCCTCTCGCGCGATGTACTGCGGTGCCGAGGCGGCGATGTGCATCGCGACCTTCCGGGCGAGCTCGGCCGAGCCGCCGCGGGCCTGCACGAGCACGCCGAGCTTGTTCGCGGGCGGGTGCGCGTAGCCGGCGATCGTGCCGCCGTCGATGCGCTCGAAGCGCGCCGGCGAGACGACCTGGATGTTCTCGCCGAGCTTCGCCGAGAGCGCCTTTCGCTCCTCCTCGAGCGAGGCCGCGGCGTCGACCCCCCCGGCGTCGACGGCCTCGAGCACCTTCTTGGCGAACGCGAGGAACTCCTCGTTGTTCGAGACGGGCTCGGTCTCGCACCCGACGCCGACGATGGTGCCGCGACTGCCGTCTTCCTGGACGCGATAGCCGACCTTGCCCTCGGTCGTCGCGCGCCCGGCCCGCCTGTCCGCGGACGCCATCCCCTTCTCGCGCAGGAGGCGCTTGGCCGCGTCGACGTCGCCGCCAGTGTCCTGGAGCGCGCGCTTCGCGTCCATGATCCCGGCGCCCGTCAGCTCGCGGAGCTCCTTGACGAGCGTGGCGGAGATCGTCGTCACGAGGTCACTTCCTCGGCGACCGGCTCCTCCTTCTGCGAGACCTGCTCGTAGTCGCCTTCGGGGACCGTCTCCTCGGCCGCGGGCTCGGCCTCCGGCTGCGCCGGGCGCGAGAGCTCCTGCTCGGTCACGCCGGTACGCCCGGCGGCGACGCCGTCGGCGATCACGCGGGTCACGAGCTCGCACGAGCGGATCGCGTCGTCGTTCCCGGGGATGACGTAGTCGGACTCGTCGGGGTCGCAGTTGGTGTCCACGAGCGCGATCACCGGGATGTTCAGGCGACGCGCCTCGCTGACCGCGAGCTGCTCCTTGCGCAGGTCGAGGATGAAGATCGCGTCGGGGTGGCGCTTCATGTCGGCGACCCCGCCGAGGTTGGCGTCGAGCTTCTCGAGCTCGCCCATCATCGCGATCCGCTCCTTCGCGGGCAGAAGGTCGAGCTGCCCCTCCTCCCTCAGGCGCCGGAGCTCGTGCAGGCGCTCGATCCGGCTGTGGATCGTGCGCCAGTTCGTGAGCAGGCCGCCCAGCCAGCGGTGGTTCACGTACGGCATGCCGACGCGCTTGGCGTGGTTCGAGACCGCGTCCTGCGCCTGCTTCTTCGTGCCGACGAAGAGGACGGTGCCGTTGCGCGTCGCGACGTTCTTCGCGAAGTCGTGCGCCTCCTCGAGCAGCTGCTGTGTCTGCTGGAGGTCGATGATGTAGATGCCCCCGCGCTCCGTGAAGATGAAGCGGCGCATCTTGGGGTTCCAGCGCCTGGTCTGATGGCCGAAGTGCACGCCGGCCTCCAGGAGCTCTCTCATGCTGACGACGGACATGGTGAAGCCTCCATTCGGTTTCGATTTGCACTGCAGCCGGCGGGCTCGGCTGGAACCGGATTCCGTCGAATCGCGGCACCGCCACCCGAGTCGCCCCGCCGGGTCGGGGGTGGACAGGGGCGGATTCTAGCCGGAACTCGCCCCGATTCGGCCTATCCTGGCCCCGTGAGCGCTCTGGGCGGCCTGGCAGAGGAGATCCGCGACGCGGCCTGGGACCTCGCGCTCGAGGTGGTCGAGGAGGGACTCCGCGACGACACGGTCCCGTCGCTCCAGCGGCTCGGCCAGGTCGGGCAGCTCGGGGACGTGCCGAGCTTCATCGTCGAGCTCTCGAAGGAGCTGCGGGAGCCGGAGGTCGCCCGGATGCGCCGCGGCGGGCCGCTCGCCGCGCTCGTCCGCGACCACGCGCGCGAGCGGGAGGCGCTCGGGTTCGCGCCGCGCGAGATCGTGACCGAGCTCCTCGTCCTCCGCCGCGTGCTCTGGCGGTTCATCTCCAAGCGCGCGAGCGAGCTGAGCGGCCAGGAGGTGCTCGAGGCGGAGCGCCGCCTGAACGACAGCCTCGACGTGCTCGTGGCCGAGTGCGTGGTCGCGTACTTCGACCGCGCCACGGCCGAGCTCGCCGACCAGGCCCGGCGCGATCCGCTCACAGGCCTGCTGAACCACGCGGCGTTCGGGCGCGCCGTCGACGACGAGCTCTTCCGCGCGCGCCGCTACGAGCGAGGGCTGACGCTCGTCTATCTCGACGTCGACTCGTTCAAGCGGATCAACGACACGCTCGGACACCCTGAGGGCGACCGGGTGCTGCGCCGGGTGGCGGCGGTGCTGACCGAGTCGCTCCGGCACTCGGACGTGGCGGGACGGATGGGCGGCGACGAGTTCGCGGTCTGCCTGATCGAGAGCGACCTCGAGACCGGCGGCCGGTTCCTCGCCCGGTTCCACGACCTCGTCGACGAGGAGGCCGCGGGCGGTCGCCTGCCGGAGGGGTTCGCGGTGAGCGCGGGGCTCGCGTCGTACCCGGCCGATGCGGTCTCCGCGGACGCGCTCTTCCGACTCGCGGACGAGCGGCTGTACGAGGCGAAGCGCGAGAAGGTCGTCGATTAGGAGGGCTTGACGAAACAGACCTGTGCCGTCGAGGCCCGTTCCGCCAAACCCTCCTAGCGCGCCCGTTCGAGCGCGGTTGCCAGGTCGTTCGGCAGCGGCGACGAGACGTCGACACGCTGCCCGGTGATCGGGTGCGCGAAGGAGAGGCGCGCGGCGTGGAGGAACTGCCGCTCGAGCCCGAGCTCGTTCGCGATCCCGTATACCGGGTCGCCCGCGACCGGCAGGTTGACGGCCGCGAGGTGCACGCGGATCTGGTGCATGCGCCCGGTCTCCAACCGCACGCGCAGGAGCGAGTGTCGAGGCAGGAGCTCATCGAGCTCGAAGTGCGTGACCGCGTCGCGCGGCGAGTCGGTGTCGAGCGACTGGCGCGTCGGATCGCGACGGTCGCGCCCGAGCGGCGCCTCGATCCTCCCGGCGCGCGAGCGCGGCTTGCCGCGGACGAGCGCGAGGTAGCTGCGCTCGAGCTCTCGATCGCGGACGAGCTCCTGGAGGCGCTCGTGCGCGGTCTCGGAGCGCGCGACGACGAGCAGACCGGAGGTGTCGCGGTCCAGGCGGTGGACGATGCCCTGACGCGCGTCCTCGCCCCCGGCCGCACCGTGCTCGACGAGCGCCTGCGCGAGCGTTCCCTCGGCGTGCCCGGCGCCGGGGTGCACCACCACGCCGGCCGGCTTGTCGACCACGAGCAGGTGCTCGTCCTCGTACGCGATCCGTAGCTCCACTTCAGGGGACGGGGCAGGCGCCTGTGGGGCGGGCGGCTCGAAGGCGACCTCTTCGCCTTCCTGGACGCGGTAGCTCTTCGGCCGGCGCTCCCCGTCGACGGTGACGGCGCGCACGGTCAGCAGCCGCTCGGCGTCGGCCCGCGACGCGAGCTCGTCCAGCGACGCGAGGAAGCGGTCGAGCCGCGCGCCGGCGAGCTCAGCGGGGACGCGGACGCGGACGATCGGAGATCACCGCGGCGCCCAGGAGGAGCGCGACGCCGACGACGATGAAGGTGTCGGCGAGGTTGAACGCCGGCCAGAAGTCGAGGTCGAGGAAGTCGGTCACATGGCCGAGGCGGACCCGATCGGCGAGGTTCGAGACACTCCCGCCGAAGACGAGCCCGAGCCCCACCGGCATCACGGGGTGCCGTGCGCCCGAACGCGCGAAGACGACGAGCAGCCACGCGATCACCATCGACGTGACGACGATGACCACGGTCGTCGCGTCGGGGAAGAGCCCGAACGCGATCCCGGAGTTCTGGACGTGGTGCAGATCGAGCGGCCCTGCGACGTGCTTCGTCTCCCCGAGGTCGAGCGTGCCCGCGACGATCCGCTTCGTCACCTGGTCGGCGAGGACGGCCGCGCCGGCGACGGCGCCGAGGCCGAGCCACTCGTGCAGCCCCGCCCCCACGCTGCGCTCAGCGACGGAGACCGGGGTGAGACCGTCCGTGGCGGAGCCGACGCGGACGTCGACCGCGCGCGGCGCCGGCTCGCTCATCGCTCCCGCGCCCGCGCGTCGTCGATGCAGAGGGACGCCCACGGCAGCGCCTCGAGCCGCTCCTCGGAGATCTGCCGCCCGCAGTTCGTGCAGGTCCCGTACGTGCCCTGCTCGATGCGTGCGAGCGCCGCGTCGATCGCGGCGAGCAGGTCGCGCTCGTTGTCGGCGAGGCCGTAGTCGAGCTCGCGGTCGTGCATCGCGGTCGCGGCGTCCGCGAGATGCTGGTCCTGAGTCTCCTCGCCGGTCTCGTCCTCGACCGTGCCGGGGTTCTCGTTGCGGAGGTTGTCGAGCGCCGCGGTGACGCGGTCGCGCTCCGCGAGCAGCAGGTCCTTGAAACGGCTGGTGTCGATCGCGCTCATGCGTCCTTTCCCTCGAACGAGGCGAGCCGGGCCTCGGTGTCCGCCGGCCGCACGCCGGCCACGTCCACGATTTTGTCACGCGAGGCGTGACCGGAAACGAGGCTGATGTCGCGGGCGGGCACGTCGAGCGCACGCGCCAGCAGCTCGACGACCGCCGTGTTCGCAGCACCTCGCTCGGGTGCTGCCGCAACCCTCAGCTTCCAGGCATCGCCGTAGCGGCCGACGATGCCGGCTCTCGCGGCGCCGGGGACGACGCGCAGGCGAAGCCGGGTCGACTCCACGGCCCCCAGGGTACTAGGCGGCCTCTCGCTCCTCCGTCGGCTCGCCGTCCTCGACCTCGAGCGCATCGAGGGCCGAGCGCAGGAGCGCACGGATGCGACGCGCCTCGGCGGTCAGGTGCTCGCGCTCCGCCTGCGCACGACGGGTGATCGCGCGCGCCTCCGCGTAGGCCTCGTCGAGGGCGAGCTGCGACTCCCTGCGTGCCTGCTCCTTGAGCTCCTGGGAGGCGCGTTCGGCGGACACGAGCGTGGTCCTCAGGAGTGCCTCGAGCTCGCGGAATCGGACCAGCTCCTGCTCCAGGTGCTCGACCTTGTCGGCGAGGTCGGCCCGGTCCCGCCAGACGTCCTCGAAGCTCTCGGCGACGTCCTCGAGCACCTCGTCGACGAGCGCCCGCTTGTAGCCGAACAGGGTGGTTCCGAGCCGGATGTGCTTGATCTCGACTGGTGTCAATCCCACGGTCGTCCCCCTCACAGTTGGTCGAGCAGCGAGTTCAGAAGCTCTCGGGCGACGATCAGCACGATCACTGCCAGCATCGGGGACAGGTCGAGCGGGCCCAGCGGCGGGACGATGCGCCGGAAGATCCGGAGGTACGGATCGCACACGTCGAAGAGGAACCGCTGGACCCTGTTCAGGGTCGGCGAGTACGGCAGTCGGATCCAGCTCGTGATGATGTAGACCAGGATCACGAGGATGTAGACGCTGATGAACACGTTCACGAAGTCCTGGATCGTGTCCACGGCGTCGAGGAGCAGCATCGAGCTGGCAGTGTCGCCCATCGGCCGGTTCTTCGCCGGAGCGGAGCGGTTTCCTGGCCGGATGTGGACGGACCGATTCGCATTCGACTCGATGCGCCCCGTGATGGCGATGTACATCTCCATCATCGGCCGCCGAACTCAGATCACGTTGACCGATCGTCAGCACGGCTTCCTCCGCGACGAGTCGGGTCGGACCGGCCTGGCCATGGCCGAGCTGATCCGCCGTGCCGTCGACGCGACCTATCGGCCCTACTCCCGGCGCCGCGTCCGGGGCGTCGAGCTGACGGTCGCGGTCTCGCACCCGCTCGACGAAGCGCTGGTCGCCCGCCGCGTTCGGCGGGGCGGCGCCACTAGGCCTGATTGAAGAACCCGCCGCGTTCGAGCAGGCGGGCGCGCTCCTCCGCAGATACCTCGACGTTGCGCGGCGTCAGCAGGAAGACCTTGTCCGCCACCCGCTGCATCCCTCCGTCGAGCGCGTACGTCAGGCCACTGGAGAAGTCGATCAGGCGCTTCGAGAGCTCCTGGTCGGAGCTCTGGAGATTCAGGATCACCGGGATGTCCTGCTTGAACCGGTCGGCGATCTGCTGGGCGTCGTTGAAGCTTCGCGGGATCACCAGGTGCATGCGGACGGAACCGGGGGACTCGACCCCCCGCAGCCGGGGCCGCAGCGGCGTCGCGGCGGCGCGCTCCTCTCCGGGGTCGGTCCAGTCGTCGAACTGCTCCTGCCGGCGCCGGGGGGCGAGGCGGCGCACGTTCGGGCGCTCCGAGTACGTCCGCTCGAGCTCCTCCTCGGTGACGAACCCGTCCTCGTCCCAGTCCTCGTCCTCGGCGATCCCGAAGTAGACGAGCGTCCGGTTCCAGATGTCGGCGAAGCTCATCACCCGGAATCGTAGAGCGTGGAGCCGACGCGCACGAGCGTCGCGCCCTCATCGACCGCCACGCGCCAGTCCTGGCTCGTCCCCATCGAGAGCTCCCTCAGACCGTAATGCTCGGCCAGCTCCCGCAGGCGGCGGAAGTACGGCCGCGACTCGCCGGGGTCGTCGGCGAGCGGAGGCATCGTCATCAGCCCGCGGATGTCGGGATACAGGGCGAGGAAGGCCTCGAGCTGCTCGGGCGGGACGCCGGACTTCGTCGCCTCGCCGGAGAGGTTGACCTCGACGAGTGCGGGGATCTCGAGGCGCCGCGCCGCCGACTCCGAGGAGAGCGAGTGACACAGCTCGCAGGTCACGTTCACCGTTCGCGCCTTGCGGCTCTGGAGATGCCCGATGAAGTGCCAACGGAACGCGCTCCCGTACCGGGCGTGCTTCGCCTCGAGGTCCTGAGCGCGGTTCTCGCCGACGACCTCGATGCCTGCCTCGGCGAGCGTCCCGAGCTCCTCGAGGGAGACGTACTTCGTCGCGGCGACGACCGTGACGCCGGAGCCCGCCTCCGCCCGGATCGCGTCGTAGCGCGCCCGGATCTGCTCAGCCGACGACGTGGCCGATCACTCCCTGCCGCCCCGTCACTCCACCGTCGCGCCGATGTGAGAAGAACAGGTCGGGTTGGCACGACGTGCAGAGGTCGAAGCGCTCGATCGACGAGACGCCGGCGTGGCGCAGCGCGCGCTCGGTCGCCGCCCAGAGGTCGACCGTCCGTTCCCGGACGACGTCGGCCCCGAAGCGAGCGGCGAACGGCTCCGCGACGTCGGGCCCCACCTCGTAGCAGCACGGTCCGATTGCCGGCCCCACCACGGCGCGGGTCTGTCCGCCGAGTGCTGCGACGCCGCGTGCGACCACGCCCTGGAGCAGGCCGCGCCAGCCCGCGTGCAGGAGTGCGAGCGCGGGGCGGTCGACCCGCGCGACCGCGACCGGCACGCAGTCGGCGGTCAGCTTCAGCATCGGGACGCCCGGCTCGTCGGTCCAGAGCCCGTCGCCGGGCGCACCGCGCCGTCCCGCCTGCGCGCGGTTCACGACCGCGGCATGCTGCTGGCGGTTCAGCGCGAGCCGCTCGGCCGCGGCGCCCAGCTCCGCACACAGGAGCCTGCGGTTCTCCTCGACGTTGTCCGGCTCGTCGGCCGTGAGCAGGCCGAGGTTGAGCGACGCGAAGGCGCCGGTGCTCACCCCACCGCGGCGCGTCGAGAAGGCAACCTCGCAGCCGGGTGCGTCCCAGCGGAAGATCACGGGCGCAGACGTCGCGCCTCCTCGAGCAGGCGATCCCGCGTGTTCGCCGCCGGGTCCTCGAGCACCCGGTCGAGGAGGGTCGCGAGCGCGGTGCCGATCTCGGGGCCCTCGTCGAACCCGAGGCCGATCAGGTCGCCGCCGTCGATCGCGAGGTCACCGACGCGGTGCGGCTGCGCGCGCTCCTGCTCGAGCAGCTCGCGCAGGCGCACGTTCGCGTCGCGCTCCTCGATTGGCACGCTCTTCGCAGCGACGTCCGCGAGCTTGTGCGCCGCGATGTCGAGCGCGAGCTCGTCGCCGTACCGTGCGAGGAGCTTCCGCGCGGCGACGGCGTCGAGCCCCGCGACGGGCAGGTCGTGCGCGCCGACGATGCGCACCACGCGCTCCCGCAGCCTCGTGGGGTAGCGAAATCGCCGCATCAGCGCGCCGGCCTCGGCGTGCGCGTCGCCGAGCCCGTGCACGAGCGCGGCGAGCCGGACGGCCAGCGGCGCGTCCTGGTCCGCCGCCGCCTGCACGACCGCGAAGTGATGCTCGTCGAGGCCGTCGGCCCCGATAGCCGCGGCGTACGCCGGGATCAGCTCGACGAGCACGCCCGTGTCGCGGGCGATCCGCAGCGCCTTGGCCGGCCGCTTGCCCAGGAGCAGCTTGGAGAGCTCGCCCATGCCGTCGGCCGTCAGCCCACCGCCGATCCGCTCCCCGGAGACGAGCGCGACCGACGCCGCCCCCTCGCGCATCTGCGCGAGCGTGTCCTCGGTGGGGTCGAGATCGTGCTCGGAGACGAAGCGGAGCCCCCGGATGATCCGGAGCGGATCCTCGCGAAAGCTCTGCGGCGAGACCGTGCGGAGCACGCGCGCGCGCAGGTCCTCCTCCCCGCCGAAGGGATCGAGCAGCTCACCGGTCGCGAGCCGCTTGGCGATCGCGTTGATCGTGAAGTCGCGGCGACCCATGTCCTGCTCCAGCGAGATGTCCGGCGACGCGACGATCTCGAAGTCGTGTCTCCCCGGTCCGGTCGAGAGCTCCGTGCGCGGAGGTGCGAACTCGATGCCCGCCGGCGCGAGCGCGCGCAGCGCACGAGCTCGCGGATACAGACGAAGGCCGACGCGCTGGCCCGCGACCTCGAGGTCCTCGACCCGGCCGTGCGGCGTGAGCGCCGCGCGCAGCTCGTCGTAGCCGACGCCCGGAACGACGAAGTCCTGGTCCTTGGCCGCGCGGCCGAGCAGCTCGTCGCGGACAGCACCTCCGACGAGGTAGGCGTCGAGCCCGAGCGAGTGGACGAAGTCGGAGACGGTCTGCTCAGACGTGGGCGACAACCGCGATCTCGACCTTTGCGCCCATCGGCAGCGCCGCGACCTGCACCGTCGCCCTCGCCGGCGGCTTGTCTCCGACGTAGCGGCCATACACCTCGTTGAGACCCGCAAAGTCGCCGAAGTCCGAGAGGTAGATCGTCGTGTTCAGCACCCGATCGAACCCGCTGCCCGCCGCCTCGAGGATGACCTTCAGGTTCTCGCAGACCACCTCGGTCTGCTGTTGGATCGTCTCGCCCTCGATCGCGTCGTGACCGACGCGCAGCGCCACCTGCCCCGCGACGAAGACGAGGTCTCCGTACCTCACGGCCTGCGAGTACGGCGCACCCTCGAACGGTGCGGGTGCGTCCTCCGTCCGAACGACCTCCTTCTGAGCCATCGCTACCTCCGGGATCGACAGGCCTGCGCGAGCGCGACCCCGAGCGCCTTGAAGATCGAGTCGAGGACGTGCTGGGTGTCGCGCCCCTCGAGCAGCCGCACGTGCATCGTCAGCTCGCCGCCCTCGGTCATTCCTTCGAGGAAGCGCGCGACGATGTCCGTCTCGAGGCCGGCGACCCTCGCGTCGGAGAGGTCGACGTTCGAGACGAGCAGCGGACGACCGGACGCCTCGAGCGAGACGTGGGCGAGCGCCTCGTCCGCGGGCACGACGGCAGAGCCGTGCCGGCGGCCGCTCCGCAGCGGCTCCGCGAACGCGCGGCCGAGAGCGTGCCCCGCGGCTGCGGCCTCGATCACGGCCGCGCCGGGCGCGACCTCGAGGGCGAGATCGAAGCTCCCGTGCACCGCCAGCAGCCCGAGGAGATGGTCGAGCACGGGCAGCCCGGTACCGACGGCCGCGGTGCCTGAGCCGTCCACCTGCACCCGAACGACGGTGCGCGCCTCGCCGTCGCGCTCGATCGCGGCCATCGAACGGAGGCTATAGGAGCCTCAGTCGGAGACGCGCTCGATCCGCGCGCCGAGCGCGCGCAGGCGCTCGTCGATCCGCTCGTAGCCGCGGTCGATCTGCTGCACGTTCCCGATCGTCGACCTTCCCTCGGCGCAGAAGCTTCCGATCAGCATCGCCATGCCCGCGCGAATGTCCGGGCTCTCCATCCGCTCGCCGTAGAGCTGGGCCGGCCCGGTGACGACGGCGCGGTGCGGGTCGCACAGGATGATCCGTGCGCCCATCGTGACGAGCTTGTCGACGAAGAACAGGCGGTTCTCGAACATCTTCTCGAAGATGAGGATCGTGCCCTTCGCCTGCGTGGCGACCGCCAGCGCGATCGACGTGAGGTCGGCGGGAAACGACGGCCACGGGCCGTCCTCGATCTTCGGGATCTGATCGCCGAGGTCGTCCTGGATCACGAGCTCCTGCCCCGGCGGCACGTGCACGCTGGTCCCCTCGATCTCGACCCGGACGCCGAGTCGCGCGAGATGCGGCAGGATCGGCACGAGGTCCTTCGGATCGGTGTCGTCGATCCAGAGGTCCCCGCCCGTGACCGCCGCCAGGCCGATGAAGCTGACGACCTCGATGTGCTCCGGCGCGATCGCGTACTCCCCGCCGGAGAGGCGCTCGACCCCCTCGATGCGGAGCACGTTCGACTCGATCCCTTCGATGCGCGCGCCGAGCGAGACGAGGAAGCGGCAGAGGTCCTGCACGTGCGGCTCGCACGCTGCGTTCCCGATCACGGTCTCCCCCTGCGCGAGGACCGCGGCCATGATCGTGTTCTCGGTTCCCATCACGCTCGCCTCGTCGAGGAAGACGTTCTTGCCGCGCAGGGCCTCGGCGCGGAACTCGAACGAGCGGTCGATGCGGACGACGGCGCCGAGCTGCTCGAACGCATGGACGTGCACGTCCAGCCGCCGGCGACCGATCACGTCTCCGCCGGGCGGCGGGAGCGTCGCCCGGCCGAAGCGCGCGAGCAGCGGGCCCGCGACCAGGAACGACGCGCGGATCCGCGTGGCCAGCGCGACGTCGACCTCGGTCTTCGAGACGTTCGCAGCATCGACGCGCACCTCGTTCGGGCCGATCCACTCCGCGTCGGCGCCGAGGTCCTCGAGCAGCTCGACCATCGTCTCGACGTCGCGGATCCGTGGGACGTTCCCGAGCGTGACGGGCTCGGCCACGAGCAGCGTCGCCGCGAGAATCGGCAACGCGCCGTTCTTGTTCCCGGCGGCGCGCACGCGACCGTTGAGCGGCTGTCCGCCCTCGATCACGAACGCCTCGGTCATCGGCTCTGCGAGCAGGCGTGCCATCGGAGGCGCGTTACGATAGCTCTCCCATGGAGGTGACCCGCGAACGCGCGTGGCAGACGCTGACGGAGCACACGAGGAGCGAAGCGCTCCTCCGGCACGCGCTCGCGGTCGAAGCGGCGGTCGGCGCCTACGCGCGGCAGGCGGGCGAGGACGAGGAGCTCTGGCGGGCGACTGCGCTCCTGCACGACTTCGACTACGAGATCCACCCGACGCTCGACCGGCACCCGCAGGAGGGCGCGCCGATCTTGCGCGACCAGGGGTATCCCGAGGAGCTGATCGAGGCGGTGCTGTCGCACGCGGAGCACCTGTCGCTCCCGCGCGACACGCCGTTGAAGAAGACGCTTTTCGCCTGTGACGAGCTGTCGGGGTTCATCCACGCGTGCGGTCTCGTTCGACCCGACGGGATCGAGACCTTGGAGCCGAAGTCCGTGAAGAAGAAGCTGAAGCAGCCGTCGTTCGCAGCGGGCGTCAATCGCGAGGACGTCTACAAGGGCGCCGAGGGGCTCGGGGTCGACCTCGACGAGCACATCCGCTTCGTCACCGAGGCGCTGCGGCCGATCGCGCCCGAGCTCGGCCTGCGCACGCAGGCGGACGCGGCATGAGCCCGCGCTTCGACGCGCTCGGCGTCGTCGTCTCCGACATGGCGCGCTCGCTCGCCTTCTACCGACAGCTCGGGCTCGAGTTCCCGGACGGCGCCGAGGCCGAGGGGCACGTCGAGGCAACGCTGCCCGGTGGGCTTCGGTTGATGCTCGACAGCGAGGACGTCGTGCGCTCGTTCGACGCCGGCTGGGAGCGCGGCAACGCGACCTCGATCAGCTTCGCGTTCCTCTGCGACTCGCCCGCCGACGTCGACCGGACCTACGCCGAGCTGACGCGGGCCGGCTACCAGGGGCACAAGGAGCCGTGGGACGCGTTCTGGGGCCAGCGCTACGCGCAGGTCAAGGACCCCGACGGGCACGGCGTCGACCTGTTCGCGCCGCTGTAGCTGGCGGCCGTCAGGCGCCGAACGCGGCGACCGCGTAGAGGCGCCACGTTCCCGGCACTCCTCTCAGCTCGGTCGCGCCCCGGTCGCGGAACTCGATCTCCGAGCCCGCCACGAGGTCGCGGACGGTGCTCGATACGAGCACCTCGCTCGGCACCGCTTCGGCGGCGACACGAGCACCGATGCTCACGGCGATCCCGCCGACCTTGCCCTCCATCCGCTCGCACTCGCCGGTGTGCAGCCCCGCGCGAACCTCCAGCCCGAGCCTGCGCACCGCCTCGCTGATCGCGACCGCGCAGCGGATCGCCGACGCGGGCCGGTCGAACGACGCGAAGAACCCATCGCCGGTCGTGTCGAGCTCGGTGCCGCGAAACCGTGCGAGCAGCCGGCGCACGAGCGCGTGGTGCGCCTGGAGCAGCCGGCGCCAGCGTGCGTCGCCGAGCTCGGCCGCCTTCGCGGTCGAGCCGACGATGTCCGTGAACAGCACGGTCGCAAGGACGCGCTCGGTGCCGGGCTCCTCGAGACCGTGCTCCGCGCACGCCTCGTCGACGAACGTCTCGACGTGCTCCATCGGGATATCGGGGTCGGTTGCGAACACGCAGCCACCCTAGCGAGGCCCCGCCGAGGCCGACCGAGCTAGCCGTCGAGCCCCTGGGCAAGCCGGTCCAGGTCCTCGTCGCTCGTCCACCAGCCGCACGAGACGCGAACGAGCCCGGTTCCCGGGAGGTCGCGCACGACGACACCCTGCGCCGCGAGACGGGCCACCGTCGCCTCCGGCTCCTCTGAGCGAAACGCCACGAGCGTCGAGTGCCCCGGCTCGGTGACGACCTCGACGCGGTCGGCGAGCAGCGCCCGGCACCGCGCCGCCGCCGCCGCCGAGCGCTCGAAGCGCCAGTCGGGATGGATGTCGAACGCGGCGACGAGTCCTGCCGTCGCGGCGAGCGGCGTGAAATGCGTGTCGAACCGATCGGCTCCTTCGCGCGGCTCGAACGTCGCTGCGGCGAGGTCGTACGCCTGCTGCGACAGGTAGCTCGGTTGCGAGAGCCTGAGCTCGTCGGGAGCGCGCACGTAGAGCGCGCCCGTGAGGTCGGGGCCGCACAGCCACTTCTGCGCGGACACCGTGTAGAAGTCCGCCTCCGCCGCGGAGACGGGCACCGCGCCGACGGACTGCGCGCCGTCGACGAGCACCGGGAGGCCGGTCCGCTCGCGCAGCTCGTGCCACGGCATCCGGTGACCCGTGATCCAGAGCACGTCGGAGAGCGCGATCAGCTTCGTCCGCGCGTTGACCTCGGCCAGGATCGTCGCGAGTGCCTGGTCCGCGGGCCGGTCGCGCACCTGCGCGACGCGCACGGTCGCGGCACTCACCGCGAGCGGACCGACGAGCCCGAAGTGCTCGCAGTCCGTCGTGACGATCTCGTCGCCCTGCCCGAGCGTCAATCCGTTCAGGACGACGTTGCAGCCCTCGCTCGTCGACGTGGTGAGCGCCACGTGCTCCGCAGGCACGCCGAGGACGCGGGCGAAGCCCTCGCGAACGCGTGGGCGGTCCTCGAGGAAGCGCTCGAAGGCGGACCGGTTGATCCTGCCCTCGTGCAGCGCGCGCCGCTGCTCCGCTGAGATCGCGTCCGCGACGGACTGCGCCATCGGGCCGAACGTGCCCGCGTTCAGGTAGGCGAAGCGCTCGAGCACCGGGAACTGCGCGCGGGCTGCCTCGAACGTCACGCGACCTCGATCTCCACCGGCGCATGATCCGACAGGAGGACCCCCTCGTGCAGCCGCCTCTCGTCCGGCCATCGTGCCTCCGGCGACCGGACCTCGAGCCCCCGCACGAGCACGTGGTCGAGGCCCTGGCCGGCCGGCGAGAACCCCCACTCCGGCGTTCCGAGCGATCGGAGCGTCGGCGACGTCACCACGGTGACGTTGAAGTCGCCTCCGAGCACGACCGGCTCGCCGGGTCTGGCGAGGGCGTCGGCGAACGTCGCGGCGCGGAGGAGCTCGGCGTCGGCGAGTCGCTTGTCGGTGCGGTAGCTCGTGGCGTGCAGGTTGGCGACGATCAGCGTGCGCCCGTCGGGCAGCGCGGCGCGCACGGCGTGGCAGACCCGCCGCTCCCGCGCCCACGAGCAGCGCGCGTGCGCGCCGAGGGAGAGCTCCTCGGCGAGTCGCTTGCGCGTGGACCGTGGGTTCAGCACGAGCGTCCGATGCTCGACCACGCGGACGCCCCGCTCGACGAGGATCGCGTTCGCCTGGCCCTCGACGGCCGAGCGGATCGTGTTCGGCGCGAGATCGGTCACCCGCATGCCGAGCTCGCGTGGGAGGCGCGGCCTGGAGGCGACCGCACCGAACGCGGCGTACCCCGACCAGGTCTCGAGCCGGGACAGCGTCGCCGCCGCGAGCTCCTGGAGCATGACGAACGCCGGGCCGCCCTGGCACACGAGCCTGACCATCCGCTCGAACTCGCGCTCGCGCCGCTGCGGCAGCGTTCGGCCGTGGAACAGGTTCCAGCTCCTGATCACCACGCGGGCTAGCGTATTCGCCGTGCGCGTCGTCCTCGCCGATCCGCCGGCCTATACGCCGTACTACGACCACGAGCTCGCGACCGCGCTCGCGCAGGCGGGCGCCGAGGTCGAGCTCGTGACGTCGCGCTTCCGCTTCGGCGAACTGCCCGTGCCCGTCGGCTACGCGCGGCGCGAGCTCTTCTACCCGCTGAGCGGGCGCGTCTTCCGCCGCTCGCGCCTGCGTGTGCCCGTCAAGGCGGCCGAGCATCCGGTCGGGATGCTGCGCCTTCGCCGGCGCGAGGCCGACATCGTCCACGTCCAGTGGCTCTCCGTGCCGCAGGTCGACGAGCGGCTGCTCGGCTTCCGCGCGCCGTCGGTCTTCACGGCGCACGACCTGTTGCCGCGGCGCACGGCGTCCAGGCGGACGCTCTGGCAGCGGATCCTCGCCCGCTTCGACGCGGTCGTCGTGCACAGCGAGCGCGGCCGGGAGACGCTCGAGGAGCTCGGCGTCCCGGCGCGCGTCATTCCCCTGCCGATCTCGCCGAGCGCCGTCGAGCGCGCCGACGACGGGCGCACGCTCCTGTTCTTCGGCGTGATCCGCCCCTACAAGGGGCTCGACGACGCGCTCGAGGTCGTGCGACGGATCGACGACGCGCGACTGCTCGTGGCCGGCGACCCCGCACAGCCGATCGCGCGCGACGGTGCGCAGCGCGTGGAGTGGCGGCTCGGCTACCTCCCGGACGACGAGGTCGACCGAGCGCTCGCGGAGGGCACGGTCGCGCTCTTCCCCTACCGCCCCGAGCTCGACCAGAGCGCGGCGCTCGCGAAGGCACTCGGCGCAGGCGTGCCCGCGGTCTGCTACGACGTCGGCGGCATCGCGGAGCCGGTGAAGCGCTTCGGCGCAGGGCGCGCGGTGCCCGCAGGCGACCTGGACGCGCTCACCGAGGCGGCGCGCGAGCTCCTGCACGACGACGCAGCGCTCGCCGACGCTCGGGCCGGCGCGCGCCGCGCGCGCGAGGAGCTCACGTGGGAGCGGTCTGCGCGCGCCCATCTCGACCTGTACCGGGAACTGAAGTGATCTTCTTCAAGCGCCGCTTCGGCGACCTGATCGAGCGGCAGCTCGACCTCTTCGAGCAGGACTACGCGGAGCTGTTCGAGCGCGTCGCCGACGCCGAGGCCGACTACCGGTCGGCCGCACGCGGCGAGGCAGAGGAGCGCTTCGGCGATCTCCAGGAGCTCCTGACCGAGGGAACGGACGGGCTGATCGAGCTGCGCGACACGTACGTCCAGACGCTCGACGAGGAGACCGCGGAGGAGTACGTGGCCGCGTTCGACTTCGCGGCGCTGCGCCGGTTCCCGCAGTTCGCCGTCGAGCTCCAGGACGAGGACGACGAGGATGAGGAGGACTAGAAGCCGCCGGCGGAGGCGCCGACGATCGCGCCGTACGCGAGGTGCAGCACCACCGTCACGATCGCGGTCGCGCGACCGTAGTTCAGGAGCATGAAGCCCGGCGGCTCGAGCAGCGGCGTCTCCTGCGAGTCGGACCACGGCGTCCCCATCCGCGGGTGCACCGCGGGCAGGAGGACGTTGACCAGGCCGCCGCCCGCGAAGAGCGCGTGGACGAAGCCGAGGCCGAGCCCCAGCAGCCAGTCCGCCCGCCCGGTCGCCGCGAACACGAACGCGTAGGCGAGCGAGAACAGGAGCCCGTTCACGAAGTGGACGGCGTAGCCGATCACCTCGGCGCGGCTTCGCGACGGGGAGAAGACGGTACCCAGCAGGAGCGGGATGTCCATCCGCGTCCACCCGAGCTCCTGGGCCAACCGCAGGCCAGTGGTGAGCACGATCGTTCCGACGGCCCCGCCGGCGAGCGCGCCCAGGATCACGGGCCGGCCTCCGAGAGCGCCTGGGCGGCGGCCACGCAGGCGAGGTGGCTCAGCGCCTGCGGGAAGTTGCCCAGGAACGATCCGTCGGGAGCGAGCTCCTCCGCGTAGAGACCGACGTCGTTCGCGGCGCCCGCCAGCTCCTCCATCAACGCCCCGGCCTCGTCGACGCGCCCGGCCTTCGCCAGCGCGGCCACGAGCCAGAACGAGCAGGCGACGAATCCGCCCTCGGGCTCTCCGATGCCGTCGTCCGAGAGATAACGGCGGACGCGGAGCCCGTCTCGGAGCTCTCGCTCGATCGCAGCCACCGTTCCCCGCAGCCGCTCGCCGCGAGGATCGTCGTACTCGAACAGCGAGAGCAGCAGCAGGCTGGCATCGACGTCGTCGGACGACGCCGCGCGGACGTACGTGTTGCGCTCGCCGTTCCAGAGGCGCTCGTCGACGAACCGACGGATCGACGCGGCCTCGCCGTTCCAGCGTTCTCGATGATCGGGCACGAGCCCACGCTCGGCGAGCTTCGACGCACGCTCGAGCGCGACCCAGCACATCGCCTTGGAGTGCGTGAAGTGCGCCGGCCCGCTGCGGACCTCCCAGATCCCGAAGTCCTCGCAGCGCCAGTGCTCGGCAACCCAGTCGGCCAGCTTCGCGATCGCCTTCCCCTCGTGCGCGCTCAGGTCGCCGCTCTCGTCGGCGTACAGCCACAGAGCGTCGATCATCGAGCCGTAGACGTCGAGCTGGAGTTGCGAGGAGGCGCCGTTGCCGACGCGCACGGGCCGCGAGCCGCGGTAGCCGCTCAGGTGCTCCAGCTCCCGCTCCGCCGTCTCGACCGCGCCGTTCAGCCGGTAGAGCACGCGCAGGCGCGGGAGGGTGAGCGCGGTCGCGTGCTCGAGCCACCAGAAGAACGATCGCGCCTCGTCGGTGTGTCCGAGCCGGAGGAGTGCGACCAGCGAGAACGCGGCGTCGCGGACCCACGCGTAGCGGTAGTCCCAGTTGCGCGTTCCCCCGAGCCACTCGGGCAGCGACGTCGTCGGAGCGGCGGCGATCGCTGCCGACGGGGCGAACACCAGCAGCTTCAGCGCGAGCGCGCTGCGAGCCACGAGCTCGCGCCACGGCCCGTCGTACGCGGTGCGTGCGCTCCAGCCGCGCCAGAACTCGAGCGTGCTCTGGAGGCGTTCGGCCGCGGCGGCGCGCGTGCCGAAGACGAGCGGATCACGATCGGCGACCGTCATGCTGAGCAGCCCCGACTCCCCGCCGGACAGGTCGAACGACCCCGCGATCCCCGTCCCCGTCGCGCGAGCCTCCGTCCCGCCCCACGCTCCGACCGCGAGCGCGGTCCGGCCGCCCTCCGCCACGAGGTGCCCCGCGCGGCTCGAGATGCGCCCGGCGCGCCGGCCGTAGTCGAAGCGCGGCTCGATGCTCCACGCGAGCTCCACGCGGCCCGAGAGGCACTCCACCTGACGCACGAGCTCTCGCAGCGGCGCGAGCCAGGAGCGATCGGCAAGCGTGAGCGCATCGGTCACGCGGACGACGCCGTCCGCCGTCCGGAAGGTCGTCGCGAGCACGTTCGTTTCGCCGACGTACTCCCGCTGCGACTCGAACGACGTCGTCGGCGCCAGCTGGAAGGAGCCGCCGCGCTCCGCGTCGAGGACCCGCCCGAAGACCGACGGCGAGTCGAAGTTCGGCAGGCACAGCCAGTCGACCGAGCCGTCCCGCGCGACGAGCGCTGCCGTGCGGCCGTCGCCCACGACCGCGTAGTCCTCGATCGCCGCGAACCCGTCGACCCGCATCAGCGCCGGATACCCGGCGCCGCCGAGCCTTAGTCGGAGCCCGACCGCCCTCTGCCGCGGCCGCGGCCCTTGCCGGAGCCTTCGCCGGACGAGTCCTCGCGAGCCACGTCACCGCCGCGCCCGCGGCCGCGGCCGTGGCCGCTCGACGCGCTGCCCGGCCCGGAGTTGTCGAGGCGGACGACAGCCGCCGGGGTGGAGCTCGGGACGGCACGGTCCTTCACCTCGACGGCGGCCGACGTCGCGGTCAGCGCCGCGACCAGCGCGGCGGCGCCCTTGGCCGCGAAGGCGGCCGTCGTCGCGGTGTCCGCGGGCCCGCCGAGCCGTGTGAGCGAGTCCTTGGCCCACGCGAGCGCGAAGCTCGGCACCACGCGGATGCGCTCGATCAGCCGCTTGCGGGCGCGGAAGATCAGCGTCTCGACCGCGGGCGGCGAGACGTCCATCGCGATCGCGACCTCGTCGTAGGAGAGCCCGCGCACCTCGCGCAGCAGGAGCGCCTCGCGCTGTCGCTCGGGCAGCTCGCCGAGCGCCTCACGGAGCTCGTCGACGTTCGCGGCCTGGACCGCGCCCTGGTAGGTCGCGTCGCCGTGCCCGTCGAGGTTCTCGTCGAGCGTCACGGTCGCCGGCGCGGCCATGCGGCTGCGGATCCGCATCCGGCACTCGTTCCTCGCGATCGTCGCCAGCCACGCGGCGGGGTCGTTCGGCCGCGTCCCGGCGCGGAGCGCGCGCTGAGCCGCGAGGAACGTCTGCTGGGTCGCGTCGGCGGCCTCCTCGACGTCGCGCAGCATCCCGCGGCAGAGCCCGGCGACCAGTCCCCGGTGGCGTGCATACAGCTCCGCCAGCCGGTCGGCGGCAGGATCTTCGGCGGCCTCAGGCCGTTCGAGCGCGCTCATCTGACCCCTTCGGAATGGGACGTACCCTCGTCATCTGTATAGCCCAGATGCGGCGTGCCCGGATTTCTTGCGCGCAGGTTCTCGAGGCCCCGTGCATCCCCCAGGCGTCGTTCCATCGATCGAAGGAGAAGAGGCATGGCACGCACGATCCTGCTCGTCGCCGCGACCGCCGCGGCCGCACTCGTCGGAGCGCTCGCGCTCGCGCTGCCCGGCCAGGCCGCAACGCCGAGGCTGGTCGCGAGCGTCGGGCCCGGCGACACGATCACGCTCCGAACCGCCACCGGGGCGAGGGTCCGGAACCTCCGGGCGGGCGTCTACACCGTGACGGTTCGCGACCGCTCGGGCGAGCACAACTTCCGCATCTCAGGCCCCGGCGTACGCAAGGCGACGGGTGTCGGCTCGACCGGCACGGTCACGTGGAAGGTGCGGCTCGCGCGGGGGAAGGTCTACCGGTTCGTGTGCGACCCGCACTCGGACGACATGCGCGGGTCGTTCCGCACGCGTTAGCGTCTTCCAAAGTGGTGTGCGTCGGGGAGCGCGTCGTTGACGGCGTGCTCCCCGGACACCCTTCGCGCCAGCGGGCCGAGCGTCTCCAGCCGGTCGACGAGGACGTTCTGGTTCCGCCCGATCTTCTCGAAGCGGCCGCTCGCGAGCAGCAGCGGCTCGCCGCGGACGATCGCGCGATGGCGGTCGTACACGTGCGGCGGGACGATCAGGTTCACCTGCCCGAACTCGTCCTCGAGCAGCATGAAGACGATCCCCTTGGCGGTCGCGGGACGCTGCCGCGCCACCGCCATGCCCGCGACCGCGACCTGCGTGCGATGGGCCTGCTCGCGAAGCGTCCGCGTCGAGAGCGTGTCGGCCGGGAGGAACGGCCGCAGCAGCTCGAGCGGGTGGACGCCGACGGAGACTCCCGTCAGGCGGTAGTCCGCGAGCATCCGCTCCCAGCGTGTCTGCTCCGCGAGCTCCGGCGTCTCGACGGTCGGGTCGAGCGCCAGCGCGAGCTGGTGCTCCTCCCCGCCGGAGCCGGGCACGGTCTGCGCGCGCGGCACGAGCCCGAGCTCCCAGAGCAGCGTGCGGCGGCTCACGCCGAGGCCGTCGCAGGCACCCGACTGCACGAGCGCCTCGAGCTCGTCGCGGCCGAGCGCGGTTCTCTGTGCCAAGCTGACGATGTCGGCGAACGGGCCCGCGCGCTCGCGCGCCTCGACGAGCGCCCGCGCGTCGTCCTCGCCGACGTGCGCCACGTACTCGATCCCCATGCGGACCGCTCCGTCCTCGTTCGAGCACTTCGCGAGCGAGCGGTTGACGTCGGGCGGGCGCACCTCCACCCCGCGCCGCTGCGCGTCGCGCACGAGTGTCGAGGGCGGGTAGAAGCCCATCGGCTGCGCGTTCAGGAGCGAGCAGAGGAACTCGGTCGGGTAGTAGTGGCGCAGCCACGCCGACTGGTACGCGAGCAGCCCGAACGCCGCGGCGTGCGACTTCGGGAAGCCGAAGCCCGAGAACCCGGTCAGCTTGTCGTAGACCTTGTCCGCCGTCTCGCGCTCGACGCCCTTGGCGAGCGCGCCGTCGACGAAGCGCGCGCGGAACGCCTCGAGCGCCTCCTCGGAGCGCTTGCGGCTCATCGCCCGCCGCAGTCCCTCGGCCTCCCCCACGCTGAAGCCCGCGAGCGCCATCGCGACGTGGAGCACCTGCTCCTGGAAGACGATCGCCCCGTGCGTCTCGCCGAGCGGCTCCTCGAGCAGCGGGTGGTCGAACGCCGGCTTGAACGTCGGATCGGCGCGCAGCCGCTCGTGGTTCGCGACGTACGGGTGCACCGCCTTGCCCTGGATCGGCCCGGGGCGAACGAGCGCGACCTGGACCGTGAGGTCCTCGAGGTTCGCCGGCCTCGTGCGCAGGAGGCTCTGCATCTGCGCACGGCTCTCGATCTGGAACGTGCCCACGGTGTCCGCGCGCTGGATCTCGTCGTAGACGTCCCGGTCGTCGAGCGCGATCCGCGAGAGGTCGATCGGCTTCGTGTGCACGCGCGCGATCTCGCTCACGCACTCCTCGACGGCGGAGAGCATCCCGAGCCCGAGCAGGTCGATCTTCATGAAGCCCGCGTCGGAGCACGAGTCCTTGTCCCACTGGCAGAGCTGTCGTCCCGTCATCGCCGCGGGCTGCACGGGGACGAGCTCGACGAGCGGGCGCGAGGAGATGATCATCCCGCCCGGGTGCTGGGAGACGTGCCTGGGTAGACCGGCGATCTCGGTGCAGCACTCGACGAAAGCGCGCCACCGCGGCGAGAGGAGCTTGCGCTCGGCGTCGGGGAGCGTCGCGAGGTCCTGCGCGACCTTCCGTGCGTTCCAGCCCTCGGTGATCTTCGCGAGCCGCTCGAGCTCGGCAGACGGCAGGCCGAGCGCCTTGCCGACGTCGCGGATCGCGCCGCGCGAGCGGTACGTCGCGAACGACGCGACGAGCGCGGCGTGCTCGCGGCCGTAGCGCTCGGTCACGCGGACGATGAGCTTCTCGCGGATGTCGCGCGGGAAGTCGAGGTCGATGTCGGGCACGCCGCGCATCTCGTCGTTGATGAAGCGCCCGAGCGAGAGACCGGCGGTGATCGGATCGACGTGCGAAAGGCCGGTCAGGTAGCAGACGATCGAGCCGACCGAGCTGCCGCGCCCGCGTCCAGGCGGGAGCACGTGCCGCGGCGCGTCGCCACCGCGGACCTCCCGCGCGCACTCGGCCGCGAGCTCGAGCACCTCGTGGTGGAGGAGGAAGAAGCCGTCCAGTCCGAGCCGCGTGATCAGCGCGAGCTCTTCGTCGAGCCGCTCGCGCGCTCTGCGCTTGTGCCCGTTCGAACCCGCGTAGCGCTCGGCGAAGGCGCTGTCGCAGACGCGCCGCAGCTTCGTGCTCGCGGGCTCGCCGTCGGCGAAGTCGGGGTAGCTGTACCCGAGGTCGGCGGTCAGGTCGAAGCGGAGGCGGTCCGCGAGCTCGCCGGCGCGCTCGACCGCGCCGCGGTCGTCCGGGAAGCGCTCGAGCACCTCGTCGGGCGAAAGCAGGACCGCCTCGTGGTTGCCGCGGCGCTCCCGCTCGCACCCGTCGAGCGAGGTGCACGCGCGGATCGCCACGAGCACGTCCTGGAGTTGCGTGCGACGCGGATGGTGCGCGTGGACGTCCCCGGTCGCGACGGTCCGCACGCCGACCGCCTCGGCGAGGTCGCGCAAGGCCGCGTTACGGCGGCCGTCGCCGCGCTCGTACGGGCGCTGGAGCTCGACGAAGAAGCGGTCCCGCCCGAACGCGCGGGCGAGTCGTGCGGCGGCGTTCGGATCGCGCACGCCCAACCCCATCCGCGCGCAGCCCGAGAGGCAGACGAGCCCCTCGTTTCGCTCTTCGAGCAGCTCGAGCGGGAGCGCGGGGTCGAGCGGCGGGTCCTCGGGCTTCGGCCGCGTGTGCGCGTGCGCGGCGGTGAGCAGCAGGCAGAGATTCGCGTAACCGCGCGCGTTCTCGACGAGGAGGCTCACATGAGCTCCGCCCTCGAGCGTGATCTCCGCGCCCGTGATCGCGCGAACGCCGAACGCCTTCGCTGCGTGCGCGAACTCGAGCGAGCCGTAGACGCCGTCGTGGTCCGTGAGCGCGAGCGTCTCGTAGCCGAGCTCCGCGGCTCGGAGCGCGAGCTCCTCCGGGAGCGACGCACCGTCGAGGAACGAGTACGCCGAGTGCGCGTGCAGCTCGACGTAGCTCATGCGGCCGGGGAGTAGGCTCCATGGGCATGGACGCCGTGCCTCCCGGTCCAGGCGACAAGCTGCTGCACGACGATCTCTTCGTCTCCGTGCTCGAGGCGACGATGAACGTCGAGCCACATGTCCACCGCGAGCACGTCGACTCCTTCTACGTGCTCGAGGGGACCTTCACGTTCGACCGGTCGGGCGAGGAGGTGCCACTCGTCCCCGGCGACTACGGCCTCGCGCCTGCGCTCCTCGTCCACGGCTTCCGGCCCGGTGACGCACACGTCCTGAACATCCACGCCCCCGGTCGGTTCTGGTCGCTGACGCGCACCGCGCGCCGCGAGGGTCGCAAGCTCGACCCTGCCGAGTACGACTCCCACGACCCGCCCGCCGACGGCGGGCTGCCGAGGTCCGCGGCGATCGTCCGCCGCGCCGGCGAGGGCGAGACCTTCAGCGGCCCGAACCACACGGTGCGTGTCAAGGCGGCGCTGCCCGAGCTCTGCGTGTTCGAGAGCGACCTCGGCCCCGGCTGGGCCGGGCCGTCGGTGCACCTGCATCGCGCGCACATCGATGCGTTCTACGTCCTCGACGGCCTGGTCGCGCTCGAGCTCGACGGCGCGTCGCACGTGCTCCAGCGCGGGGGCTTCGTCGCGGTCGAGCCCGGTGTCCCGCACACCTTCCACAACCGAGGCGATCGGCCCGCCCGGATCCTCAACCTGCACGCGCCGGGCATGCGCTTCGACGAGTACATCCGCAGGCTCCAGACGGGGGAGGGCGGACGCGAGTTCGCGGAGCGCTACGACGTCTACGAAGTCGAGTCCGACTGAGCGAAACTCTTCGGGCCCGCGCGCCGTTGGAGGAACGTCCCCGCAAATCCCGAACCAGGAGCGCCCGTGGGTCTGCTCGTCTCCATCATGGTCACGCTGGTCGTCGTCGCGACGACGCTTGCGTTCTCCGTCGGCGCCTAAGCTCCGCGCTGGCTGAACCATCGGCTGCGCTCCTCGTCGCGGAAGACGACGAGGTTCTGCCCCGACTCGAGCACGAGCTCGAAGTAGCGGCGCTGTACCGGCTCCTCGGTCCACCAGCGGTCGACCACGCGCCACTCTTCGCGGACGAGCGCGACTCCTTGACGGTTGACGAGCCGCGGTGTCCCGTCGAATCGCGCCTCGACGAGCGCCGGCTGCGGCTCGTTCAGTCGTCGCGAGGAACGAACAGCGCCCGGGCTTCGGGAATCCGCGACCACGGCGCCACCTCCACGACCGACGCGACCGAGCCCGAGCCGGTGCTCGCGCGCACCTGGCGCAGGCCTTCCCTCAGGCGGCTCTGGAGCTCGGCGCCCGCCGCCTGCACGAGCTCGAGCTGCTGGCCCTGCGACTCGGTCAGCTCGACGAGCTCCAGCCGGAGGGAGAGGACCGGCGCCGGCAGCTCGGCGAGCTTCGGGCCGAGGGCGTGGCGCAGGCGGTCGCGCTCGGCCGTCGGCTCGCGCAGCGTGACCGTGCGGCGCCAGGAGCCCCCGCCCACCAGCCGTGCCGACAGGGCGACCTTGCGGATGAACCGTCCATCGCGCTCCTTTCGCTCGAGGATGCGGTCGAGCAGCGCGCCGAACGCGCGCCGCAGCGTGAGCTCGTTCCCGATCGCCTCTGGGAACTCGAGCTCCTCGTAGAGCTCGGCCGGCGGGCGCCGCCCCAGCACCCGCCGCGCCGTGCCCCCTCTCGCCAGGCTCCAGGCACGCCGGCCGTCCGGCCCCAATCGTTCGGCAACGGCGGCTCTCGGGAGCCCGGCAAGCTCTCCGAGTCGTTTCACGCCCAGCTCGCGCAGCTCGAGTTGCCGCCGCTCGTCGAGCGGGAGCAGCGAGAGCGGCAGCGGGGCGAGGAAGTCGGGCAGCTGCGCGTCGGAGACGACGAGCGCCTGGCCGGCGCGCGCGACGTTCGCGGCCGCGAGCGCGGCGAAGCGGCGCTCGGCGGCGCCCACGCGGGCGTCCCAGCCTGCGCCGACGGCGGCGAGTGCGCGGCGGAGCGCGGCCTCGAGCCCGCCGTAGAGCCGCTCGACGCCCCGGGTCTCGAAGTACGCGCTGCCGGGCTCGGCCGTCTCGACGGCGAAGCCGGCGTCCTCGAGCCGGCGCAGGATCTCCTCCCACGCCTGCTCGGCCGCCGAGGGGTCCTCCTCGACGAGCACGAGGCGCGGGCAGGTCGCGAGCGCCTCCCCCATCCGCATTCCCGGCTGGACGCCCTGCGCCTCGGCTGCGGCCGTCACCGGGCCGAGCAGCGGCTCCTCCCCGGCGGGCGGCGCGAGAGCCGCGGGAGTCGCAGCCAGCGAGGGCCGCGAGCGCAGCGCCGCCCGCAGCGGGAACCCTGGAATGGCGAGGCAGGCGATCATGGGAACGTATGTTCTATACGAACACACGTTCGTCGTCAAGTGTGTACACATTCGTGTACACTAAAACGATGTCACGACCCAGGCGCGACGCACCAGAGATCTTGTCTACCCGTGATACGCGTTACCACCTTACGACGTTTCTCAAGACGTTCAGAGAGGCTGGTGCGAGGGCCGAGCCGATCTTCTTTGGCGCTCACCGTCGGCGCGAGGCCGTGGTCATCGCGGCCGAGGCCTATGACGAACTCCTTGATGCTCTCGACGATGCAGCAATTGCGCTCGAAGTGCGGAATCGCGATGCAGCCGACACGGGCGAACGGATCGAACTTGCCGATCTGATCCGTCGTCAGGGATTCGACCCCGCCGAATTCGGTGTGAGTGAACCTTCGCGTCCGGTCGCGCGCTGAGGTCGAAGGCGACTTGACACAGCTCGTCAGTGACGAGTTGCGGACGATCGCGCTTCGCATCATCGCCGATCTTGGTGGCCGTCCCTATCAAGGCAGGTCCCTGAGGGGCGGCCTGGGCGATTGTCGAAAGGTGTACTTCGATGTTGAAGGCGTCAGCGAACGGCCGTCGTTTCGCGTCGTCTACAGACTGATCCCCGACGAACGGAATCCGACGGAAGTGGATGTCATTGCGGTCGGGCCACGAGCCAACCTCGATGTGTACCGACGTGTGCGTGGTCGCCTCGGTCGATAATCAAGGGCAATGGTCAATCAGCGCGCGATCGTCGTCCCGCCCGGCGAGGGGCACCGCGTCGGGAACGTCGAGTTCCTCGCCCGGAGCGCCGACACACCGCGCTTCAACCTCGCGCTGATCACGCTCCAGCCCCACCGCGAGGGGCCGGAGCAGCACGCGCACGCTGCGGAGGACGACTCGTTCTACGTCCTCGAGGGCGAGCTCACCTTCACCGTCGACGACGACGAGGTCGTCGCCGGGCCCGGCACCTTCGTGCTCGTGCCGCCCGGAGTCCCGCACACGTTCGCGAACCGCGGCGAGGCCGTCGTCCGAATGGTCAACATCCACGCCCCAGCGGGCTTCGACCGCCGGCTCGAACGGGGCACAGCGCCTCCTTCGTCAAAACCTCCTACGTCGTGATCTCGGCCGCGGGGCCGACCATGCGGGAGAAGCGCGGGACGACGTCGAGGACGTTCTCGCGCGCGCAGAAGCGGATGTCTTCCTCGAGCCCCGGCGGCCCGTACGTGCGCGCGGTCAGCCCCTCGTAGGCGTCGGGAAAGGCGCGCGCGACGAGCTCCGCCGCCTTCGCCGCGTCGGTGCGCTCGCCGCCGACGAGCTCGACGATCCGGCCCGCGCAGTACGCGTCGTCGAGCGCGAACTCGGCGTGGAAGCCCGCGCAGACGACGAGCACGTCCTGGCCGCTCTCGCGCGCCTCGGCCGCGACGGCGTCGAGGTTCAGCAGGCTCCCCAGCAGCACTCGCTCGCAGCTCGAGGCCGCCGTCAGGATCGCGCGCGTGCCGTTCGTGGTCGAGAAGATCAGCGGGACGGCGCCGCCCTCCGTGAACTCGCGGGGCGACGCGCCCACGTCGAACCCCTCGATCCGCTCCGCCATCCGCTCGCCGCCGAGCAGCCCCTCCCCCAGCTGCTCGCGCACCGCGCGCGCCTCCTCGACGCCGGGCGCGCAGAGCACGCGCGGCCAGCCGGCGGCCAGCGCGACCGCGATCGTCGAGGTCGCCCGGAGCACGTCGACGACGACCCCGACCGGAGCCGAGACGGCCTCCGACGGCGTGAAGGCGACGTGCACGCGCACGCCGATACGCTAGTCCGCGATGGCGACGGCGCCGCCCGCACTCACCTGCTATCGCCATCCGAACCGCGAGACCGGCGTCTCGTGTGCCGAGTGCGGCCGTGGGTTGTGCCCCGACTGCATGGTCTTCACGCCGGTCGGCATCAAGTGCGCCGAGCACGCGGGGGTCGCGACCGGACCGGCGCGCGTGGCCCGCCAGGCCCGCCGCTTCGGGGTCGAGGGGACCGGCGCCCTCCTGACGAAGGTCCTGATCGGGGTCAACGTGGCCGTCTACCTACTCGTAATCGCCGCCGGCGGCGGGACGCTGAACGAGCCCGGCGGCGAGCTCTTCATCGACGGGTCGCTGATCGGCGCCGCGCTCTTCCAGGGCGAGCCGATCGGGGTGGCCGACGGCGAGTGGTGGCGGCTCGTGACGTCGATGTTCCTCCACGGCAGCCTGCTGCACCTCGGCATGAACATGCTCTTCCTCTGGTGGATCGCCGCACCCGTCGAGGAGGCGATCGGCCGCTGGCGCTTCGCGCTGATCTACCTCGCCGGCGGGCTCGGCGGCGCGGCCGGCGCACTCCTCTTCGGCCGGTTCGACCTCTTCGGGACGACGCTTGCGACCCCGACGGTGGGAGCCTCGGGCGCGCTCTTCGGCGTCCTCGGAGCGGCGTTCGTGTTCGAGCGCCAGCGCAACTACGTGCTCGGCGGCGGCGCGCTGACGATCATCCTCCTGAACCTCGTGCTCTCGCTCAGCCTCAGCAATATCTCGGTCGGCGGGCACGTCGGAGGCCTGGTCGCGGGAGCGCTCTCGGCGGTCGCCCTCTCGCGGCTCGGTCGCGCGCACGCGGCGTACGGCCGGCCGGGGCTCCTCGGCTTCGCGGGCGTCGCCGCGGTCGCGATCGCCAGCGTCGCGCTCGCGTACTGGTCGGTCTCAGAGTTCGTCTAGCCGCCCGCAGCGACGTACGTCGCGCCGCGCTCGGCGAGCGCTGCCTGCGCCGCCGCGAGCCGCGCGAGCGGGACGCGGAACGGCGAGCACGACACG
>JAICPI010000023.1 GCA_025929895.1 Thermoleophilia bacterium
GAGGAACGCGACGCCCATGCACGCCTGCGCGATCGCCGTCCCGGCGGCCGAGCCCTGGATCCCCCAGCCGAAGCCGTACACGAACGACGCGACGAGCACGATGTTGAGCCCGTTCGCCGCCACCTCGATCACGAGCGGCGTGCGCAGGTCGGAGATGCCGCGGAAGTACCCCTGCCCGCCGAGCACGAGGAACGAGAACGGCAGGCCGACGACGGCGATGCGCAGGTACTGAACCGCGTACTCGGCAGTCTGCCCCTCCCCGCCCATCAGGCGCACGACCGGTTCGGCGGCCAGCCCGATCGCGATCGCGGCGGCCGTCCCGAGCGCGAACGAGAGCCAGAACGCCTGGGCGCCGAGGCGGTCGGCCGTCTCCCGCGCCCCGGCACCGGCGGCCCGCGTCACCTGCGACGTCGTGCCGTAGGCGAGGAAGTTGAAGATCGCGAAGACGCCGCCGAGCACGATCCCGGCGATCCCGAGGGCCGCCAGCTGCGGCGTGCCGAGATGCCCGACGATCGCGGTGTCGGCGAGCACGAACGTCGGCTGCGCGGCCAGGGCGCCGAGCGCCAGCACCGCGAGCCGGAGGATCTCGCGGTCGTGCGGCGAGCGCCGCAGGGCTGCGGGGGCCGTCACGCGCCGATGACGTCGCGATACGCGCGCAGGTAGTCCCCCACCATCCGCTCCGGGGCGAAACGCTCCTCCACGTAGCGCCGGCACTCGAGCGGTTCGAGCCGGTCCGCCTCCTCGATCGCCATGGTCATCAGCCGGTAGTCGTCGACGATCAGGCCCGAGCGTCCCTGCTCGATCACCTCGGGCACGGCGCCCCAGCGCGTCGCGATCACCGGCGTCCCGCACGCCATCGACTCGATCATCACGAGCCCGAACGGCTCCTCCCACTCGATCGGGAACAGGGTCACGCGCGCGTCCTGCATCAGCTCGACCTTGTGGCCGTGGCTGACCTCGCCGAGAAACTCGATCCCGTACGCGGGCCCGAGGTGGGGCTCGACGAACTCGGAGAAGTACTCGATCTCCTTCGGCTCGCGGCACTTACCGCAGAGCTTGAGCGGCAGCCCGGCGTCGATCGCGACCGCCACGGCGCGGTGCGCTCCCTTGTCGGGGCTCATCCGCCCGACGAAGAGCAGGTAGTCGCCGCGGTGCGGCTTGCACGGGTAGACCGAGAGGTCGAGCGCGTTCGGGCAGTTCGCCACCCAGTTCAGGTTCGGCTTCGGCCGGCGTTGGTTGAGCGAGATCGAGATCAGCCCGACCTCGGGCGAGACCTTCCCGATCGCCTCGTAGAGCTCGCCGGGCTCGTCCGTCAGCGGGCCGTGGACGGTGTGCACCACGGGCGTCGGCACCGCGCCGCCGATCGTCGCGGACGGCGGGCCCGAGTGGTCGTTGATCACGTCGAACTCGTCGTGGCGGCTGTAGCAGGAGAGCACGTGCTGGAGCTCCCAGAACGTGCGCCCGATGTGCTCCGTCGGCGCACGGTCGAAGAAGGCCGAGAGCTTCGCGCGCGTGCGCGAGTCGCCCGAGGCGAAGAGCGTGACGTCGTGGCCCGCGTCGACGAGCCCGTCGGCGAGCAGCGAGACGACCCACTCGATCCCGCCGTAGCCGGTGGGGGGAACCGCGAACCACGGCGGCGCGAGGATCGCGATCCGCAGACGTTCGCTCACGACTCCTCCACACGCACCTGAGCGTCCTCGAGATACACGGTCCACGTGCGGTCGAACGCGCGCACGCCGGTCAGCCTCGCGCTCTGCGCCCACGACGGCAGCTCCGGCGGCGCGATCGTCTCGAGCGCGTGGCGGCGCACGTCCGGCTGGAGGCCGAGCAGGAGCTGGAGCAGGAGCACCGGCGTCCCCGCCGCCCAGGCCTGCGGCCGAGCGGCCGTCGGGTAGGCGATCGGGAAGGTCGTCTCGGAGCGGCGGAGCCCGGCGAAGACCTCGGGGAGCTGGTAGTCGAAGTGCCGCGCCGCGTGGAGCAGCCGCTGCACGATGCGCTGCGCCTCGGGCCAGCGGCCGTAGCGCGCGAGACCGCACGCGATCAGGGAGTTGTCGTGCGGCCAGACGGTGCCGTTGTGGTAGGCGAGCGGGTTGTACGCCGCGTCGGCCTCCGACATCGTCCGCACGCCCCAGCCCGACCAGAGCGCATCGCCCATCAGCGCGTCGACGACGGGCTCGACCCGGTGCGGGTGGACGATCCCGCTCCAGAGCAGGTGGCCCATGTTCGAGCACATCGAGTCGACCCGGTTCTTGTCCCGGTCGAGCGCGAGTGCGTAGAACCCGCCGCGCTCCTCGACCCAGAACGCGTCGTCGAAGCGGTCGCGCAGCACTTTCGCCTCGGCCTGGAGCCGATCGGCGAGCGCGCGGTCGCGCCACACGTCCCGCGCGACCTCGGCGAGGCGCCGCTTCGCGTCGTAGACGTAGCCCTGCACCTCCGCGGGCGCGATCGGCGTCTCGGCGAAGCGACCGTCGTGGAAGCGCTGCGAGTCGCCCGAGTCCTTCCACGACTGGTTCACGAGCCCGTGCCCGCTCCTCCGCTCGTACTCGACGAAGCCGTCGCCGTCGCGGTCGCCCCAGCGGTCGATCCACTCGAGCGCGCGCAGCGCCGGCTCCTGGAGCGAGCGGATGAACGCCTCGTCCCCCGTCCAGCGCCAGACCTCGGAGAGCAGCACGAGGTAGAGCGGCGTCGCGTCGACGGTGCCGTAGTACGAGCTGAACCAGTGCTTCGCCGCCTTGCCGGTGCGGACCTCGTGCACGATCTTCCCCGGCTCCGCGTCGATCGAGGGATCGTCCTCCCTCGCCTGGAGCTCGGCCAGGACCTCGAGCGCGGTGCGTGCGAGCTCCGGCCCGAAGAGCAGCGTCTGGAGGCACGTGATGATCGTGTCGCGCCCGAAGACCGTCATGAACCACGGCATCCCGGCCGCGGGGAGGCGCCCGCGCCCGGGGTCGGCGGCGCTCCGCATCCGCAGCGCGGCGAGGTCGGCGACGGACTGCGTGAACGCGTGCCCGAGGTCGTCCCAGGTCGAACGGAGCTGCGGGACGCGGAGCTGCCACGCCGCGAGCGACTCCCTGACGTGGACGAGCTCGTCCCCGAAGCGCCGCTCGACCAGCCGCGGCGCGACGACCTCGCCGTCGAGCGAGGCGACGACGTCGACCTGGAGCTCCCACGACTCTCGCGGGCCCAGGCCGACCTCGTAGGCCATCCCCTTCCCGTCGCTGGTCCCCCTCTGCGAGAGGATCACCTGCGTGCGCGCGCCGTCCTCGGTGTCGGCGAGCAGGAACTGGTTGTTCTCGGCGTCGTACACCGGCTCGACGGGGTCGGGCAGCGGCTCCGCGTGCTCGGGGTCCCCCAGCGCGAAGTCGTGATCCTTGACCGACATGATGTCCGCGAAGTCGCAGCCGACCTCGAGCCCGAGCATGAACCGGACCGGCTCCATGCTCTCGTTGCGGACGACGATCCGCTCCTGCATCGAGTCGCCGACGAAGCGGCGGCGCGCGATCGAGAGGCTGTCCTGCGGCAGCCCGTCGGCGACGGGGTTGCGGAGGTAGAACGCGGCCGAGAAGTACTCGACCTTGCCGGAGGAGAGGAGCAGCGGCGGCTTGCCGTTGATCGTGAGCCGCAGCACGGAGAGGAACCGCGTGTCGTGCGCGAAGAACCCGCCCGTCTCGTCGCCAACGTCCCCGCGGTCGTCGCAGATGCAGAACGTCGAGCCCTCGAGGATCGTGAGCGCCACTACGTGCTGCGGAGGATGCGTCCGCCGGAGGACTGCGCGAGCGCCTTGACGACGAGCTCGTCGACGTTCACGTGCGGCGGCCTCGTCAGCGCGAAGAGGACGCAGTCCGCGATGTCGTCGGGCGTCATCGCCTCGACGCCGGCGTAGACCGTGCGCGCCTGGTCCTCGTCGCCGCGGAAGCGCACGCGCGAGAAGTCGGTCTCGACGAGGCCCGGGTCGACGGTCGTGAGCCGGATCGGGCGGCCGAGCAGGTCCTCGCGCAGCGCGTACGTGAAGCCACGCACGGCGAACTTCGAGGTGACGTAGAGCGAGCCCTTCTCGTAGGCCTGTCGGCCCGCGACGGAGCCGATGTTCACGATGTGCCCGCCGTCGCGCAGGTGGGCCAGGCAGAGCCGGGTGATCCGGATCAGGCCGTTCACGTTCGTCTCGAGGACGGCGCGCTCGTCGTCCTCCGTGCTCTCCCAGAACGGATCGCGCCCGAGCGCGAGCCCGGCGGCGTTGACGAGGACGTCGAGCCCGCCGAGGCGCTCGACCGCCTCCGAGACGAAGCGCTCGCAGCTCTCCAGGTCGGTCACGTCGAGCTCGAGCGCGTGGTCGGCCTCGATCCGCTCGGCGCGCCTGGCGCCGCCAGCGACGAGGGCGCCCTCCCGGCGGAGCGCGCCGACGATCGCCGCGCCGATCCCGCTCGAGGCGCCGGTGACGATCGCCGTCTTTCCCTCGAGGCCGGCCACGAAGGATGATCGTAGTGGCTAGCGCAGCGGCGTCTTGCGAGGCAGCGTGGCCCCCAGCTCGACGCGCTGCGCGCCGCTCGGGGCGTGGTCGACCTGGAGCGTCGTGTGGGAGAGCCCGAACCGCTCCTCCAGCAGCTGCTCGAGCTCGCGGCGCTTCCCGTGGCAGTCGGCGTCGGGGGTCACGAGCACGTGCGCGGAGAGGCTCGGGAAGCCCGAGGTGATCGTCCAGACGTGGAGGTCGTGGACCTCGTGGACGTCGTCGACCTCGATCATCGCGCGTCCGATCGCCTCCGCGTCCACGTCCCTCGGCGCGGACTCGAGCAGGATCGCGACCGAGTCGCGGAGCAGGGCCCACGAGCTGGCGAGGACGAGCCCGGCGATCGCAAGGGCGACGAGCGGGTCGGCGTAGCGCCAGCCCGTCAGGAGCACGATCGCGCCGGCGAGGATGACGCCGATCGAGCCGAGCGCGTCCGCGAGCACGTGCCGGAGCGCGCCCTGGACGTTCAGGCTCTGCGACCCGCGACGGTGCAGCAGGCGCGCGGCCCCGAGGTTGAGCGCGAGGCCGGCGACGCCGACCGCGAGCACCCAGCCGCCGCTCGGCTCCAGCGGGTCGCGCAGCCGCTGGATCGCCTCGACGACGATCCAGATCGCGACCGCGACGAGCGCGACGCCGTTCGCGAGCGCGGCGAGGATCTCCGCGCGCCGGTAGCCGAAGCTCCGCTCGGGCGTCGCCGGCCGCGACCCGAGCCAGGCCGCGAAGAGCGCAAGGCCGAGACTGCCTGCGTCCCCGAGCATGTGGCCGGCGTCCGCGAGGAGCGCGAGCGACCCCGCGGTGTAGCCGACGACGACCTCGACCGCGGTGAAGGCGACGATCAGCGCGAGCGCGCCGCCGAGCGCGCGGCGGTCGCCGGCGAGCCGCGACTCGTGCGCGTGGTCGTGCAGCGGTTACGCCTCGGGCTCGAGGTAGGCGCCCGGGACCAAGTCCGGGAACCCCTGCTCGTCCATGTACGAGACCGCGCGCGAGAGCAGCCAGACGATCGCCTCGTGGTCGGTCTCGGCCAGGAGCATCCGCACGCCCTCGTCGCCCGCGGCCGCACTGGCGGACGCGCCCGCGCGGGCGCGCCGGAGCAGGCAGAGCCGCGCCATCGCGAGGTCCGCCTCCGCGCCGGGCGCGTCGTACCAGGAGACGTTCTTGGCCGCCTCCATGAGCGGCACGAGGCTCTCCTCGAGCCGCGCCGCGTCGTGCTTCGACAGGTCGCTGATCTTCGGTTCCGACCGACCGAACAGCTCGCTCACGCCGCCTCCTCTCGTGGACCCCGCAGTTGTACCGGCGGCGGCGTGAGCGAGCCAACCCTCCTAACCCGAGGTGCGCACCTGGACAAGCCTCGTCGCGGTCACGCCGTAGAGCAGGCGCTCTCCCGCGCGCCTCGCCTGGACGTAGAACTGGACGTTCACGCCGCGGCGAAGCGGGAAGACGAGCCCGGCCCGAGGCGCCCTGGCCCGCATCCGCAGCAGGACCCAGCCGTCGGTCGCGGTCGCGGTCTCCGTCGGCGTCGTCGTCAGGAGCGGCGTCGAGCGCATGTACACGAGCGCCCCGCGGACCACGAAGCCTCGCGTGTCGACGACCCGGACGCGCGCACTGATCGTGGTTCTCCGAGAGCGAACCGGGTTCGGCGAGAAGAGCACCTGCTCGATCACGAGCTGTGCGGGCAGCGAGACGCTCTCGATCGGGATCGAGATCCGCCCGTCCGGGAGCCGCACCTGTCCGGCGGGCCCACCGGGCTGCGCGACGCCGGTCGGCGCCGACGTGGCGCTCCGCGCCCCTGCCGGGTTGGTCGCACGCACGACGACCCGCACCGAGCGGCTCACGTCCGCCGACGTCACGGTGTAGTTGCGACTCGTCGCGCCGCCGATGCTCGCGCAGTTGCCGCCGTTGCCGTCGCAGCGCTGCCACTGGTACGTGAACGCGATCGGCTGCGTTCCCGTCCAGACGCCCGGGTTCGCGGTCAGGGTCTCCCCCTCGCGCAGCGTCCCGGAGATCGTCGGGATGGACGTGTTCCGCGGAGCCGTCGCCCGGGCGGCGATCACCCCGGTGTTCGCCTGGGCGTTCGCGGCGCCGTCGGAGTTGCGCGCCGTCACGACGACGACGAGCCGGCGGCCCTGGTCGCTGCCTCCCAGCCGGTAGAAGCGGCCGCGGTTGCGGTTCGAGCAGTTGGCGAGCTGCGCGTTGCAGCGGACCCACTGGTACGAGAACGAGATCGGCGTGCTCCCGGCCCAGCGGCCCGGGTTCGCCGTCAGCGTCGCGCCGACGCGCTGCGCCCCCGAGATCGTGGGCGGCGACTCGTTCCGGGGCGCGACCTCCGAGCGGGTGGGCTCGGCGAAGCCGCCTCCCGCGAGCGTCAGCGTGGTCAGGACGGAAGCGACGAGCGCGGTCGTCAGGTCCCGCGCGCGAAGCGGCAACTTCGACATGTCATCTCCTCCTTGGTGTGCATCGACTTGAACGTCGAGCTCCGGCGAGGAGTTGCGAAACGTCCTGTAAGGATTTCGCGCGCCCGGTCAGGTGGGCCGTGTAGGACTCGAACCTACGACCTTGGGATTAAAAGTCCCCTGCTCTACCAGCTGAGCTAACGGCCCCGGCGGCGAGTGTAGCCCGCGTCCGGGGCTATCCTGCATGCGGCCGCCCCCATCGACTAGCGGCCCAGGTCGCCACCCTTTCAAGGTGGTAGCGCGGGTTCGAATCCCGCTGGGGGCATCGAACGTCGGGCGGTTAGCTCAGCCGGGAGAGCGCCTGCTTTACACGCAGGAGGTCGCTGGTTCGATCCCAGCACCGCCCATGTCTGTCCAAGAGGGGGTACCTCGGGTTCCTCCTCTTTCGATCTCCCCCTCCACCCTCGGCCGAGCGCAGCGAAAGCTCCGGCGTTGATTCAGTCTTGTGACGCTTCAGCCTTGACAGCTGCGAGCGCGCCACTCCGGTGTCTGACACCGAAGTTCACGTTCGGTCAGCCCCCTCGAGGGAGGCATCCTCGACGGAAGCCAGCATGCTCTCGAAGGTTCTCCTCAGCATCGTGTCGATCACGGGACCGGTCAGTCGGCCCACCGGGCCACCTCTCGGCACATATCGGTAGTCGAACGTGATCGCGGTCCCGTCCCCGTCGGGCTCCAGGGTGAGCCTGGACTCGGCTTGCTTGAACGGGACGAGAGCGGATGGCTGATTCATGGTGGCGATTCTGCGGCCTTCTTCCCAGCCGGTGACCGTTTCGACCAATGTGCCGACCGGCGCCAGGTCCACCTGGCGGCGTGCACCCACACCCTGGGTTTGGTCTCCGATGGGTCGAGAGGCCTTGAGGCCACCCCAGTGGTCTGCGAGGTTCGGGAAGTCCGCGAACACGTTCCAGACCGAGTCAGGGGACGCGGCGACTCGTCGTCGCACGGTGAGGTGTCGGTCGGCCATGACGATCGCTCCCGAGTCGCAGATTAGTGCCCGATCGGGCCGGGCGTGACGCTCGACTGCGGAGCGGGGCGGCTGCTGCGCCGCCCCGCTCCGCCGTACCGCCTACTTGTGCGGTTGGTCGTAGTGCGCCTGCAGGTTCCCGCCGCTCAGGAGCTGGAGCGGCACGTTCAGGACGACGTTCGACGGCGTCGCCGTCTGGTAGATCTTGATCGCCATCCGGTCCGACGAGCCGGGCTCGCCGTAGTCGACGAGCGTGAACTCGATCGTGTACCCGTCGGCGCCGTTGTACCGTCCCGTCCCGACGCCGATCAGCGTGTCGAGCGGGGCCGGCGGCGGGTCCTCGATGATCTCCGGGTCGTCCGAGCACTCGACGGTCGTGAGGTGCTCGGTCATGTGGAACTGCTTCCCGCCCCAGTTGACCTCGAGGTTGTTCGAGAGCAGCAGGTCGCAGTGGATCGTGAGCCCACGCGTCACGCGCGCCTCGCCGACCCTGACCTGGTGCCCTCCGCCGGTGAAGCGCCCGAGCGCTGGGTCGAAGAGGCACGAAGCCGGGAGCACGACGTCGACCCAGCTCGACACACCTCCGGGCTCGCCGTTCCCCCAGGCGTCGACGGCGAGCGCGCTCACCTCGATCACGTCGCCTGCGACCTTGCCGGCAGGCACCGGGACCGATCCCGAGAACGAGTAGTCGGGAGCCGTGTACGCGCCCGAGGTGACGACGACGCCGTCCAGACGGATGTCGATCCGCGAGTTCGCCCGCGACGGATCGTTCGTCGGGTCGGAGCCGTTGCCGGCCCATGCCGTCGAGGTGAACTCGATCGACTGCGCTCCGGTCGCGGAGTCGCAGATGACCTGTGCGGTGATGGTCGGATTGTGCGCCGCTGCCCCGGCGGGGTTCATCAGCAGGCCCGTTGCCACAGACGTCGCGATCGCCAGAGCGACCACGAAACGGTTCAACATCTAGCCCTCCTCTGCCCCCCGAACGTGGTTTGTGGCTGCTTATCGCACACGCGGGGGGAGGGGATCAACGGCATGCCGCCGGCCTATCCGAGCGTCCAGGCGGTCCGGAAGTCGTCACCCCACCCGGATCAATTCGGGGCGTACCGGCTTGCAAGTTGCAGTGACCCCTTTCTGCGACACTTCCCGACCGAAATGAGCCGAGCGAAGCGCATCGCCCTCCTTCCGATCGTCCTCCTGGCCGCGTGCACGACGACGAGCGACACCTGGGGCGGCTACACCGAGAACGAGGCGAAGGAGATCCTCGCGCTGCCGAACGTGCGGCAGACGATCGTCGACACGACCCCGCGGACGATCGAGGAAGCGCCCGTCGCCCGGATCTACCCGACCGAGGCAAAGCTCGAGGAGACCGACCTCCGCAAGGTGACCGTCCAGGGCGAGGAGGCATGGGAGTACAACGACGAGCAGAACCAGTTCTGCCTCTACGTCTGGGAGGACCCCGAGACGCAGACGTACTTCGCGCAGTCGAGCCGCTGCGTGGCGGACTGATCCTCTAGACTGGGCCCATAGTCGCTGCCTGACCTCACCGGACAGATGGAGCCCCTCTACCGGCCGGAGGGTGTCGAGGCGCGCTGGCAGGAGACGTGGGAAGCCGAGGGCCTGTACGCGGCCGACCCCGATTCCTCGCGCGAGAGCTACGTCGACGCGCACCCGCCGCCGAACGTCACGGGCGAGCTGCACATGGGGCACGCGCTCCAGCTCGCGCTCGGCGACGCCGCCGTGCGGCTGAAGCGGATGCAGGGGTACAACACGCTCTTCCAGCCCGGCTACGACCACGCGGGGATCTCGACGCAGGCGGCCGTCGAAAAGCACCTCGAACGCGTCGAGGGGACGACGCGGCAGGCGCTCGGGCGCGAGGCGTTCGAGGCCCGCGTCTGGGAGTGGCTGCGCGAGTACGGCGGCAAGATCATGTTCCAGTTCCGGCGCATGGGCGCGTCGCTCGACTACCGGCGCGAGCGCTTCACGATGGACGACGCGTACGTCCGCGCGGTCTTCACCTTCTTCAAGCATCTCTACGACAAGGGCTGGATCTACCGCGCGAACCGGATCATCAACTGGTGCCCCTACCACCAGACCTCGCTCTCGGACCTCGAGCTCGTGCACGAGGACGTCGACGACACGCTCTCGACGATCCGCTACCCGTTCGCCGACGGAGACGGCGGCGTCTCGATCGCGACCGTGCGCCCCGCGACGATCCTCGGCGACGTCGCCGTGGCAGTGCACCCGGACGACGAGCGCTACCGCGACGCGGTCGGCCGCGAGGTGGTGGTGCCGTTCGTCGAGCGGCGCGTGCCGGTGGTCGCCGACGAGCGCGTCGAGCCGGAGTTCGGGACCGGAGCGCTGAAGATCACTCCCGGCCACGACCCGACCGACTTCGCGATCGGCCGGGACCACGGGCTGCCCGAGCCGTCCGTGATCGGCGACGACGGCCGGATGAGCGCCGCGGCGGGCGAGCTCGCCGGGCTCTCGCAGGACGAAGCCGGGCAGCGGATCCTCGACTGGTGCCGCGAGCGCGGACTGCTCGAGCAGCAGGAGCCGTACCGCCACTCCATCGCCCTGTGCGAGCGCTGCGAGAGCCGCATCGAGCCGCTGATCTCGCTCCAGTGGTGGTGTGCGATGGGCGAGCTGAAGCAGCCCGCCCTCGCGGCGCTGCGCGAGCGGCGCGTCGTCTTCCACCCCGAGTCCCAGCACGAGTTCGCGATCCGCTCGCTCGAAGAGGCGCCGGACTGGTGCATCTCGCGCCAGCTCTGGTGGGGTCACCGGCTCCCGCTCTGGGAGTGCGCCGAGGGCCACACGACCGTCACCGACGGCGAGGAGCCGGACGCGTGCGCGGAGTGCGGCGCGTCCGCGAAGCGCAGCTCGGACGTGCTCGACACCTGGTTCTCGTCGGCGCTCTGGCCGTTCGCGACGCTCGGCTGGCCCGAGCGGACGCCCGACCTCGAGGCGTTCTACCCCGGCGACCTCCAGACGACCGCGCGCGAGATCATCCGCCTCTGGGAGAACCGGATGATCTTCTCCGGGCTCGAGCTGCTCGGCGAGATCCCCTTCACCGACGTGATCATCCACTCGACCGTGCTCGCGCCCGACGGCCGGCGCATGTCGAAGTCGCTCGGGACCGGCATCGACCCGCTCGACGTGATCGCCGACCACGGCGCCGACGCAACGCGCTACGGGCTCCTGAAGATGTCCTCGACGCAGGACGTCCGCTTCAACGTCGGGGTGATCGAGGAGGGCAGGAAGCTCGCGAACAAGCTCTGGAACGCGAGCCGGCTCGTGCTCGCCAACGCCGGCGACGCGACGCCCGACCTCAGGCCCGCGACGGTCGAGGAACGCTGGATCCTCTCCCGGCTGGAGTCGGCGCGGGCGGCGGTCGAGGCGAGCCTCGACGCGTACGAGTTCTCGGCCGCGGTGCTGACGCTCTACCGCGTCACGTTCGACGACTTCTGCGACTGGTACCTCGAGGCGATCAAGCCGCGCCTGTACGACGGCGACGCCGGCGCGCGCGCCACCGCGCTCGGCGCGCTCGAGCGGCTGCTGAAGCTGCTGCACCCGGTGATGCCGCACGTGACCGAGGAGATCTGGACGAACCTGCCCGCACGCGAAACCCGCTTGATCGTCGCGGAGTGGCCGGGGGCCGACGCTCGCTTCGCCGACGACGCCCGCGCGCTCGAGCGCGTGCAGGACGCGGCGGCGATCTTCCGCCGCTCGCAGGTGCTCGTCTCGCTCGACGACGAGGAGCGCCGCATCTTCGACGCGGTCGTGAAGCCCGGCCGCGTGAAGGCGGACGGGAACGCGCAGATCGAGATCGAGCGGCTCCGCAAGGAGGTCGAGCGCTCGCAGCGGATGCTCGCGAACGAGCGCTTCGTCGCGAACGCCGCCCCCGACGTGGTCGAGGCGGAGCGCGAGAAGCTCGAGCGCTACGAGCGGGAGCTGCGCGCGCTCGAAGGTTGACGCCCGCGCGGTGCGGGAACTGCTCCTGCCGTGAAGTGGAAGCGGCTACCGCGCGGCACCCGGGTTCAGGACCGGCGTGGCGCCGGCGGGCTCGGCGGGGGCATCCCGATCGGCGTCGGAGGCGGTGGCCTCGGCGTGCTCGTGCTGCTCGCGTTCATCCTGCTCACCGGAGGGCTGCCGGGGGGCGGAGACAGCAGCGGCGGGCCGCTGGACGCGTTCCCCCAGGCGGAAAACACGTCCCCCGCCCCGGATCCGAACGATCCGTTGGCGGACTTCTCCAACCGCGTCTACACGGACGTCGAGCAGACGTGGGTCGACCTCTTCCGGCGCGGCGACCGCGAGTACCGGCCGTCGACGCTCGTGCTGTTCTCGCAGGGGACACAGTCGGCGTGCGGGGGAGCGTCCGCCGCCGTCGGCCCGCACTACTGCCCGCCCGACAGCACGATCTACCTCGACCTCTCCTTCTTCCGCGACCTGAACGCGCGCTTCGGGGCTCCCGGGGACTTCGCGCAGGCCTACGTGATCGCGCACGAGGTCGGGCACCACGTCCAGAACGTGCTCGGCGTGATGGAGCGCGTCGAAAACCGCGAAGACTCCATCCGCCTGGAGCTCCAGGCCGACTGCCTCGCCGGCGTGTGGGCCTACACCGCCGAGCAGCGTCAGCTGCTCGACCCGGGGGACGTGCAGGAAGGGCTCGGCGCAGCCGCAGCAGTCGGCGACGACCGCATCCAGCAGAAGTCCGGCGGCCGGATCGACCCCGAGTCCTGGACGCACGGGTCTTCGGAGCAGCGGATGAAGTGGTTCACGCGCGGGATGCGGAACGGCGATCCCGCGGCCTGCGACACCTTCAGCGGCGAGCTGTAGCGGAAGAGGAGCGCCGCGACGGGTCGGCGCTCGTCGTTCCTAGTTCGTCCGCGGCTGGGCCGCCTGCCAGGCGGCGCGGCGCGTGACGCTGCGGACGGCGGTTACGAAGTGCCGCCCGACGGCGATCCGCACGCGGGGCTCGAGATCCGGGCCGTGCCGCCGACTCGCCTTGCGCAGCGCCTCTTCGCGGTGGAGGCGGGCGACCTGCTCGTTGATCAGCTGGTCGTGCATCGGAGTCCTTCCTCTCGCTTACCCCCAGGACGCGCCGAAGCTCTGGGATCTTCCCCACGACCGACCTACACTCGTCCCGTGGAACCGCGCCGGGAGCGCAAGGTCGTGACCGTCCTCTTCGCCGACCTCGTCGGCTTCACCGCCCGTGCGGAGACGCTCGACCCCGAGGACGTCGACGCGGTGCTCCGCCCGTACCACGAGCGACTGCGGGCGGAGCTCGAGCGCTGGGGCGGAACGGTCGAGAAGTTCATCGGGGACGCGGTCGTGGCGGTCTTCGGCGCGCCGACCGCGCGCGAGGACGATCCCGAGCGGGCGGTGCGGGCGGCGCTCGCGATCCGGGACTGGGCGACCGAAGAGGACGACCTCGAGGTGCGCATCGCGGTGAACACGGGCGAGGCCCTCGTCTCGCTCGACGCACGGCCGAGCGCCGGCGAAGGAATCGTCACCGGTGACGTCGTCAACACCGCGTCGCGCCTCCAGGGCGCCGCGCCGGTGAACGGGATCCTGGTCGGCGAGCAGACGCAGCGCGCGACCCGAGACGTGATCGAGTACCGCGAAGCCGAGCCCGTCGAGGCGAAGGGAAAGCGCGCGCCCGTCGCCGTGTGGGAGGCGGTGAACGCACGGTCGCGCTTCGGCGTCGACGTCCGCCAGCACGGCGGCGCCCCGCTGGTCGGACGGACTCGCGAGCTCGACGCGCTCACTTCGACCCTCGACCGCGTGCGAGACGAGCGCGAGCCTCAGCTCGTCACGGTCGTCGGCGTGCCCGGGATCGGCAAGAGCCGGCTCGTCTGGGAGCTCTTCGAGCACGTCGGCCGCGGCGACGAGCTCACCTACTGGCGGCAGGGCCGCTCCCTCCCCTTCGGCGAGGGCGTCAGCTTCTGGGCGGTCGCCGAGATGGTCAAGGCTCAGGCGGGAATCCTCGAGGACGACGCCGAGGAGGTCGTCGCGCAGAAGCTGGACTCCGCGGTCCGTGAGGTCGTCGACGAGGACGTCGACTGGGTGATCGCGCGGCTCCGTCCGCTCGTCGGAGGGGAGCCCGACCGAAGCTCGAGCCGAGACGAGTCGTTCACCGCGTGGCGCACGCTCTTCGAGGGTCTCGCGGAGCGCCGGCCGCTCGTGCTCGTCTTCGAGGACCTCCACTGGGCCGACGACGGGCTGCTCGACTTCGTCGACCATCTCGCGGACTGGTCGAGCGGCGTGCCGATGCTCGTGCTCTGCACCTCACGCCCGGAGCTGCTCGAGAGGAGGCCCGGCTGGGGAGGCGGCAAACGGAACGCGCTGACGCTCAACGTGTCGCCGCTCACGAACGAGGACTCCGCGAAGCTCCTCGCGCTGGTGTTGAACCGCGCCGTGCTGCCTGCGGAGACACAGCAGACGCTGCTCGAGCGTGCGAGCGGAAACCCGCTGTACGCCGAGCAGTTCGCGCGGCTGTACGAGGAGCGCGGCGCCGTCGACGCGGCGCTCCCGGAGAGCGTCCACGGCGTGATCGCGGCTCGGCTCGACGGTCTTCCGGCCGACGAGAAGTCGCTGCTCCAGGATGCGGCGGTGATGGGCAAGGTGTTCTGGTCGGGCTCGCTCGAAGCCCGAACGGGCGCGCGCGACGGCCTCCACGCGCTCGAGCGCAAGGAGTTCATTCGCCGTGAGCGGCGTTCGTCGGTCGCGGGTGAGGAGGAGTTCGCGTTCCGCCACGTCCTCGTTCGCGACGTCGCGTACGGACAGATACCTCGCGCCGAGCGTGCGGCGAAGCACATCCGTGCGGGGTCGTGGATCGAGGGTCTCGGTCGGCCGCAGGATCACTCCGAGCTGCTCGCGGGCCACTACGTCGCGGTGCTGGGGCTCGACCACGACGGTGTGCTGTTGTCGGGCGACGTCCGGGAGCGGGCCGTCCGTGCGCTCGGCGCTGCGGCCGAGCGCGCGCACGGCCTCAACAACTTCGCCGGCGCGACGGCGTACGCCCGTACTGCGCTCGAGCTCGCCGGCGACGACGGGCCCGGCCGTGCGCGTTTGCTCTTCCAGTTGGGCAAGGCCGAGGTCTCCGCGGCCGGCGGCGGGCATGAGATCCTGCTCGAAGCAGCCTCGGCGTTCGAGGCGTCGGGAGACGCGGAGTCGGCGGCCGAGAGCCGTGTGCTCGTGGCGCTCGGAGGCTACGAGCTCGGCCGAGAGGACCAGATCGAGGAGCAGCTCGGGCAGGCAGCGGCGCTCGTCGCCGATCGACCTGCCAGCCGGGCCAAGGCGACCGTCTGGAGCGCTCGCGCCCGCCATGCGTACCTCGCCGGCCGCATCCAGGAGGCACACGACTTCGCCGCCGAGGCGCTCGAACTGGCGACGTCGCTCGGCGCCGACGAGATCCGCTCGGAGTCGCTCCTCTACCTCGGCGGCGCGAAGGTCGACGGCGGGGACCCGACGGGCATCGAGGAGATGCGCGAGAGCCTCGTGGTGGCGAAGTCGATCAACTCGGCGGTCATGATCACGCGTGCCTTGAACAACCTCTCCATCGTGCTCCGCCTCGCGGGACACGTCGAGGAGGCCGCGGCGGCGGCCGACGAGGGGGTCTCCGTCGCCGAACGGTTCGGGATGGCGTCGCAGCTGATGTTCGCCCGCGGGGCCGTCCCGTTCCGACACTACGAGCACGGTCGCTGGGACGAGGCGGTTCAAGGGGCCGATGCGTACCTCGAGGAGCTCGGCGAGCGTCAGGGGCGCGCGGGCAACGAGGCGAGCACGCGCTTCGCGCTCGCGCACATCGCCCTCGCCCGTGACGACGGCCCGACCGCGCTCGAGCACACGCAGCGCGCGGTCGACCTGGCGAACGCGACAATGGCGGCGTTGCCGAAGTATCCGGCCTACGTCGTCCGCGGCTACGTGCTCGCCGCGCTGGGGCGGGTCGCCGATGCCCGCCGCATTCTGCTCGAGCTCATTGACCTGCGCCGCGAGCGAGGCGAACGCGCGCCGTTCGGCGGTGACGGCGTCGGCGTGTGGACCTGGGAGCAAGCCGGCCTGCTCGAGGAGCTGCTCGAGGTCATGGGGACGGGCTGGGTGACGCCGTGGCTCGAGGCGGCGCGGACCGTCGCTGCGGACGGCTGGGTGGCGGCCCTGCCGATCTACGAGCGGATCGGGACACCCACCAGCGTCGCCTTCGCGCGGCTCCAGGCGGGGCGCGACGCCGACCTGCGCGCGGCGCTCGACTTCTATCGGCCGCGGCGGGCGAGCCTCTACGTCCGCCAGGCCGAGGCGAAGCTCGCCGCGATCGCCTAGCGCGCCGTTGCGAGCGTCCGCGCCGAGGCCGCGGCCGCGTCGGCCGCGAGCCGCGTCGCGCGCAGCAGCCGCTCGTCGCGCTCGAGCACGCCGAGGTTGATCTCGACGAGGTGCGCCGCGGCGCGGGTCGCCCCGAGCGCGAGCATCGCGGCCGCGGTCGCGTCCGCGCGCACGCTCGGGTCGCAGTCCTCCGACACGAGCGCGGCGAGCTCTGCGACGTTCGACGCGGCCTCTGCGATCGCGAGCGGGAACGCGGCCGCGCGGTCGAGCGAAGCGCCGATCAGGTCTCGTCGGGCGCCGCGGTCGACCTCCTCGGGCAGCCCGAGCGCGGCGAGCGCCTGCTCGTAGACCTCGTCGTTCAGCGGCGCGAGCTCCGTCAGCCGCTCGCGGAGCATCTGCGCCTGCGCGACCGCCGCGCCCCGCAGCTCCCAGTCCGGCGAGCTGCGCGCGGCCATCTCGAGCAACCCGGCCGCGCACGCGCCCGTCAACGCGGCGAGAGCCCCGCCAGCGGGCGTGGGCCCCTCCGCGGCGATCTCGTCCAGGAGGCTCCGAACGCTGAGGTCGAGCAGGCGCGGCACGCCCGCAATTCTCTCAGCGTCCGGCACTCAGGGGAGAGAGAGTCGCCTCCGGACGGCCTGGACCGCCGCGGCGTCGGGCTCCACGCCTTCCTCCGCGAACGCCGACTCGAGGTCGGCGACCAGGAGCTCGCGGAAGCGGGCGTCGATCTCGGCGCGCGCGACGATCCGGTCGAGGTCGGACCTGGCCGGCGCGAGCTCTTGCGCCGCCTCCACCCAGCCCCGTGGGGCGGGCGGCAGCAGCCGGAGCAGCGCAGCCAGTCGCTCTTCAGGATGAGGATCCATCACCGTCCAGACGGGCAAGTGCCGGGTCTTCTTCCCCGAGCCGCTCCCTGAGCCGTGCCAGGCAGCGGGAGATCCGGCTCGCGATCGTCCCGGCGGGCAGGTCGAGCTCCTCCGCGATCGTGCGGTAGCTCTCGTCCCGGGCGAAGAAGCGGTCGAGCACCTCGCGGCAGTGCTCGGGGAGCTCCGCGAGCGCCTCGTGGACGGCGAGCGCCTCCGTGAGCTCGTCGATGGTGTCGTCCGTCGCCTCGGCGTCGGGATCCTCGAGCGGCTCCTCCCGGGCCCCCGCCCGAAGCCGGTCGATGCAGAGCCGGCGCGTCAGCGAGGCGAGCCAGGGTCGGAAGGCCTCGTCGTCTCGCAGCGTGCCCAGGCGCTCGTAGGCCCGGGCGAAGGTGTCCTGGAAGACATCCTCGGCGTCGTGCTGCGCGAGCCGGAACGCCTGCGTGATCGCGTACACGTAGCGCGAGTAGCGCTCGACGAGCTCGCGCCAGGCGTCGTGGTCTCCGGTCCGGCAACGGGCGACGAGCTCGGCGTCCGAGAGGGCCATGCGTGAATCAAACCGCAGCGGGGATATCCCGGCCGTGGGTGTCGACGTCGGAGCGATCAAACGGCTCGGGGACAGCGACTGGGTCGAGCGGCTCGGCCGTCTCGGGCTGGTCACGAAGGGGGTCTCCTTCGGCATCGTCGGGGTGCTGGCGATCCTCGTCGCGCTGGGCGTCGGTGGCGCGGCGACGGACCGCGAGGGGGCGCTCCGCCTGCTCTCGAAGGAGTGGTACGGGCTGATCCTGCTCGTCGCGCTCGGCCTCGGCTTCGGCGCGTACGCGGCCTGGCGGCTCGCGCAGGCCGTGCTCGACCGCGACGACGAGGGCACCGACTTCGAGGGCTGGGCGAAGCGCGCCGGCTGCCTCGCGAAGGGTGTCTTCTACCTCGGGCTGAGCGCGCTCGCGTTCTCGTTCGTCACCGGTCCGCGCGGCGAGAGCCGCGAGGAGCCCGAGCGGACGGCGCGCGTGTTCGAGCTGCCGTTCGGGCGCTGGCTCGTGCTCGCTCTCGGCGCGGGGCTGATCGCGTACGGCCTGTGGAACGGCTACCGCTCGTTCAGCGGCAAGTTCCGCAAGCACATGAAGAAGGGGCAGATGGACCGCGAGGACGTGACCCCCCTCGTGAACGTCGTCGGCTTCCTCGGTCACCTGGCACGCATGGTGCTGTTCTCGATGGTCGGTCTCTTCCTCGTGCGCGCGGGCTGGCAGCACGACGCGAGCGAGGCGATCGGCTTCGACGAGGCCCTCGCGAAGCTCGCGCAGCGGGACGGCGGCCCGCTCTGGCTCGGGGCAGCCGCGGCCGGACTGTTCGCCTACGGCCTCTTCAGCGTGCTCCAGGCGCGCTACCGCGACATCTGATCCGAGCCCGGTCCCGGAGCGTGTCAGCTCACGGTGCCAGGCGCTGTTAGCTCACGGTGCCGGAGAGTGTTAAGCGGGTCGCGTGGGTGCGACGCGCTCAGCGCGGCTCGACCGAATCGCCGACGCGCACACGTCCGGGCCCCACGACCTCCCCGTAGACGCCGAAGTCGACGTGCTTTGCGCCGCGCAGGCCGCGGTAGTCCTTGATCACCCGCAGCGTGTCGAGATCGCGCTCGCCCGTGTCGGGGTTCTTCGTCGTGATCGCGCAGCGCGCGACCTGCTCGCGCACACGGACGACCGCCTCGCCGATCCGCACGTCGCAGCCGACCCACCCGTCCTCCTCGTGCGGCCGGCCTCCCGACACGCCCACGAGCATCCGGAAGCGGCGCACGTCCGCGTCGTCGACGCCCGCCTGCCGCGCGAGCTCGTCCGCCGACTCGTCCGACACGATCGAGACGGAGCCGTCGAGGCGGTCGACCGCGCGACCCGGCTCGTCGGTCCGCACGAGGCGAAGGGGCCGGCCCGCGAACGACGAGAGCGCCTCGGCCCAAGGGCCGGCGACGACGCGGCCCGGCTCGAGGCGGCCGTAGAAGTCCGTGGTCACGCTCTCCCCGAGCTCGACGGGTGCGGCGGCGACCGTGCCGTCGGGGAAGGTCAGCTCGAGCGCGTCCGCGGTGGGGTCCCACGCCGCGCGAACGCCGAACAACGGGCGCTCCAGGCGCGTCAGCCCGTTCACGAACTCGCCGCGCTCGTCGAGCAGGTGGAAGCGGCGATTCTCGAGCACGCCGTGCGCCGCGAGCGTCACCTCGTCGCGCCGCGAGAGCGCGAGCCCCTTGACCGGCGCGACCGACAGCCAGGAGACGGACAACACGCCTCTACGTTACGTGCCGGCCAGGCCCTCCACCTCGACCTCCGTGTGACCCCGCGTGACCACCTCGAGGTCGAAGACGTAGAAGTCGCGCTGCGTCACGTGCACCGCGACGTTGTAGACGGGCACGTCGCCGACCGCGCCCTTGAAGCTCCCGGCGTGCGCGTGCCCGTGGAGCACGACGTCCGGGCGGTACTCCTGGATCGGGTTCGCGAGCCGCGAGCTGCCGAGGAACGCGTGGATCCCCAGGGGCTCGCCCTCGAGCGTGTCGATGATCGGCGCGTAGTGCAGGAGCACGATCCGAAGCGGGCAGTGCGAGATCCGGCGCAGCCCGCGACCGATCGCGCGCGCCTCCTCGGTCGTCTCGGCGTAGACGTCGCGCAGGAGTCGCTCGCCGAAGTCGGGCAGCGCCGAGCCGGGGAACCCGCCGACGAAGCCCTTCGTCCCGACGACGCCGACCTCGACGCCGCCGATGTCGCGGATCGCGCACTCGCGCACGAGCACGTCGACCTCCGCGCCGCGAAGGATCTCGACGATCGCGTCCTCGCGACCGAGATGGCAGTCGTGGTTGCCGAGCACCGCGAAGACCGGGACGTCGAGCCTGCGGCAGACGTCCGCGAGCACCTCGGCCTCGGCCGGCTCCCCCTCGGCGGTGAGGTCTCCGGCGAGCAGGATCACGTCGGACTCGCGCGCCGCGCCCTCGAACGCGGCGAGCAGCTTCTCGCCGTGCTCCACCGTCGCGTGGATGTCGCCGGCCGCGGCGATCTTGATCGACTGCACGTTGCGGTTCGTACCCAGGTTTTCCGTAATCGGACCCTTGGGTAGGCGGTCCCTCGTGGCCCGCCGAAGCGTCGATCCCGAGCCGCTCGTCGCGGCGATGAAGCAGGCCGCCGCGGCGCTGCGCGACGAAGGCATCCGCTTCGCGCTCGCGGGCGGTCTCGCGATCTGGGCGCGCGGCGGCCCGGCGACCGACCACGACGTCGACCTGCTCGTGAAGCCGGAAGACGCCGAGCGCGCGCACCAAGCGCTCACGAAGGCGGGCCTGCGGCCGGAGGTCCCACCGGAGGACTGGTTGCTGAAGGCCTACCACGAGGACACGCTCGTCGATCTGATCTTCCGCCCGTCCGGCGGCGAGGTCACGGACGAGGTCCTCGACCGCGCCGAGGAGCGCGAGGTGATGGCGATGCGCCTGCCCGTGACGTCGATCGAGGACGTTCTGATCACGAAGCTGCTCGCGCTGACCGAGCAGCAGCCCGACTACGGTTCGGTGCTCGAGGTGGCGCGCACGCTGCGCGAGCAGATCAGGTGGGAAGAGGTGCGCGAGCGGACGGCGGACTCACCGTTCGCGAAGGCGTTCTTCACGCTGATCGAGGAGCTGGGCATCCTCCCCGAGAGCGCTCGCCAGGTGGCGTAGCAGCGCACCGAGGACGAGCTGCGGCTCGAAGGCCGCGACCTCCGGCAGCTCGTCCAGCTCGTAGCGGGTGCACGTGTACGTCGGCGGGTAGACGTTGTCGGTCAACCAGTGCGGATGCTCGTGCCACCACCCGGTCGGCCCGAGCGCGAACCGCCGGCCCGCCTCGATGCTCAGCTCGGTCAGCTCCCACCCGAACGCGCCCCCGCCCGGCGCGTGGAAGGAGAAGAGCGGCGGGTCGACGCCGGCGTCCGCCATCTGCGCGAGGAAGGCGCGGGCGAGCGCGACGTTCTGCTCTGCGTTTCCCGTCATCTAGAAGTAGAACTGCCGCCACGCCGTCCACCAGTCGTCGGCGCGCGAGACGATCGTGAGCGGGTCGACCGTCTCGACGCCGTGGCGGTAACGAAACTTGTACACGAGGTCGGGGCCCGAGTACTGGACGCGGATCTCGCACGGCCGCGACGGCACGTACGGCTCCACCGCGGTGAGGTCGGCGAGCGCGCGCTTCGCGCCCTCCTCGATCAGCTCGCGCGCGCGAACGGGTGGCAGGTTCCGCGCGCTGAAGCGACCAGTCGCCTGCTTCACCGCGACCGTCGTCAACGCGTCGCCGAGCAGCTCCTTGCCCTCGGCGCAGACAGCGTCGTCGCCCGTCACGAGGACGACGGGGCAACCCCACTGTCCGCAGAGCGCTGCGTTGATCCCGGTCTCGCCGACGAGGTCGTCGTTGAACCAGAGGTTCTGCCACTGGCTGCCGCTGACGGTGTGGCTCATCCCGCCGAGCGCAGACCCGGCGCGCGCGTGCATGCCGACGAAGAGCGCGGCGTCGCAGCCCTCCTCGAGGAAGGCCGTGTACTCGGTCCACTCGTTCTGCACGACCCACTCGCACGCGGGGTCGAGCTGGTCCGGGATCAGCGAGTTGAACGTCCACCCCTTGCCGGCGCCGTGGCAGTCCATCACGACGATCTCGGTCGCCCCGGCCGCCTTCGCGCCGCGCACGGCGGCGTTGATCTCCTCGGTGTAGAGCCGTCGGCCCTCCTCGTACATCGGGTCGCCGCCGTGCGTCTGCTGGAACTTGACGATCCCCGACACGCCCTCCATGTCGCTGATGATGTGGACGCGCACGCCCGGTAGCGTAGTCGCCGTGGAGACGGGCCTCGCCGGCAAGCGCGTGCTCGTGACGGGCGGCTCCGGCGGCATCGGCGGCGCCTGCGTGTGCGCGTTCGCGGACGAACGTGCGCGGGTCGCCGTGCACTACCACCGCGGCCGAGAGCGGGCAGAGGCGTTCGGCGGCGAGCTCGTCGTCGGCGCCGACCTGACCGACGAGTCACAGGTCGACGCGCTCTTCGACGAGGTGCGCGCGGCGCTCGGCGGGCTCGACGTCTGCGTCGCGGTCGCCGGCGTTTGGCCGAGCGAGGACGTGCCGGTCTGGGAGCTCCCGCTCGAGCGCTGGGAGCGGACGCTGCGCGAGAACCTCACCTCGACCTTTCTCACCGCTCGGGCGTACCTGCGCGAGCTCGAGCGCGAAGGCCACGGCTCGCTCGTCATGATCGCCTCGACGGCCGGGCTCTTCGGCGAGGCCGGACATGCCGACTACGCCGCGGCGAAGTCGGCGGTCGCGCACGGGCTGCTGCTGTCGCTCAAGAACGAGGTCGTCCGCGTCGCCCCGTCCGCGCGCGTGAACGTCGTCGCGCCCGGGTGGACGGAGTCGCCGATGACGCGTGGCCACGTCGATCCCCAGCAGGTCGAGCGCGTCACGCGCACGATGGCCCTGCGCAAGGTCGCTCAACCCGAGGACATCGCGCGCGCAGTTCTCTACCTCGCCTCGGACGAGCTCGCCGGCCACGTCACCGGCCAGGTGCTCACGGTCGCCGGCGGCATGGAAGGCCGCACCATCCACCCCGAGGCATGAGAAAGCGGCGCGTTTCCGCGCCGCCTCCGGAACCGACCCAGCCGCAGGATGATTGCCGTCAGTCCCCGACCAGGAAGAGTCCGAGGGTCTCATCGGCAGAACGGGCCGAGAGCTTGAGAGGGAAATGAGAAGGCGAACCGCCGCCCGGTTCGCCTTCTCGGACTCCCGAAGGAGCCAACCCAGTGGCCCCTGCCGCGGGGGCCCCTCGGTCTCATGGGGAGCGCCCCTCGCCGCATCGGGGGCGCGTCACCGTTCTGCGTGCTGAGTATCACCCACGTGTTGCCAGTTGATCCATCACCCTTTCGTGCTTGACCCGCCCGGTTCACCCGAGAGGTTCGGCGGGGAACCTCTAGAATCCCGCCCGGAGCCGGGCGCAGCACTCCCGCTCCGCATCGAGAGAGGCTGAGGGAACCGGCCCTGCGACGCCTCGGCAACCTGCCCTCGAGGGCAAGGTGCCAAGCCCGGCCGGGCCGCGGAGGCCCGGGAGGATGTCGAGCGAAGAGGGAGTTCGAGTGGCCGCGCCCAACCGATTCGTCGAGCGACTTCGAGACGGCCCGCCGATCGTCGGCGACGGCGGCATGGGCGCGCTCGTCACGAGCGCGGTCCCGCGCCTGCGCACCCCCGAGGAGGCCAACCTCCGCGCGCCGGAGGCGGTCGTCTCGCTCCACGTCGGCTTTATCCGCGCCGGCGCCGAGCTGATCGAGACCAACACGTTCGGTGCGAACAGGCGCAAGCTCGCGACGCACTACCTCGAGGACGACTTCGAGCGGATCAACTCGGACGGCGTCAAGCTGGCGCGCGAGGCCCGTGAGGTGACCGGGCGCGACGTCTTCGTCGCGGGCTCGATCGGCCCGCTCGGCGACGTCGGCGGCGCACCCGAGGAGCGGGGCGAGCTCTTCGCCGAGCAGGCGTCGATCCTGGAGGGCCGCGGCGCCGACCTCTTCATGCTCGAGACGTTCTTCGACCTCGACGAGCTCGTGGTCGCCGTCGACGCGGTCCGCCGCGTGTCGAGCCTCCCGATCGTGGCGCTGATGACGTTCGAGAACGAGGCCGAGACGCTCGCCGGCGTGTCGGCGCGCGTCTTCGCCGAGCGGGTGCGGGGGCTGGGCGTGAGCGCGCTCGGCGCGAACCACGGCGCCGGCCTCCAGGCGGCGCTCCGCGCGGTCGAGCAGATGGGCGACGGCACGCCGCTCGCCGCGCTGCCGAACATCGGGCTCGCGAGCATGGCCGGGCGGCGCGTGATCTACCCGCACGCCACGCCGGAGTACTTCGCCGAGTTCGCGGCGCACGCGCGCAGGCTCGGCGCCAAGATCATCGGCGGGTGCTGCGGGACGACACCGGCGGAGATCGCGGCCATCCGCGGAGCGATCGACGCGGCGCTCGAGCCGCGCGCGCCGCTCGTGTTCCGCGAGCGCGAGCTCCCCGCGCTCGTCGACGAGCGGCCGCAGGAGACGACGCTCGCCCGCATGCTGCGCGAGGGCGAGTGGGTCGTCTCGGTCCAGCTCGACCCTCCGCTCGGCGGCTCGAACGCCGGGATGCTCGAGGTTGCACAGGCGCTGAAGGAGACGGGCGCCGCGCACTTCGTCGACATCAACGACAACCCGCGCGCGCGGGCGCGCATGAGCGGGATCATGAGCTCGGTCGCGATCGAGCGCACGGTCGGGCTCGAGACGATCCCGCATCAGACGCCCCGCGACACGACCATCTCCGGGCTCGAGTCGCTGCTCCTCGGCGCGCACGCGGAGGGCGTCCGCAACATCCTCGCGGTCACCGGCGACCCGCCGGAGGAGGGCGACTACCCCGGCGCCGGCGGCGTCTACCAGGTCGACGCGATCGGCCTGGTTCAGATCATCGATCGCCTCAACCGCGGCGAGGACTTCCACGGGCGCGCGATCGACGCGCCGACGCACTTCTTCCCCGGCGTCGCGGTCAACCCGACCGCCGACGACCTGGAGCTCGAGCACCGGCGCTTCGAGCAGAAGCTCGAGTCGGGCGCGAGGTTCGCGATGACGCAGCCGCTCTTCGATCTCCGCTACCTCGACGAGTTCGTCGACCGCCACGGCGGCGCGTCGCCGATCCCGCTCCTGCTCGGCGTCTGGCCGTTGACGAGCCACCAGCTCGCGGTCCGGATGCACAACGAGGTGCCCGGCATCGTCATCCCCGAGCCCGTGCAGCGCGCGCTCCTCGACGCCGGGCCGCGCGCGGCGGAGGTCGGCCGCGAGATCGCGCGCGAGCTCCTCGAGCAGGCGCGCGACCGCGTCGCCGGCGTCTACGTGATCGCGCCGTTCAGGCGTCCGCTCGGGGTGCTCGACTTCCTCGGGTGATGTCGATTCCGGCGGCACCTCGACGTCTAGAGGCTTGATGTGGAACTCGCGCGCTGTGGAGGCGTCTCAGACCAAGCCAGGGCGGCTCGGCGCCCGCAGTCGCAGGCTGGTGAGCCTGCGCCAGGGCGACGAGACGGTCTGGCGCCGTGTCTGAGGCGGCTCCACGGCCCGCGCCGTTTCGCATCAAGCCTCAAGCTGCAGAGCGACGGAAGGAGACGACGTGAGGTATCTGCTGCTGCTGTTCGGAGACGCCGAGGGCGAGGCTGCGCTGACGGCCGACGAGCGTCGCTCGATCGTGGAAGCGCACCGCCGGCTGGGCGCCGAGCTCCGCGAGCGCGGGGCGCTGATCGAGGCGGAGGCGCTCTGCCCGGCCGTCGCCACCGTCCGGATGGGCGACGGGCGCGCGAGCGTCACCGACGGGCCGTTCGCCGAGACGAAGGAGCAGCTCGGCAGCTTCTACCTGCTCGAGTGCGCAGACCTCGAGGAGGCGATCGCCTACGCGAGGCGGATCCCCGAAAGCCCGGGGCTCGCCGTCGAGGTGATTCCGATCGACTAGATCTGGAGGAGCGGATCGACGAAGAGGTCGTCGATCTGGTACTCGGCGTCGCGGCCGACCGGCGTGAACTTGAAGCGCAGCGACGCCGCGATCTTGGGGTTCAGGGCCAGCAGGCCGAGCACGTTCGAGACCAGGTGCCCGTACTTCGGACTCGGCTGCCACTCGCCGTCCGCCGTGAACGTGCCGATCCTCGACGTCACCGTGAAGAGCCCGAGGAGGGTCCGGTACGTGACGTCCACCCGCAGGGCTCCGTCCCGCGAGCCGGTGTTCCTGAAGAAGAACCGCGAGGCGGGATCGGCGAGCTTCGCGCACGCCGCCGGTGCCGTCGCCGAGCTTCCCTCCGGCAACAGGAGCGACGAGGAGCCCGAAATCAGCGGATTCCCTTCCGACACGACGCGGGCGCCCCTGCTCAGCGCCCACCCGTTCGAGCCCTCGTCGAACGAGCCGTTCGGCGCGAGCTTGTAGTACGAGTAGTCGCCCCAGGGCGCGAACGGACGCAGCTGCGAGTCGTTGCAGGTGACGAGGCCCGCCCGCGCGTCCTTGAACGAGACGCCGCCGCCCACGAATGCCGCCAGCGCCAGCACCAAGCCGATCCGCAGTCCCCGTTTCATTCGCCGCTCCTCCTCGATTCCGCAGTCGAACCTCACACTCGTGATCCCGGGGAGACGCGCTATCCCCCGACCGGGTGACGGTGGCAGCGCCGAACCGGAATCCCTCGTTCGAGTGAACGTCGGCCGTGCGCCCGTCCCGATCTTCCATTGGTGGCGACGAATGCGGCACCGGCCGCCCCTGCGGCGGCGAGCCCCGATGCGGACGGGCTGATCGAGGAAGGACGCGACCGGATCGCGCGCGCCCTGAGCGGGCGCGACTTCTGGCTCTCGCTGGTCAGCGCCGCGGCCTTCGCCGCCGTGACCGCCTCGCTCTACTGGCTGGTTCCGACCGAGCGTGAGCCCTCGGCGTCGCTGATCCTCCTGCTCGTCGTCTCGTACGCACTGGCGTCGCGCATCCAGTTCGAGGTGGGTCTCGGCTTCGCGATCCCGACGCAGCTCGTCTTCGTACCGATGCTGTTCCTCGTTCCGATCGCGATCGTCCCGGTGCTGGTCGCGGCCGGCTTCGCCCTCGGGAACCTCCATGCGCACCTCCGGGGCGACTGGCACCCGGAGCGGGTCCTCGTCCATCTCTCCAGCGCCTGGCACGCGCTCGGCCCGGCGATCGTCCTCGGCGCCGCGGGCGAGCCCTCGGCAGACTGGCGCCGGCACTGGCTCCTCTTCGCCGGCGCGCTCGCCGCGCAGTACGCCTTCGACTTCGGGAGCGCAGCGCTGCGGGCGCTGCCGCGGGGCGTCTCACTCGGCGCGCTCGTGCGCGCGATGCGCTGGCCGATGCTCGTCGACACGTCCCTCGCACCCCTCGGCCTGCTCGTCGCCTTCGCCGCGAAAGATCGACCCTTCGCGTTCCTGTTCGCCGTCCCCCTGCTCGGCCTCGTCGCCTTCTTCGCCCGCGAGCGGCGTGCCCGCGTCGACCACGCGCTCGAGCTCTCGCACGCCTACCGCGGCACTGCGCTCCTGCTCGGCGACGTCGTCGAGGCTGACGACGCCTACACCGGCAGCCACAGCCGCCACGTCGTCGATCTCGTCCTCTCGGTGTGCGACCGGCTCGGGATGTCGTCGTCGGAGCGGCGCCAGGCGGAGTTCGTCGCGCTGCTCCACGACGTCGGCAAGATCCGCATTCCTGCGGAGATCATCAACAAGCCGGGGAAGCTCGACGCGCACGAGCGTGCCGTGGTCGAGACGCACACCGTCGAGGGCCAGCAGATGCTCGAGCGCGTCGGCGGGATGCTCGCCGAGGTCGGCAGGCTGGTCCGCTCGTGCCACGAGCGCTGGGACGGCGACGGCTACCCGGACGGGCTCTCGGGCGAGGCGATTCCGCTCGTCGCTCGCGTCGTCTGCGCCTGCGACGCGTTCAGCGCGATGACCACCGACCGCCCGTACCGCAAGGCGCTCTCGCTCGAGGAGGCAGTCGCGGAGCTCGAGCGCTGCGCCGGAACGCAGTTCGATCCGCGCGTCGTCGCCGCGCTCGTCGCGGCCGTCTAACCGGCGCAGTCGCCGGTCGAGACCGGCGTGTGCGAGCCCGCCAGCGCGCGGCGCACGATCGACGCGGGAACGCCGTAGCCGACGTCCCCGTCTGGCCTGGCCGCGAAGATCGTCGACTGGACGCGGCCCTGGGCGTCCACCGCGGGCCCGCCCGAGTTGCCGTGGCGCACGCGGCCTCGGAGGCTCGTGATCGTCCGGGGGACCGGACCGCGCCCGTAGCTGTCGCGCGCGAGCACCGGGGACGTGCGTCCGACGCGTCCGGCGATCGCCGCGAACGGGCCGCTCTCCGGAAAGCCAAGGATCGCGACCGGCGTCCCGACGCGAGGATCGACGAGCGGGAGCGCGGCCGCCTCGAGCCCGGGCACGCGGAGGACCGCGACGTCGTTCCGGCGGTCGTAGTAGACCGCGTGCGCCTGCAGCCTCGGCACTCCGCCCACCGGCTCGACGGTCGTGTCGTTCTGCCCGGCGACGACGTGCGCCGCCGTGACGACGAGCTCGTCGGCCGCGACCCACCCCGTCCCGGACACGCCGAGCCCGCAGGCCGTGCCGAGCACGCGCAGGACCGAGGGCGACGCCTGCCGCACCGCCGGGTCGCGCAGGATCCGCGGGTCCGGTGCGGCGACCGGCGCCGACGGGCCGGTGATCGTCGGGAACGGATCGACGCGGGCGAGCGCGCGCATCATCTTCGCGGGGGGCACGACCTCGTTCAGCCGCTGGAGCAGCACGGAGCGCTGGACGCTCTCGCGCAGCCCGGGCCGCCCCGGAAGCTGTAGCGCGACCGAGCCGAGCACCCAGACGACCGCGATTCCCGCGGCGGCGCCCAGCAGGAGGCCGCCGGCTTCGTCGAAGGTCCGGGCCGTGGCGCCCACGCCGGCGCGCGTGTGCAGGAGGGTGCCGGCGATCGTCCCGAGCGTCTCGAGCAGCACCGCGCCGACGGCGGCGCCCGCGAGCCCGACCAGCGGCGTGTACGGCGAGGCCGACCCGTCGGCCAGGAGATGCGGAGCGAGCCGTGCGCCGACGATCGCGCCGACGACGATCCCGGCGACCGAGAGCGCGCTCGCGATCAGGCCCTTGCGGTAGCCGACGAACGCCGCGAACACCACGACCGCGAGCGCGAGCCAGTCGACCCTCGTCACCGGAGCCAGGGTAGCGCCGCGGCGCGCCGGACCCCGCGGGCCGGAGGGCGGAGGAAGGCCGCTAGACTGTGCGCGCTCCTGGGGGCGTAGTTCAGTTGGTTAGAACGCCGGCCTGTCACGCCGGAGGTCGCGGGTTCGAGTCCCGTCGCTCCCGCTCTGGAACCGCCTGCTCGTGGGCGGAACTTCTGTCTTTGCGCGCGGACGTCGGGTGCTCCGGTGTCCACTGCGCCGCCAAACTCCGGGGCTGGTCTCGAGGTGCGGACGCTCTAACGAGTTGGTGGCCAAGTGGCTCGAACACGCACCACTGCCGATCGTCGTGCTGCTCGCGCTGATCACCTTCGCCTTCATCGGAGTCGTTCCCACGCTGGTCATCGCGGCGCTCGGCTACGCGGGCTGTGGGCTCGCGCGACGAGTCCAGCGCCGCTAGAGCCGGACGATCGAGAGCAGGTACTCCTGAGGAAGACGCAGGCTGCCGTCCGTCGCCTCGTTCGCGTCTCGCCAGATCTCGACGATCCGCTCCCGGAGCTCAGGGAAGCGGTCGCCGAGCATCGCCCGCGCCGTGACCATCAGCGGGAACCGCTCCATGAAGAGGTCGGCGAACTCCTCGAGCGACTCTTCCTCCTGCCAGTTCACATGGCGCTCGAACTCGAAAGCGGTCGCGGCCGAGCCGAACATCTCGCGGACGTACTCCTCGTCGCCCCAGAGGACGGGCGGGGAGGCGTACTCCGGAGGCGGTGGCATGAACGGAGCGGACGCGGCCGACATGGATCCGAAGATGCCCTCCTGCGTCCACGTGGCGGTCACGATGGCGCCGCCCGGCCGGCAGACCCGGCCCATCTCATCGGCCACTCGCCCATGGCGGGGCGCGAACATGTGCCCGAAGGTCGAGAGAACGCGATCGAACGACGCATCCTCGAAGGGGAGCTCCTCCGCGTCGCCCTCGACCCACTCGATCTGGAGGCCCTCACTCTCGGCCTGCGCGCGCCCCTGCTCGAGCAGCTTCGGCGTCAGGTCGAGGCCGGTTACCCGCGCGCCGGCCCGTGCGGCGGGAATGGCAGCGTTGCCCGTGCCGCAGGCCACGTCCAGCACGCTCATCCCCGGCGCGGTCCCGGCCCGGGCGGCGACGAGCTCGCCGACCTCGGCGATTCGTGGAGACAGCGTGGCGTAGTCGCCCGCCTCCCAGGTCGCGCGCTGCCGCGTCTTGAACTCGTCCAGCTGTACGGTCATCCGGGGCCTCCCCTCATCGATACGACTTCGTCGATGAGTGCCGCAGGCGCCGTGGGCGTTACACGATGGCGCTCAGCGACGCGTCCAGTCCCGGAACGCCGTGAGCAGACCGTCCCGAGCGTCGACAGAGAGTGACTCCTCGGGCAGGCGGCCAAGGGCGCGGATCGTCTGCCGCATCTGCTCGAGATAGGTCTCGCAATACTCGCATTCGGCCAGGTGCGCCTCGAAGCGAGCCCGGTCGCGCGGCGAGAGCCGGTGCTCCAAGTAGTCGGTGACGACCTCCACGAGCTCTCGGCACAGCATCTCGGGCGGGTGGGTTTCGCTCACGTCGGCTCCGTCGCGTCGAAGTACCACTCGAGGGCGTTCCGAACGCGTGTGCGCGCCCGGTGCAAGAGCACACGCTGGTTGGTGTCGCTCAGGCCCAGGACGTTGCACGTCTCGGCTGCGCCCACGCCCTCGAGATCGCGCAGCACGAGCACCTCACGCTGCAGCGCGGGTAACGCGGCGATCGCGTCGACGATCACCCTCCGCGTCTCGCTCGCAAGGAGGGCGTCCTCCGGCAAGGGCCACGGCACAGGACCCAGCGCCCAATGGCCGGCCCAGCGTCGACTGTCCGGAGGCCGAAACCGCGCCGGCTCCACCGCCGCACCAGCCACGTCGGCAGGGAGCGGGACCGTCCGCCGCTCCACACGCGCGCGCGAGCGCGCGAGGTTGACCACGATGCCGAGCACCCAGGTGCGAAGCGACGAGCGACGTTCGAAGCGCCCGATGTCGCGAAGCACGGTCAGCCACGCCTCCTGGACAACCTCCTCGGCAACCGCCCGGCTCTCGACGTGAACGAGCGCCAGACGGAGCATCACGCTGCTCCATTCCTGCATGAGCTCGGCGAAGACGCGCTCGTCACCCTCGCGGATCCCCTCCAGCAGCGCGCCCTCGGTGCCTTCGGCGTGGTCGAGCTGGGACGACGCGCCCGATGAGCTTGGGTGGCCCACGAGCCGATTTTCGCAGCGCGTCTCCTACGCGGCCAGCAACTTCGCCCGACGCGCCTCGTGGCGTCCGAGACGGGGGCCGAAAGCGGTGGCAACGAGGGCCGGATGCCGCAGAATGGACTCGTGAGCGTGGACATTCGCTCGGCCGGAGGTGCGCTCGAGCGCGGCCGCGCCTCGTCCGCGAGCCATGCGTGGCGCGAGGCGTACGAGTCGCTCTCGCTCGCCGACGACGCGCGCCCCCTGGGGCCGGAGGACCTCGTGCTGCTCGCGACCTCCGCCTACATGCTCGGCCGGGAAGACGAGTACGTCCGCGCCCTCGAGCGCGCTCACTACGCCTATCTCGACTCGGGTGAGGTTCCGGCGGCCGCGCGCTGCACCTGGTGGATCGGGCTCAGCTTGCTGCTCCGCGGAGAAGCAGCGCCCTCGACGGGCTGGTTCGCGCGCGGCGAGCGGCTGCTCGACGGCGAGGAAGGCGAGTGCGTCGAGCGCGGCTACCTCCTCCTTGCTTCCATGCTCGAGAGCTTCGCGGACGGCGACTTCGAAGCGGCGAGGGCGAAGGCCGCAGAGGCCGTGGCCATCGGCGAGCGTTTCGGCGATCGCGACCTGGTCGCGCTGGCAGTGATGGACCTGGGACACGCGCTCCTCGAGCTCGGACGGGCCAGAGAGGGGCTCCGGCTCGTCGACGAGAGCATGGTCGCGGTCACGAGCGGCGAGCTCTCTCCGATCGTCGCCGGCATCCTCTACTGCAACACGATCTCGGTCTGTCAGAGCGTGTACGAGCTTCGCCGTGCGCGCGAGTGGACGACCGCCCTCACGAGCTGGTGCGAGCGTCAGCCCGACATGGTGGCCCACACCGGCGTCTGCCTGGTTCATCGCGCCGAGATCATGCAGCTGCAGGGAGGCTGGCAGGCGGCCCTCGAGGAAGCCGAGCTCGTCGCGACCCGGGGAGTCTTGAACCAACGAGCGTTCGCCCGGGCGCTCTGCGTTCAGGGAGACCTGCATCGCCTGCGCGGCGACTTCGGAGCAGCCGAGCGGGCCTATCGCGCAGCGGCCCGGCAAGGCGCGCAACCGCAGCCGGGACTCTCGCTGCTCCGGCTGGCGCAGGGGAACGTCGACGGAGCCGTTGCCGCGATCCGCAGGGTGATCGGTGAGACCGGCCAGCCGCTCGAGCGAGCGGCGCTGCTCCCCGCGTACGTGGAGATCGCACTCGCGGCCGGCGAGATCGACGAGGCAGTGCTCGCGAGCGACGAGCTCGCGGGGATCTCGCAGCTGCACGAGAGCGAAGCTCTGACCGGTATGTCGGCCCACGCGCGGGGCGCGGTTGCGCTCGCTCGAGGCGACCCTCGGGCCGCCCTGACCGAGCTGCGTCGGGCGTTGCAGGTGTGGCAGGAGCTGGGCGCGCCGTACGAATCCGCGACAGCCCGTGTCCTCGTCGGCGTTGCGTGCGGAGCGCTCGGCGACGAGGAAGGCGGTGCGCTCGAGCTCGAGGCGGCCCGCACCGCCTTCGCGGAGCTGGGCGCGCGCCCGGATCTCTCGCGCGTGGCGGCGCGGATCTCGTCCTCGGGGTCCGATCCGCAGGGGCTGAGCGCCCGGGAGCTGCAGGTGCTCCGCCTGGTGGCGGCCGGCGAGACGAACAAGGCGATCGCAGCTGCGCTGGTCCTCAGCGAGAGGACGGTCGACCGCCACGTCAGCAACATCTACGCGAAGCTGCAGGTGTCGTCCCGCGCGGCGGCCACCGCCTACGCGTACGAGCACGGACTGCTCTGAGCCGAAGTACCCATTCCGCGGCGCCGCGGAAGTTGGGTAGTTCAACCGAAGAGGTCTGCCCCACGACGCCCTAGGTTCGTGAGCGAACCCGTGCACCCGGACGAGGAGGCGTCTCATGAGCCGTGGATACGACGCGATCGTGGTGGGGGCCCGTTGCGCCGGGTCGCCGACGGCGATGCTGCTCGCGCGCAAGGGCTACCGCGTGCTGGTCGTCGACCGGGCGACGTTCCCGAGCGACACCGTCTCGACCCACATGATCCACCCGCCGGGGGTGGCGGCGCTCGCCCGGTGGGGGCTCCTCGACCGCCTCGTCGCGACGGGCTGCCCGGCGATCGACACGTACGACTTCGACTTCGGGCCCTTCACGATCAGCGGCCGGCCCGGAACTCCTGAGGCGCCGATCGCGTATGCGCCGCGACGAACGGCGCTGGACGTGCAGCTCGTCGAGGCGGCAGCGGAGGCGGGCGTCGAGGTGCGCGAGCAGTTCACCGTCGAGAGCCTCGTCTTCGAGAACGGCCGCGTGGTCGGCGTCCGCGGTCACGGCGCGGGCGGCCCGACCGTCACGGAGCGCGCCCGCGTGGTCGTCGGAGCGGACGGCCGGTACTCGTTCGTCGCCGGCGCGGTGGAGGCGGAGGAGTACAACCAGAAGCCGAAGCTCCTGGCCGGCTACTACAGCTACTGGAGCGAGCTGCCGCTCGACGGTCGCTTCGGGAACTGGATCCGGCCGAGCCGCGGGTTCGCCGCGTGGCCGACGAACGACGGCTTGACGCTCGTCATCGCGGGCTGGCCGTACCGCGAGTTCGAGACGAACCGGAACGACGTCGAAGGCAACTTCCAGGCGACGATCGACCTGGCGCCCGCGTTCGCAGAGCGTCTCCGCGCCGCAACCCGCGAGGAGCGCTACGTCGGCGCTGCCGTCCGCGGGTACTTCCGCAAGCCGTACGGCCCCGGCTGGGCACTCGTCGGCGATGCGAGCTACAACACGGACTTCATCACGGCGCAGGGCATCAGCGACGCGTTCCTGGACGCCGAGCGCTGCGCGAGCGCCGTGGATCAGGCGTTCTCGGGAGCACGCAGCTTCGAGGACGCGCTCGCCGACTACCAGTCCACGCGCGACGCGCACGTGCTGCCGATGTACGAGCTCACGGCCGAGTTCGCGTCACTCGAACCGCCGCCCCCCGAGCTGCAGCAGGTCCTCGCGGCCGTGCACGGCAACCAAGCCGCGATGGACGAGTTCGCGCGGGTCATTGCCGGGATGACGTCGCCCGCGGAGTTCTTCTCGGAGGAGAATGTGGGCGTCCTCCTGGCCGCCGCGGCTTGACCGGCGCGTCAGTCCGGCGCTGTCGCCCTATTCGGAGATTCGTACGCGATGAGGGCCGGCAAGGCGCGAGGCCGTTGTGCGGCGCTCCTCCGCCGAGCGGCTGGCCGGGGCGAACGCGCTCCAGGTGAACCAGTGGCCGAACCTCCGCTGCAACGTACGGGGGCCGCTCATCGTCAGCTTGCCGGCTCGAACCGCGCCGCCCAGCTCGGCCCGTCCTAGGTAGATGCGGTAAAGCGTGGTGGTGTCGACGGTGATCTCGAGGTCGACGTCGAAACCCGGATGCTGGAGGCAGACAGAGACCTCGGACGGCTCGAGAACCATCCAGTAGCGGCGCTTGGGGTTGCGAAAGTCGAACTTGACCACGGTTCGGTTCGGTGGGAGACGCCGGCGATCGACGTGGCGGGCCATCCAGACGATCAACAGGTCGGGATCGAGCTCCTCGGGGCGCGGGTCGGTGAACGACCACGTTGCCCCCCACTCGCCGATCGCCTGCACGACCGGCTGGAGGTCACGACCGGCGGATGTGAGGCGGTACTCGAGGGTGCGGCCTTTGGGGCCTGTTCTGCGCTCGACGACCTCGGCTCGCTCGAGCGCGCGCATGCGGTCGGTGAGGACCGAGCGCGAGATGCCCGGGAGGCCGCGTTGGAGCTCGTTGAAGCCGCTCGCGCCCCCGAGCATCTCGCGCACGATCAGAAGCGTCCAACGGTCGCCGAGGACCTCGGTGGCCTTGGCAACCGGGCAGTACTGCGCGTAGCTGCGCATGGCGACCATCATGGTAGACCCCGATCGGCCACAGGTCTGCTATTCGAACCGGTTGGTTCGAAACGAGAACTAGCCCGCCGGAGCAGGGAAGCCTAGGTTTGCGCGCATGGCCACCCGCACGCCGACTCCGCCTCTCGAGTCGACCGCGTTCGACGAGCTCGGCGGATCGTTACGCGGAGAGCTGCTTCCGCCGACCAGCCCCGGCTACGACTCTGCCCGCAGGATCTGGAACGGCGCGATCGACCGCCATCCGGCCTGCATCGCCCGCTGCACCGGCGTGGCCGACGTGGTCGCGGCGGTGCGCTTCGCACGCGACCACGACCTGGAGATCGCCGTACGGGGCGGGGGCCACAACGTGGCCGGCACCGCGGTGTGCGACGACGGGATCGTCATCGACCTCTCGGCGATGCGGGCCGTCTGGGTCGATCCAGCAGGTCGCACCGCCTGGGTGCAGGCC
>JAICPI010000021.1 GCA_025929895.1 Thermoleophilia bacterium
GACAACGGCTCGGGGATGCACTGCCACCAGTCCCTCTGGAAGGACGGGACGCCGCTGATGGCGGACAAGTCCGGCTACGCCGGCCTCTCGCAGCTCGCGCGCTCGTACGTGGGCGGTCTCCTCCGCCACGCGCCCGCGCTGCTCGCCTTCTGCGCGCCGACGACGAACTCGTACCGCCGGCTCGTGCCCGGCTACGAGGCGCCGGTCAACCTCGTCTACTCGCAGCGCAACCGCTCCGCGTGCATCCGCATCCCGATGTACTCCGACTCGCCGAAGGCGAAGCGGATCGAGTTCCGCTGCCCGGACGCGGCCGCGAACCCGTACCTCGCGTTCGCGGCGATGCTGATGGCGGGGCTCGACGGGATCGCGAAGGGGCTCGACGCCGGCGAGCCGGCGGACTACGACCTGTTCGAGGAGGACCGCGGCGTCGCGCAGGTGCCCGGGTCGCTCGCCGAGGCGCTCGACGCGCTCGAGGCCGACCACGAGTTCCTCACGGCCGGCGGCGTCTTCAGCGAGGAGCTGATCCGGACGTGGATCGAGTACAAGCGCGAGCACGAGGTCGACGTCGTCCGGCTCCGCCCGCACCCGGCGGAGTTCACGCTCTATTACGACGCCTGATGGTCAAGGTCGAGGCAGTCGTGATCCGCGACCGCGTCGAGACGGTGATCGACGCGGTCGAGGACGAGACGGGGCACGTGGGGGTGACCGTGGTCGAGGCGATCGGCCACGGTCGCCAGCGCGGGATCACGCACGAGTACCGCGGACGCGTCTTCGAGTCTCGATTCCTGCCCAAGGCGCTGCTCACGTTCGTCGTCGCCGACGAGCTCGCGGACCACGTCGTCTCGGCCATCGCCGACGCGGCGCGGAGCGGCAACGAGTCGGGCGACGGGATCGTCTGGACGACGCCCGTCGCCCGCGTAACCCACAACCGGACGGGCCGGAGCCTGGGCGAGGTGGAGGTCGCATGAGCACGAAGGAGCTGGCGGTCGCGGCGAGCACGATCTGGGTGGTCGTCGCGGCGATCCTCGTCATGTTCATGCAGGCGGGGTTCGCGTTCCTCGAGGCCGGCCTGACGCGGATGAAGAACGTCGGCCACGTGGCGGCGAAGAACGTGCTCACGTTCGCGATCGCCTCCGTCGTCTTCTACCTGGTCGGCTTCGGGATCGCGTTCGGCGACGGCGGCAACGGGCTCGTCGGCGGCTCCGGGTTCGTCCCGTCGAGCGACGAGCTGCTCGCGATCGGGGCGGCGCCGTTCTCGTGGTTCGGCTCGATCCCCGCGGCGGGCGCCTACTTCTTCCAGGCCGTCTTCTGCGGCGTCTCGCTCGCGATCGTGTGGGGTGCGATGGCCGAGCGCACGAAGCTCTGGGTCTACTTCGCCTTCAGCGTCCCGTACGTGCTGATCTACTCGGTCGCGGCGCACTGGATCTGGGGCGCGAACGGGTGGCTCGCCTCGCTCGGCATGCAGGACTTCGCCGGCTCGACCGTCGTGCACTACCAGGGCGCGCTCGCGGGCCTCGCCGGCGCGCTCCTGCTCGGGCCGCGGATCGGCAAGTTCGGCGCCGACGGCAAGCCCAACGCGATCCCGGGCCACAACATGGCCTTCGTCACGCTCGGCGTGATCATCCTCTGGTTCGGCTGGTTCGGCTTCAACCCCGGCTCGACGCTCGCGGTCGACTTCCCCGAGGTCGGGTTCTTCGCCTACGTCGCCCTGAACACGAACATCGCGGCCGCCGCAGGCGTGCTCGGCGCGGTGATCACGTCGTGGATCGTGATCGAGAAGCCCGACCTGTCGATGATGCTGAACGGCGCCGTCGGGGCGCTCGTCGCGATCACGGCGGGATGCGCGTTCGTCGCGCCCTGGGCGGCGCTCGTGATCGGCGCGGTCGCGGGGGCGATCGTCGTCTACGGCGTCCTGCTCGTCGAGCGGCTCGGGATCGACGACCCGATCGGCGCGCTCGCCGCGCACGGGCTGGCGGGCGTCTGGGGCACGCTCTCGCTCGGGTTCCTGACCGCGCCGAGCCTCGCCGACAAGGTCGGGATCGGCTCCGCCGGCGCGCTCTACGGCGGCGGCTTCGGGCAACTTGGCGTCCAGGCGCTCGGACTGGCCGCGGTCGGCGCCTTCACCTTCGCGGCGTCGTTCGGGGTGCTCTGGACGCTGAAGGCGCTCTGGGGGATCCGGGTCGAGCCCGAGGTGGAGACGGCCGGGCTGGACGTGTCCGAGCACGGCATGTGGGGCTATCCCGAGTTCTACATCCCGGTCCCGGGCGGCTACGGCACCGAGAGCCACACGCATCTCGGTGCCGCGCACGCCCACGGGACACCGGCGGTCGTCCGGGTTCCGACCGCCGAGCCGGCGCTGGAGGCGTCCTAGGACACCGCGAACGTGACCGTCACGGTCGCCCGGATCTCCTGCGTCCCCGGCTCGACGAGGGCCGCCTCCGCGGCGCGGTCGCCCGCCGCGAACGGGATCGCGCCGCCGCCCGCCTCGACGACCGCGGTCGCCTCGCCGAGCGTGACGCCTGCCGCGTCGGCGAGCGCCTGCGCCTTCACGCGCGCGTCGGCATATGCGGCGCGAAGCGCGTTCCGGTAGAGCTGCTCCTCGTCGGAGCGCATCAGCATCGGCCCGGAGACCTGGTTCGCGCCGGCTCCGACGGCCGCGTCGACGATCGCGCCGGCCCGCCCGAGGTCGCGGATCCGCGCGGAGACCGAGCTGATCGCGACGTAGCCCTCGATCTGGCCACCGTCCTCGGTGATCCGCGGCGAGAGCGAGATCTGCTCCGTCTGGAGGTCGGCGGCGGCGAGCCCCGCGGCGCGAAGGGCCGCGACGACGCGGCGGAGCTGGGCGTCCGCGGCCTCGAGCGCAGCGCTCGCCGTTCGAGCCTGCGCCTGCACGCCGAACGAGAACTGCGCGCGGTCGGGCACGGTCGTCACGGTGCCGCTGCCGCTCGTGGTGATCGAACGGCTCGGCCCGTCGGCCTCCTGGCCGCGCGCGGCCTCCGGCCGGCCGACGCCGGCGAGGGCGGACACGGCCAGCGCGAGCGCGGCGACGGCGGCGAAGCGTAGGTATCTCATCGAGTTTCCTCCCGGAGTGGTTTGGCACGTCTACGCCGCCGGGCGCCGATCCCGTCACGCGCGTCTACGCTCGGGTCGATGCGCGTCCAGTTCGTCGACTGCCGCTGGGAGCTGACCGAACCTGCGCGTGGGCGCGAGCTCTACCGCGCCGGGCACGTCCCCGGCGCGTCCTTCCTCTCGGTCGACGACGACCTCTCCGACCTCTCGGTGAAGGGCGCTGGGCGCCACCCGCTGCCGAGCGCGCGCGGGTTCGCGGCCGCAGCCTCGCGGGCCGGGATCGAGGAAGGCGTGCTCGTCGTGGCCTACGGGAACATGGGCGGCGCCGAGCGCCTCTGGTGGCTCCTGCGTCACTTCGGCCACGACGAGTGCGCGGTGCTGCTCGACGGGATCGACAGCTGGGGCGGCGCGCTGCGTGCGGGCGACGAGGAGATCGAGCCCGCGCTCTTCGTTCCCCGCGAGCAGAGCGGCGACACGGTCGGCGCGGACGAGATCCTCGAGCGGGACGACCTCGTGGTCGTCGACGCGCGCATCCCGTCGCGCTGGCGCGGCGAGGAGAACCCGATCGACAAGGTCCCGGGCCGCATCCCGGGCGCCCGGAACGCACCGTGGAACGAGCCGCTGCCGGCGCTGCCCGACGGCGAGGTGGCCGCGTACTGCGGCTCGGGCGTGACGTCGTCCGTGACGGTGCACCGACTCTGGCTCGCGGGCCGCAGCGCGCGGCTCTACCCGGGCTCGTGGAGCCAGTGGGAGGCCCTCGGCCTCCCGGTCGAGCGGGACTAGGCGTGGATGCTGATGCTGCCGCCGCCCAGGAGCGTGGTCGGGGTGGCGTCGTCCGCCGAGCCGCTGTTGTTGTCGTAGATCACGACGTTCGTCGCCTTGTCCCAGATCCTGATCCGGAACTTGTCCGCCCCGCCGCCGCCCGGCTTCTGCCCGTCGACGGCGCTCAGCATGAACGCGTAGTCGCCGGCGCCGTTGATCGTGCCCGACCCCTTGTACATCGCCTTCGCGCCGGCGATCACCAGCCACTCGTAGCTCGTGCTCTTGAAGTTGAGGTCGCCGGCCTTGAACTGGAACTCCGTGTTTCCGTCTGGAACCGTGGCGCCCTTCTTGTACTTCGAGACGAAGCCGAAGGACGCCTTGCCGGCAGCCGTGGGATCCGGCGTGTACGAGCCCGGCGGGGAGTCGATCCAGCCGCCGCCGGTCACGAAGCCCGCCGAAGGATCGAAGACGACGACGTACTGGAACGTGCACGACCCGGACGCGCCTTCGTCGTCGGTCACGGTGAGCGTGAGCGTGTAGACGCCCGGCGAAGTGTAGGTGTGCGTTGCCGTCGCCGCGCCCGAGCCGTTCGCCTCGGCGACGGTCGCGGACGAGCTCGTTCCGTCGCCCCACGCCATCGACGCGGTGTGCGTGTCCTCGACCCCCGGATCGCTGAACGGCGCCGTGGCGGTCACGAGTGTGTTGACGGGGACGGGAGCGAGCGGCGCGACGATCGGTCCGCAGGCCGGCGGGAGGTTGCCGACCACGACCTGGAACGCTCCGGCATCGGAGGCGCCGGCGGCGTCCTCCACGCGGACCGTGACCGTGTACGTCCCGTCCTCGGCATAGGTGTGCGTTCTCGTCGGGATCGTCCCCTGCGACGCGACCACGAAGGTCTCCGGCGGCGAGCCGTCTCCCCAGGTCACCCTGATCTCCCACGGGCCGTTTCCGTTCGCATCCGTGAACGAGCCGAGGTTGAAGCTCTTCGTCTCGCCCTCGTCGCTCGTCTGATTGGCGGGCGGCGTGTAGTTCGGCGCGGCGTTCGCCTGCGTCGTCGTGGTCGTGGTCGGCGGGCAGTAGCCGTAGTTCGAGCCGGCCGATCCGCCCGGGCAGTAGTAGTAGTAGGCCGCCGATGCGGCGTTGCCGCTACTCAGCGCGAGGCCGATGCTGGAGAGCAGGCCGGCGGCGAAGCACACGAGAACGCCCGCCGTGATCCGCCCGTACCGAAAAGCATCGCGCCGCGCCATTCTCTCCCTCAGCCGGCTTCCGCCCGAATATAGGCCGCTCTCGAAACGATTTCAACTAACCGAACGGCAGGCTTCCTTCGGTCCGGACGAAGACGAGAGCGAGCGCCGCGAACAACAGGGAAGCCGTGGCCAGGGCCAGCCGCGCGCGCTTCGTCAGCGCACGCACGCCGGGGGGCCGGGTGGCGACGAGAACTGCCGCGCCACAGAAGAGGCCTGCGAGCGTGACGGCGGGCATCTCCCAGTCCCAGTCGATCCCGGCGTGGACGACGTAGGCGATGTACGGCGCCACGGCAGCCGCGACAACCGGGTCGCGGCGCCGGCGGAGTGCGGCGAGCGGCACCGCGACCGCGCCGATGGAGAGCAGGAGGCCGAGCGGGCCGAGCTCGGCCAGCGAGTGGAGGTAGAGGCTGTGGGCCGTGCGCGTGAAGCCTGGGCCGGCACCGTGGCTCAGCCAGTAGTCCCCGAACGTCCCCGCACCGGATCCGAGGAGCGGGTGATCGCGATAGTCCGCCCACGCGACCTCCCAGTACGGGATGCGGCTCTCGGTCAGAAACTCGGCTCCGCCGCGCGTGACCCCGACGACGGCCGCCGCGACGCCGAGCGCGACGGCCGCGACGAGCGCGACCGTCCGTGCGTGCGCGCGGTCGCCGCGAAGGAGCGCGAGTGCGGCCAGCCCGACGACGAACGAGGCCCAGGCGCCGCGGCTCGAGGTCATGAGGAGCGCCGGTACGAGGACGAGGCACGGGGCTAGCCACGCAGCGCGGGCCGCACGACCTCGCGCCGCTGACGCAAGCCCGATCGCGAGCAGCAGGCCGATCGCGACGAAGATCCCGAGCGCGTTCGCGTACCCGAGCGGCTGATAGAGAAGCGACCCCTGGAACCGGTCGGGCGGCGGAGACGTGAAGAGGTACACGCCCAGTCCGTACGCAGTGACGAGCGTGATGCCCGCGAGCGCGCCGCCGAGCAGATGAGGCACCGCTCGGCGCTCGGCGAGAACGAGCGGCGCGAGCATCGCAGCGACGTACAGAAGCGCTCGCTCTGCTTGCGACACGTTCCCGCCCCAGAGCGCCGAGAGCCCGATCCAGAGGGCGAATGCCCCGAGCGCGATGACGGCGGCGATGTCCAGCCGCGCGACCGCGACCCGGGCCCGCGCGAGCAGCGCCGCGGCGGCCACGGCGAACAGCGCGGACGCGCCCAGCCGCCACGTCCGTGGGAACACGCCGCCGTCCGCGACGCCGACGACGACCAGGACCGCCGAGCTGAGGACGCCGGCCGCGATCCGCGGCCAGCCGAGCCGGTTCGCGAGTCGCCTGGCCCGCACCACGGCTCGGTCGACGATCGGCCGACGACGGAACAGCGCGTCGCTGAGCGCAGCCATCGCTCAGATGTAACAGCGGCTCGTCCGGCCCGACAAGCGCCCGGGCTCTACCGCGCGAAGCGGCGGCGCGCCTCGGCGAGCGCCTCGTGCACGCCGCCTGGCCCGGGCGACGGCCGTGCGTGCAGCGACGCCGGAGCCTCGAACGTTCCGCTGCGAACCTGCTCGGCGATCCGCTCGTGGGCCTCGCGGAACGGGACGCCCTCGCGCACGAGCTGCTCGGCCGCGTCGGTGGCCAGGAGCAGCGGATCGGCACACGCCGCGGCGAGTCGGCCGCGGTCGAACGCGAGCTCGCCGACGAGGACCGAGAGCGCTTCGAGGCTCAGCCGCGCGTCCCGCCGCGCCGCGAAGACCGGCGGCTTGTCCTCCTGAAGGTCGCGGTTGTACGCGAGCGGGAGGCCCTTCAGCGTGGCGAGCAGGCCGGTGAGGCGTCCGAGCGCCGGACCCGCCTTGCCGCGCACGAGCTCGGCGACGTCGGGGTTCAGCTTCTGCGGCATCGCGGACGAGCCTGTGGCGGCGCGTTCCGGCAGGCGCACGAACGCGAACTCGCTGGAGGCCCAGAGCACGAGCTCCTCGCCGATACGCGACAGGTGCGACGCGAGCACCGCGCACGCATACAGGTAGTCGAGCGCGAAGTCGCGATCGGCGACGGCGTCGAGCGAGTTCCGCATCGTCCCGCCGGGCGGCGGCGGCAACGCCAGCGTGGAGCCCGCGAGCGCCCCGGCGCCGAGGGGCGAGGGCCCAGCGTGCTCGCGGGCGAACCGGAAGCGCGCCAGGTCGCGGTCGAGCATCTCGACCCACGCGAGCAGGTGGTGGCCGACGGTCACGGGCTGCGCGCGCTGGAGGTGCGTGTAGCCCGGCATCGGCGTGTCTGCCTCCTCCTCGGCACGGTCGAGCACGGTCCGCGCGAAGCGCACCACCGCCTCGATCGCCTCCGCTGCCGCGTCCGCGACGTACAGCCGGAACGCCGTCGCGACCTGGTCGTTCCTCGAGCGTCCGGCGTGGACCTTCCGCCCGACCTCGCCGAGCTGCCGCTCGATCAGCGTGTGGACGTCCTCGTCGCCCGGTTCCCAGGAGAGCCCGTCGAGCAGCCGCTCGAGCTCGCGCAGCTCTTCGCCGGTGAGCACACCCGCCTGCGCCAGGCGACGAGCGTGCACGCGCGTTCCCTCCACGTCGTAGTAGAAGAGCTCGGCGTCGTCTGCACGCAGGAGCTCCTCGACCTCCCGCGCGAGCCCGTGCGTGACCCGGCCCGACCAGAGGGTCATGCCGGGGTGAGCCTCCGCTCGCGTGCCGCCGCGAGCTCGACCTCGAGCGCCGCGAGCCGGATGAACCCCTCGGCCGCGTCGTGCGGGAAGGTCTCGCCGGTGCCGTACGAGGCGAGCTGCTCCGCGTAGAGCGCGTGCTCGGACCGGCGCCCCGTCACGACTGCGGCCCCGGGCTGGAGCGACAGGCGCACCTCCCCCGTGACGAGCTCCTGCGTCGCGGCGAAGAACGCGTCGTACGCCGAGCGCAGCGGGCTGAACCAGAGCCCGTCGTAGAGCAGCTTCGCCCACTTCGGCTCGAGCTCGCGCTTCGCGATCGCCTCAGCCTTCGTCAGCACGAGGTCCTCGAGCGCCTGGTGCGCGACGATCAGCGCGATCGCGGCGGGCGCCTCGTAGAGCTCGCGGCTCTTGATCCCCACCGCACGGTTCTCGATCATGTCGATCCGCCCGATCCCGTACGCGCCCGCGCGCGGGTTGAGCGACGCGATCAGCTCGTGCAGCTCGAGCTCCTCTCCGTCCAGCGAGACCGGCAGCCCCTGCTCGAAGCCGACGACGACGTCGACCGGCGCCGGTGCCGACGCGGGCGACGACGTGAGCAGGAAGGCGTCCTCCGGGGGCGCGACCCACGCGTCCTCGAGGATCCCCGCCTCGATCGCGCGGCCGAAGAGGTTGTCGTCGATCGAGTACGGCTTCTCGGCCTTCGCCTCGACGGGGATCCCGCGCGCCTCGGCGTACGCGATCTCCTCGTCGCGCGTCCAGACCTTGTCGCGGAGCGGCGCGATCACGCGCACGCCGGGGTACTTCGCCTTGAACGCGAGCTCGAAGCGGAGCTGGTCGTTGCCCTTGCCCGTGCAGCCGTGGACGACCGCCTCGGCGTCGAGCTCGAGCGCGATCTCCGCGACCGCCTCGGCGATCACCGGGCGCGAGAGCGCGGAGACGAGCGGGTAACGCCCCTCGTAGAGCGCGTTCGCGAGCAGCGCCTTCGCCACCTGCTCCGCCGCGAAGTCGGCCTTGCGGTCGACGAGGACGACGTCGCTCGCGCCCGCCGCGTAACCCCGCGCGATCGCGGGCTCGAAGTCGGCGTCCTGGCCGACGTCGACGAGCACGGCGACGACCTCGTCGAAGCCGTAGTCCTCCTTCAGCCACGCGATCGCGCAGCTCGTGTCGAGCCCGCCCGAGTAGGCGAGCACCGCGGTGCGGGTCATGTCTCTCCTTCCAGGTGGTGGCGAAGCTGCTCGGCGAGGTCCGCGCCGCTCAGGCCCTCCCGGGCCGCGACGAAGATCGTGTCGTCGCCCGCGACCGTGCCCGCGACGTCGCCGAGCGCCGTCGCGTCGAGCACGCGCGCGAGCGCGTTCGCGTGGCCCGGGGGCGTCGTGATCACGAGCAGGTTGCCGGTCGGGGTCATCCCGATCGCGAAGCGCCGCAGCGCGGCGGTCAGCTCGCTCAGCCGCGCGAGATCGGCGGCGCCGGGGAGGGCGTAGACCAGTCGGCCCTCGTCGTCGCGCACCTTCACGAGCCCGAGCTGCGCGATGTCGCGCGAGACCGTCGTCTGCACGGCCTCGAGCCCCTGCTCGCGCAGGGCCTCGGCCACCTCGGCCTGCGTGCCGAGCTTGCGCTCCTTGACGAGGCGCAGGATCGCGCCCTGACGGTCGAACTTGCTCACAGAACCTTCTCGAGGATGCTCAGGCCGCGCTCGAGCTCGTCCGCGGTGATCGTCAGCGGCGGCGTCAGGCGAAGCGCGGTCTCGCCCGCCGTCCCGACGAGCAGGCCGCGCTCGAGGCAGTCGGCCACGACGTCGCCCGCCGGCCGGCCGATCTCCACCGCGAGCAGGAGGCCGCGGCCGCGCACGCCCGGCAGCCGCCGCGCGACCGTCTCTCCGTGCGCGCGCACGGTCGCCAGCAGCTCGTCGGTGACCGCGTCGCAGACCGCCACGGCCGCCGCGCACGCCACTGGGTTGCCGCCGAACGTGCTGGCGTGGTCGCCCGGCTCGAACGCGTCCGCCGCGTCGTCCGCGACGAGCAGGCAGCCGATCGGCAACCCGTTCGCGAGCCCCTTCGCGAGCGTGAGCGCGTCCGGCGCGACGTCGAGCTGCTCGAACGCGAAGAACGTCCCCGTGCGCCCGACGCCGGTCTGCACCTCGTCGAAGACGAGCAGCGCGCCGTGCTCGTCGGCGAGCGCCCGCGCCTCCGCGACGAACGCGGCCTCGAGCGCGCGGATGCCGCCCTCGCCGAGCACGGGCTCGAGCAGGATGCAGCCCGTTCCACCGTTGACCGCGGCGCGCAGGGAGACGACGTCGTTCGGCTCGGCGAACACGACGCCGGGGACGAGCGGCTCGAACGCGGCGCGCTTGGCCGGCTGGCCCGTGACCGACAGCGCGCCGAGCGTACGACCGTGGAACGAGCCCTCGAGCGCGACGACGCCCGGCCTGCCCGTCGCCTTGCGCGCGTACTTGAGCGCGGCCTCGATCGACTCCGCTCCCGAGTTGCAGAAGAACGCCTGCGCACCGCCGAAGCGCGCCGAGAGGCGCTCGGCGAGCATCGCCATCGGCTCGGTCCAGTAGAGGTTCGAGACGTGCCAGAGCCGGTCGAGCTGCGCGTGCGCGGCGGCGAGCGGCGCCTCGTGGCCGTGACCGAGGCCGACGACCGCGATCCCGGCGAGGAAGTCGAGGTAGCGCTCGCCCTCCGAGTCGGTCACCCACGCGCCCTCACCCGACACGAGCACGACGTCCTGCCGAGCGTAGGTCGGGAGCACGGCGCCCTGTGCGACGACGCTCACGCGACCACCGCCGTCTCGCCGATGTCGGCTCGGACGCCGAGGCGCGCCGCCGTGACCGCGGCGCGGAGCTTCGGGACGATCCCGCCCTCGAGCTCGCCCGCGTCGAGCATCCGGACCGCATCGCTCGCCACGAGCGTCGGCGCGACCGCGCCGTCGAGCAGCACGCCCGGGACGTCGGTCACGAACAGGATCCGGCCGGCGCCGAGCCCGACCGCGAGCGCGGCGGCGGCCTCGTCCGCGTTCACGTTCAGAGGACCTGCGGCGATCGGGGCGACGACCGGGATCAGCCCGCGAGTGAGCGCGTTCTCGACCGCGGGAGGTCGCGACGGGAGGGGATCGCCGACGTGGCCGAGCTCGTGGACGCGCTCGGCGCGGAGGCCGATCTCGTCGCCGAGCAGCGCGACCGCGCGCGGGCCGATCGCCGCGCAGAGCGCGGCGTTCACGTCGCTGAGCGAGCGACGCACGACCTCGAGCGCACGCACACTCGTCACGCGCCGGCCGCCGACGAAGCGCACCGGCAGCCCGAGCCGCGTCAGCTCGCGCGAGATCTGCGGACCCGCGCCGTGCACGACGCAGACCTCGTCCGCCGCGGCGAGCGCGAGGATCGTCGCGGCGGCTTCCGCCCCGACGGCTCCCCCGACCTTGACAACCACTCTCAAGAGCGGTAGTCCGCGTTGATGCGGACGTAGTCGGCGGACAGGTCGCTCGTCAGGTAGCTCGCGGCGCCGTCGCCGAGGCCGAGGTCGAGCGCGATCGTGACGCTCTCACCCGCGAGCTCGGGCTCGACGCCTTGCGGCGCTCCCAGCTCGAGCACGCGGACGCCGTCGAAGTCGAGCGTGACGAGCGCGGGATCGAGGTGCGCGTAGCCGCCGTTGTGCGGCGCCGAGCCGGCAGCGGCGAGCACGCGGCCCCAGTTCGCGTCGCGGCCGTGCAGCGCGGTCTTGACGAGCGGAGAGGTCGCGATCCGGCGCGCGATCGCCTTCGCCTCGTCGGTGGACGCGGCGCCGGTCACGCCGATCTCCGCGACGACCGTCGCGCCCTCGCCGTCCGCGACGATCTGCGCCGCAAGCTCGGCGCACACCGCGTCGAGCGCCGCCGCGAACGCGTCGTCGTCGCGCGCCGCACCCGACGCACCGTTCGCGAGCAGAACGACCGCGTCGTTCGTGGAGCACTCGCCGTCGACCGAGATCGCGTTGAAGCTGCGCTCGACCGCGGGGCGCAGGAACTCGATCGCCTCGCCGGCCTCGAGCGGGTAGTCCGTCGTGACGACCGCGAGCATCGTCGCGAGGTTGGGGTGGATCATCCCCGAGCCCTTCGCCATCCCGCCGACCGCGAAGCCGTCCCGCCGCGCGACCGACTCCTTCGTGCAGGTGTCCGTGGTCAGGATCGCGTCGGCCGCGAGCCCGCCTCCCTCGGCGTGGAGCGACCCGACCGCGTCCGCGAGGCCGTCGAGGACGGGCCCGAGCGGGAGCGGGACCCCGATCACGCCGGTCGAGAGCACGAGCACCTCGTCGGGGCGGAGGCGGAGGAGCGCGGCCGCCCGCTGCGCCGTGGCGCGGGCCACGACGTCGCCGTTCGCACCGGTCGCCGCGTTCGCGTTCCCCGAGTTGACGACGACGGCCTGCGGCTCCGCGAGCTCGAGGTGCCGCTTCGAGAGCAGCACCGGCGCGGCCTGCATCCGGTTGACCGTGAACATGCCCGCCCCGGTCGCGGGCGCCGTGGAGCGGACGACCGCGAGGTCGCGCTGGGTGCGGCGGATCCCGCAGTGGACGCCCGCGGCCACAAACCCGCGTGCGGCAGTGACGCTCAAACGAGCACTCCGTTCAGGCGCAGGCCGGCGGTCTCCCCGAGACCGAGCGCGAGGTTCGCGTTCTGCACCGCCTGGCCGGCGGCGCCCTTGCCGAGGTTGTCGAGCGCGCAGACGACGACCGCGGTGCCGGTCGCGCGGTCCGAGAAGACCGCGATCTCGGCCGCGTCGGTGGACTGCACACGGGCGAGCTCGGGCGCGACGTCGTCCGGGAGGATGCGGACGACGTCGGAGCCCGTGTACGCCTCGTCGAGCCGCCCGCGCACGGCGTCGGCGTCCGCCCGCGCGTAGCAGGTGACGAGGAGCCCGCGCCGCACCGGGAGGAGGTGCGGCACGAAGCAGACCGGGAAGCCCAGCACCTGCGCGATCTCGGGCGCGTGCTGGTGCGAGCCGACCCGGTAGGGAGAGACGTTCTCGAGCACGAAGCCTGCATGCGACGAGCCCTGCAGCGACCGACCCGCACCGGACACGCCCGACTTGGCGTCGATGACGACGCCGTCGGGGTCGAGCAGGTCGGCGACGGGCCCGAGCGCGAGCAGGGCCGCGGTCGCGTAGCAGCCGGGGTTCGCGATCAGCGGGCCGACCGGCGGGGCGAGCTCGGGGAGGGCGTAGCTCCAGTCCCCGAGCGTCTCCGGGCGCGGATGCTCGAAGCCGTACCAGGCGGCGTAGAGCGCGGGGTCGTCGAGCCGGTGCGCACCGGAGAGGTCGACGACGACGGCACCCGCCGGCGGCTCGAGCGCCGCCGCCTCCTCGTGGCCCAGGCAGGCGAAGACGACCTCGGCGCCCGCCGCGAGCGCCTCCGCGTTCGGGACGAAGGGCGGCAGGTTCCCGTTCAGCCGGACGTCGAGCGCCGCGGCACCTCGCCCCGCGAGCGAGTCGGAGCCGAGGGCGACGAGCTCGAGCTCCGGGTGCGCGAGCACCCGGTCGAGCGTCTCCTGACCCGTGTACCCGGAGGCACCGAGGACGGCTGCGGTCGGCATCTGGAATAGTATGCCAGTTTTTAGGTAATATGCGAAGCATCGCGCACGAGCCCGACGTCCCCCGCTACGTCCACGTCGCCTCCGACCACGACGGCGTCCGCGCCGCCTGGGAGCGGCTCGGGTTCGAGCCGGTGTTGGGCTGGGACCGCGGCGACGCGGTCCGGAGCACGCTGTTCCGGGCCGGGCCAGCCTTCGTCGAGCTCGTCGACGGGGAGTCGCTTCGGGCCGCGGCCGCGCGGCCCTACGCCGCGGCGGTGGCGATCTCGGGCAGGTAGGGCCGCCAGCGCTCGGGGATCTTCGGCGCGGCGAGCTGGATGAAGAGCACGGGCGTAGGCGCGCGCGGCGGCACGCGGAGCTGCATGTGCACCTCGTGGACGAGCTTGTTGCCCTTCTTGTGGTTGCACGTGGAGCAGGCGGTGACGACGTTCTCCCAGATCGAGTCGCCGCCGCGGGAGCGCGGCACCACGTGGTCGAGCGTCAGCCGGCCGCTCGAGGTGCCGCAGTAGACGCAGCGCCAGCCATCACGCGCGAAGAGCGCGCGGCGGGAGATCTTGCGCTGGATCGCCCGCGGGACGCGGACGTACTGCACGAGCCGGATCACGTGTGGCCACTGGAACCTGCCCGTGGCCGAGCGAAGTGGTCGATCCAGCTCTTCGATCACCTCCGCCTTCCCCTTGAACACGAGCACGTGGGCGCGCCTGAGCGTGGTCACGTTCAGCGGTTCGTAGCTCGCGTTCAACACGAGGACGTGCTGCATACGGCGGAAATGTAGCTGCTCGGCCGGGCTAGCAAGCCCGATTCACGGCCAGGTAGTAGACCGCCTTCGGCCACTCCCAGGCGATCCCGATCAGGCGGTTCTCGAGGGGTGGATCGGCTCCGACGACCGCGAGCTCGCCGTCGTAGCAGCGCTCGACGATCATCCGCGCGCGGCGGACGTGGTACGTCGACGTGACGACGACGACGGAGTCCCAGTCCCGCAGCTCGGCCTCGTCCGCGATCCAACGGGCCTCGCCCTGGGTGCTGTACGGGTCGGGCCGGAAGCAGACGGCGCGCGCACGGCAGAGGGCGTTCGCCTCGACCCACCCGGGCGCGCGGCCGTCAGAGATGACGAGCGTGTCCGCCACGCCCTCGGCGACCAGCCTCCGCCCCTCGGCGAGCCGGTGCTCCCGCCCGCCCGAGAGCACGACGACCGCGTCGGCGCCCCGCGGCAGCGGGTCATCCGGGACCCAGACGAAGAGGTAGGCGGTCGCCGCGGCGAGCGCGGCGAGCAGTGCGACGACGAGCGCGCGCTTCAGTGCGCCATCGCCCGCTCGACGGCCTCGAGCTCCTCGGGCGAGAGGGCGACCGACGGCCGCCCGCGGTCGAGCTCCTTCATGTAGATCCGCGCGTAGTCCCGCCCCTGGATCGCGCTGACGACGACGCCGGTGCGCGAGGCGTTCAGGAGCGCGAACGTGGCCGACGACTGGCCGGCCTTGTCCGAGTACGCGTCGTAGCGCAGGATCGAGGTCTTCGAGAGCGAGTCGTCGATCCTACGGTCGACCCGTGAGAGCGCGCTCGCGACCTCGTCGACCGCGCGGTGGAGGTCGTCGATCCGACCCTGGAGCGAGACGGCGAAGTCGACCAGGTCGGACTTGCCGCCGCCGAGCAGCACGAGCTGCGCGGAGCGGATCCGACCGACGCGGAACCAGGCAACGAGCGCCAGCGCGAGCGCGAGGAGCGCGACGAGGGCGGAGCCCAGGGCGATCCAGGCCGCCGTCGAGCTGGAGAGGTCCATCGCCGCCTAGGCTAGAGGCTTGATGGGGAACTCGCGCGGTTTGGAGGCGTCTCAGACCAAGCCAGGGCGTCTGAGGCGGCTCCGGAGCCCGCGCCGTTTCGCATCAAAGCCTCTAGCGAGGCAGGGAGAAGACCACGGGGTACTCCCGCGTGTTGTTGCCCGTGTTGGCCTCACCGGGGACGGGCTCGACGTCGATCTGCACCGTGGTCGTCGGTCCGAACGGCGGCTGCCCGAGATCCTCGAAGTCGACCGTCCGCGTCTCCCCGGAGTTGATCAGCTGGATCGTCTTGGTCTGCGTGATCGGCTCGGGCGTGCGCTGGATCGTCAGCGTCACGTTGATCCCGACCTCCTGGGAGTCGCCGCTGTTCTCGATCGTGACGCGGAAGGCGAGGTCGCCCGTCGCCTCGACGATCGTCTCCTGGCCGGTGGCGAGCTCCTCGCCCGCGGGGAGCACGACGGTCGAGACGATGCCCGTGCCGTGGAGCCCGGTGGGCTCGCCGCCCTCGGCCGCGCCCTGGAGCCGCGTGAAGAGCGCGACCATCGAGCGCTGGCTGGCGAGGTCCGCGGTGATCACGAAGTTCGAGTCGGGGACCGCGACGCCGCTGATCCCCTGAGCCTCCAGCTCGGCCTTCGACGGCTCGGCGAAGAGATCGTCCCAGATCACGTCGCTCGCCACGAACCGCTCGGCCTGTGCGGACAAGACGATCCCGGCCCGCGCGGCTTCGGCAGGCGGGTTGCGGAGCGCGGCGGCCAGCCCGCTCAGGCCGCTGACGCGGAACTGGAGCGCCTCGACCACCGCGTCGTTCTCGTCGCGGAGCGGGCCGGGCGGGTCGAGCTCCTGCGCGTTCCGCACGACCTGCTCCTGGCGACCGGTCAGCCCTTCGATCGAGCGGATCAGGTCCTGGCGGTTGATGCCGGGCGTCGTCAGCTGGTTGTTCAGGTCGTTGCCGATCGCGCGCGAGGCCGTCGCGACGGCGGTCACGTCCTGCATGTAGTTGCGGTACGCGTTCGTCCGGCTGTCGCTGCGGCAGCTCTGGATCCAGAACACGAGCACGATCACGACGAAGATCGCGAGCGCGATCAGCAGGACGAGGCGCAGGAGCGGCGTGACGCCGTCCGGGCCGCGAAAGGTCGGCCTGCGCGGCGGGCCGCCGGTGCGCCGCCCGCCGGGGCGCGGGCGCAGCGCGGGCCGACGCTGCGTCGCTTGCTCGGTCTCCGGCTCGTCGTCGAAGAAGTCGAACTCGATGATGTCGTCGTCGCGCTCGCGCATGAGCGTGGGTGACTCTAACCCGCGCAGGACTTCGGCTCGGCTCGGCTAACCCCTCCGAACCGTGGCAAACGCGCTTGCCTCCAGCCCTGCGCCCGAGCTCGCGCTCGGCCGCTACCGGCCCCTGCGGCCGCTCGGAAGCGGCAGCTCCGGCTCCGTCTGGCTCGCCCGCGACGAGCGCACCGGGCTCGACGTCGCGCTGAAGGTCGTCCCGCGCGAGGGCAAGGCCGGCGCGCGGGCGGAGCGCGAGGCCGAGGCCGCCGCGCGCCTGCGCCACCCGACCTGTCTGCGCGCGTACGCGTTCGGACGCGACGGCGGCCACGTCTACATCGCGTACGAGTACGCCCCGGGGCGCACGTTGCGCGAGGCGCTCCGCGCGAAGGAGCTCACGGACGCGGAGGCCGTGGAGACGTGCGCGCAGCTGCTCGAGGGGATCGCGCACGCGCACCAGCGCGGCGTCGTGCACCGCGACGTCAAGCCGGCGAACGTGCTCGTCGCGGACGGCGCAGTCAAGCTGCTCGACTTCGGGCTCGCCGCGTTCGCGGAGGCGGAGACGCTGACCGCCGTCGGCGACGTGCCGGGGACGCTCGCGTACATCTCCCCCGAGCGGCTCGCCGGCGAGCCCGGCACCGCCGCCGCAGACGTCTGGGCCGTGGGCGTGATGCTCTGGGAGGCGCTTGCCGGCCGCCACCCGTTCTGGCAGCCCTCGCTCCTCGAGACCGGACGCGCGATCGAGGCCGGGGCGCCGCCGCTCCGCTCGGTCCGGCCCGACCTCCCCGCCGGCCTGCTCGAGGCGGTCGACCGGGCGCTCGCGCACGACCCCCGCAAACGCCCGACGGCGGCGCGGCTCGCCGACCTGCTCCGGGAGACGAGACCGAGACGGCGGGCCGCTTCGATCCCGAGTACCAGCCTGTTCCTCGGGCGCTGGCCGCGCGCCGCCACCGCCGGGGTCGCCGCCGGGATCGCGGCGACGCTGCTGCCCTTCTGGCCGGCCTGGCTCGTCCCGCTCTTCGTCGCGCTCGCGTCTGCGATCGGCTTCGTGCGGCCGCGCCTCGGCCTCGCCGCGGCGCTCGCGGTCGCAGCGTTCCCGCTCGGGAACCTCTCGCTCGGGCTCGGCCTCGGGTACGCCGCGCTCGCGCCGGCGTGGCTCGCGCTCGCGTTCCTCGCGCCGCAGCCCGTGCGCCGGGGGACGCTCGCGGCGACGGCCGTGCTCGCCCTGCACGGACTGGGGCCGCTCGACGTCGCCCGCGAGGAGAGCGCGCTCGAGGCGGCCCGCGCCGTCGCCGGCGCGATCCCTGCGCAGGCCTCGCTCGCCGCCGCCGCGCTCGCGGCCGCTGCCGCGACCCTCACGCTCGTCAGCAGCGCGTGGAGAGCGTCGTTCTGGGGCGCCGCCCTTCTCGCCGCGCTCCTGCTGCCGAACGGCGAGCTGGCCGCCCTGCCCGTGATCGCCGCCGTGTGGGCGGCGGCAACCGCGCTCGCTCTCAGGACCGCGACTTAGAATCGGCGGGCGGGGAAACCCGTCCGTCATGGTTCTCCGCGCCATCGAGCAGAAGATCGAGGCCCTCGTCGAGGGCGTCTTCGGCCGCGCCTTCCGCACGAGCGTGCAGCCGGTCGAGCTCGCGCGCAAGCTCGCGAAGGAGATGGACGACCACCGCCAGGTCTCCGTCTCGCGCGTCTACGTCCCGAACGAGTACACCATCTTCCTCTCGGCGCAGGACCGCGCGCAGTTCGAGGGGTACGAACCGTCGCTCGTCGCGGAGCTCCAGGAGTACCTCGGCGAGCACGCGCGCCGCGAGTCGTACGCGCTGCTCACCTCCCCGCGCGTGAAGATCGAGAGCGACGAGGACCTCGAGATCGGCGAGTTCGGAATCGCCGTCCGCATGACGCAGCCGGAACGCGGCCGCGCGCTCGAGGAGGAGCTCCCCGGCGACGTCGAGGCAGGCGCGACGATGATCTACAAGCCCTCGGCGCCGGTCGAGACGCAGGCCGCCTCCGCGGTGGAGCTCGGGCTCGAGCGCGAGGTCGCCTACCTCGACGTCGACGGCGCGCGCCACGCCGTTCGCAAGCGGCGCACCGTGATCGGCCGCTCGAAGGACTGCGACCTCCAGCTGAACGACCCGAACGTCTCGCGCCGCCACGCGGAGCTCCGGCAGGAGGGGACGTCCTACTGGATCGTCGACCTGGACTCGACGAACGGAATCGAGGTCAACGGCCGCCGCGCGAAGCGCGCGAAGCTTGATCCGGGCGACACCGTCACGATCGGCTCCACCGACCTCGTCTTCGACCGGGAGACGGAGTGACCCCGCCGCTCGGCGAGTCGATCGCCGTCGACGAGGCGCTCGTGATCCTGAAGGTCCTCTTCCTCGTCCTGCTCTACCTCTTCATCTGGCGCATCGTGCGCACCGCGAGCAAGGACGTACGGCTCCCGCAGGAGAGCTTCATCCTCCGGCCGGGCGAAGCTGAGGCGGCCGGGCTTTCCCAACCGAGCGCGATCCAGACCGGGAAGCTCACCGTGCTCAAGAGTCCGGCGTTGGAGCCGGGCACGACGTACGAGCTCGACTCGACGCCGCTGACGATCGGGCGCGGGGGCCAGAACGACGTGCCGATCGAGCAGGACGAGTTCGCGTCCGCGCGCCACGCGCGCTTCGAGCCGAGGCGGGACGGCGTCTGGGTGCAGGACCGGGGCTCGACCAACGGCACCTTCGTCAACGGCGCGCAGCTCGAGCGGCCGCGCCGGCTCGCGCCCGGCGACGTCGTTCGGGTGGGGGAGACCGACCTGAGGTACGACCGGTGAGGCTGGCCAACTGGGCGGCGGCAACCGACCCGGGCCGCAGGCGGCGCCGCAACGAGGACTCGTACGTGCTCGAGCCCCCGCTCTTCGCAGTCGCCGACGGCATGGGCGGCGCACAGGCGGGCGAGGTGGCTTCGAAGCTCGCCGCCGCGGCGGTCAAGGACGGCGCCGGCGACGTCGAGGGCCTGATCCAGGAGGCGAACCGGCGCGTCCACCAGCGCTCGCTCGAGGACCCGAGCGCCTCCGGGATGGGCACGACCCTCACGGTCGCGTCGGTCGAGGACGGAAACGTGCTGATCGGCCACGTGGGCGACTCGCGCGCGTACCTCGTGCGCGACGGGTCGCTCGAGCAGCTCACCGAGGACCACTCGCTCGTCGGCGAGCTGATGCGAAGCGGGAAGCTGTCCGTGGAGGAGGCCGAGCAGCACCCGCAGCGCTCGATGATCACGCGCGCGCTCGGGACCGACCCCGACGTCGACGTGGACGTGTTCCCGATCGAGCCACGCGCCGGCGACCTCTTCCTGCTCTGCTCCGACGGCCTGACGACGATGGTCGGCGACCGCGAGATCCTCGCGCTCGTCGAGGAGAAGCGCGGCGACCTCCAGGCGCTCGTCAAGGCGCTGATCAAGGCGGCGAACAAGGGCGGCGGCGAGGACAACATCACCGTCGTCGCGTTCGAGCTCGACGACGCCGCGGAGGGCGGGTCCGAGTTGGACGAGACCGCCGTGGTCGCGGGAGATCCCGACGAGGAGGACACGCTGACCGAGGCCGACGAGGTCCCGGTCGTGCCCCCGCCCGCGGGCGACACGATGGTGGTCAGCGCCGACGAGCTCGCGGCCGCGTACGAGCAGGAGCAGGCCGTCGCCGCGCCGAGGCGCCGGCGTCGCCTGCTCTGGCGGCTCGCGTCCTTCCTGCTCGCGGTCGCCCTCCTGATCGCGATCGCGTTCGTCCTGCTCTGGGGGCTGACGCAGTGAGGGCTCTGAGCGCGCGCAACCGCGAGCTCCTGAACCTGCTCGTCGTCGGGATGCTGACCGGGCTCGGCTTCGCGAGCGTGTACATCGCGCGCTCCGAGATCGTCTCGCCGGAGTCGCTCACGTACGCGGCGTTCTTCCTGCTCGTCTACCTCGTCGCGCACGTCGTCGCGCGCCTGACGGTCCCGTACGCCGACCCCTACCTGCTGCCGCTCGCCGGCTTCCTGACCGCGATCGGCCTGACCGAGATCTACCGCCTCAACCCCGACGACGCGTTCCGCCAGGGGCTCTGGGTCGTGCTCGGGGTGGCGCTCTTCTCGGCCGCGCTCGTCGCGCTGCGCAGCGACTACCGGCGGCTCGAGTCGTACAAGTACGTGATCGGCTTCGGGGCGCTCGTCCTGCTCGCGCTGCCGGCGTTTCCGGTGATCGGTCGCGAGATCCGCGGCGCGCAGCTCTGGGTCGAGATCGGCCCGCTCCAATTCCAGCCGGGCGAGTTCGCGAAGATCCTGCTGATCGTCTTCCTCGCGGGCTACCTCCGCGAGAAGCGGGAGGTGCTCGCGCAGGGACGCCTCAAGGACTTCGGCCCGCTGCTCCTGATCTGGGGCGGCGCCATGGCGGTGCTCGTGCAGACCAACGACCTCGGCTCGGGGCTTCTCTACTTCGGGATCTTCCTCGGCATGCTCTACGTCGCGACCGCGCGCCTCGTCTTCGTCATGGGCGGGATGGCGCTGTTCCTCGCGGGGTCCGCGTTCGTCTACCGGATCATCCCGCGCGTCGAGGACCGCGTCACGATCTGGCTCGACCCGTGGCCGCATGCGCAGGACGAGGGCTACCAGCTCGTCCAGTCGCTCTTCGCGATCGCGTTCGGCGGGTTCGGCGGCACGGGGCTCGGCAAGGGCACGTTCACGACGTCGGACGGCACGAACCTGATCCCCGACCTGAACACGGACTTCATCTACGCGGCGCTCGCCCACGAGCTCGGGCTCGTCGGGATCGCCGCGGTGCTGCTCGTCTACATGCTCTTCGCGATGCGCGGCTTCCGGGTCGCGATGCTCGCGCAGGACGGGTTCTCGAAGCTGCTCGCCGCGGGGCTCACGTTCGGCTTCGCGCTCCAGACGTTCATCATCGTCGGCGGTGTCGTCCGGCTGATCCCGCTGACCGGGATCACGCTCCCCTTCGTCAGCTACGGCGGCTCGAGCCTGCTCGCGAACTTCGTGCTCCTCGCCGGGCTCCTCCTCGTCTCCAACCGCGCGCTCGCGCCCCGCGATTGAACGGCCCGATCTCCAGGCTCGCGGTCTTCGCGCTCGTGCTGCTCGGCGCGCTGATCGTCGCCACCACGTACTGGCAGGCGTGGGCCGCTCCGGGCCTCGCCGACCGGCGCGAGAACGCGATCCAGCGCGTGGCGCAGTTCACGATCGAGCGCGGGACGATCTACGCGTCGGACGGGCGCACGGTGCTTGCGCGGAACCGCGAGCGCGACGTGAACGGCCAGACGCTCTACTTCCGCCGCTACCCGACCGGACGGCTCGCGGCGCACGTCGTCGGCTACTCGACGCAGCTGCGCTCGCGTGCTGGCCTCGAGCAGTCGCAGAACGACTACCTGACCGGCTCGAACGCGAACCTGAGCACGCTCCTCGACGCTCGGGTCGACAAGCTGCTCGGCCGCCACGTCGTCGGCAACGATCTCGTGCTGACGCTGAACGCGCGCGCGCAGCGCGTCGCCCTGGCCGCGCTCGGGCGCCGCTGCGGCGCCGTCGTCGCGCTCGATCCCCGAACCGGCCGCGTGCTCGTGATGGTCTCGACCCCGAGCTATAACCCGAACCTCGTCGAGGGGCGCTACGACGAGATCCTCCGCACGCAGGCCGACTGCGCCGAGCCGTCGGCGCTGCTGAACCGCGCGACGCAGGGGGCCTTCGTTCCCGGCTCGACGTTCAAGGTCGTCACCGCCGCAGCGGCGCTCGAGAGCGGCCGCTACACGATGGAGACGCGCAAGAACGACCCCGGCTACTGCATCGAGTACGGCAGGCGCGTGAACAACTACGACACGACGTCGCCGTTCGGCTCGGTCACGCTCTTCCAGGCGATCCAGTACTCGATCAACTCGTACTTCTGCGAGATCGGCAAGGACCTCGGCCCGGGGCCGATCGTGCAGGAGATGAAGGACTTCGGCTTCTACGCGCTGCCGCCGGTCGAGCTGCCGACGGACGAGCTCCGCGCGAGCGGCCTCTACCGCAACGGGAAGCTCTTCGAGCCGGCCGACCAGAGTCAGGTCGACCCGGGGCGGCTCGCGTTCGGCCAGGTCGAGCTCCAGGTGACGCCCATGCAGATGGCGATGGTCGCGGCGGGCGTCGCGAACCGGGGCGTCGTGATGGAGCCGTTCGTCGTCGACCGCGTGATCGAGCCCGACGGCGACGTGCTCACGCGCACGAGGCGCCGTGCGCTCGGCCGGACGATGAGCGCCTCGAACGCGGCAGCGCTCTCGAGCGCCATGGTCGCGGCCGTCTCGAGCGGCACGGGCACCGCGGCGATCATCCCCGGCATCGAGGTCGCGGGGAAGACCGGCACGGCGGAGACGGGCCGCGAAGGGCGAAACCAGACGGCGTTCATCGCCTTCGCTCCCGCGTCGGGCCCGCGCGTCGCGATCGCGGTCATGCTCGAGAACCAGACCGGAACGGGCGGCTCCACGGCCGCACCGATAGCCAAACAGGTCATGCAGGCCCTCCTGCAAGGGCCGTAACCTGAGTAGACGACAGTGGCCGTCTCGGACACGTTGATCAACACGCTCTTCGACGGGCGCTACCGGATCATCCGCAAGCTCGGGTCCGGAGGGATGGCGAACGTCTACCTCGCCGAGGACCAGGAGCTCGGCCGGCGCGTTGCGATCAAGATCCTGAACGACCGCCACGCGAACGACGACCAGTTCGTCGAGCGCTTCCGCCGCGAGGCGAAGAACGCGGCCGGCCTCTCGCATCCGAACATCGTCTCGATCTACGACCGGGGCGAGGCCGAGGGGACCTACTACATCGCGATGGAGTTCCTCGACGGCCGCTCGCTCAAGGAGCTGATCGTCGGACGCGGGCCTGCGCCCGTGAACGTCGCGATCGACTACACGCGGAAGATCCTCGACGCGCTGCGCTTCGCGCACCGCAACGGGATCGTGCACCGCGACATCAAGCCGCACAACGTGATCGTCGACGCCGAGGGCCGCGTCAAGGTGACGGATTTCGGGATCGCGCGCGCCGGCACGTCGCAGATGACCGAGGTCGGCTCGATCATCGGCACGGCGCAGTACCTCTCGCCCGAGCAGGCGAAGGGCGCGCCCGTGGATCAGACGTCGGACCTCTACTCGGTCGGGATCGTGCTCTACGAGCTCCTCACCGGGAAGGTCCCGTTCTCCGGCGACTCGCCGGTGGAGATCGCGATGAAGCACATCTCGGCCGTGCCGGAGCCGCCCTCCGCGCACCGCCCGGACGTCCCCGAGGACCTCGACCTGATCGTGCTGCGCGCGCTCGGGAAGACGCCCGAGGAGCGCTACCCGAGCGCGGAGGCGATGGACGAGGACCTCGGGCGCGTCGCGCAGGGCCTCGCGGTCAGCCGCGAGACGGAGGAGGCGGCGACGCAGGTCCTCTCGCGCTCGCAGCTGACGCTCCCGACCGCGGTCGTCGCGCCGCCGCGACCGCCCACGGAGGTCCTCTACGAGTACGACGAGCCGCGGCGCGGCCGCCCGTTCTGGCCGTGGCTGCTCGTGCTCCTGCTGCTGATCGCGGCCGGCCTGACCGGCTGGTTCGTCTACCAGGCGGTGCAGGACGAGCTCGGCGAGGGCGGCGTCGGCGTCCCCTACCTAATCGACCTCCGCGAGACGCAGGCCGTCGGGCTGGTGATCGACGCCGGGCTCGAGCCGAACGTGATCCGCGAGGCGAACGAGGAGACCGAGGAGGGGTTCGTCTTCCGCCAGGACCCGGAGTTCGGCGAGAAGGTCGACGCCGGCTCGCAGGTCGACATCTACGTCTCGACCGGGCCGCCGACCGCGGAGGTGCCCGACGTCGTCGGCCAGACCCGCGACGACGCCGTTGCAGCCCTCGCGCGCGCGGGCTTCGAGGCGAACGTCGTCCCGATCTTCTCCGACAAGCAGGAGAACACGGTCACCGCGCAGTCGCCCGCCGCCGGCGAGGTGGTCGAGGTCGGCACGCGCGTGCGGATCAACGTCTCGCAGGGCGCGGAGCCGCTGACGATCCCGTCGGTGACGGGCCAGCCGTTCGAGGACGCGGCCTCGGTGCTCGAGGGGGCAGGGTTCCGCGTGGCGCGGCGGGAGGTCGACGACGATGCTCCCGCCGGGACCGTCGTCGACCAGCAGCCGGCGGGCGGCGGGACCGCCCCGCGCAACACGACCGTGACGCTGAGCGTCTCGCGCGGCCCGACCGAGTCGCAGGTGCCGAACGTCGACGGCCTCTCCGAGGAGGACGCCCGCACGACGATCGAGGAGGCCGGCTTCGTGGTCGAGGTCCAGCGCGAGCCGACCGACGACCCCAACCTGCACGGGTCCGTGCTGCGCCAGGAGCCGGCCGGCGGCAGCGCCGCGCCCGAGGGCTCGACGGTCACGATCGTCGTGGGCGAGTTCGGCGGGTGAGCAAGCGCCTGCGGGTGGCCGTGCTCATGGGCGGACGGTCTTCCGAGCACGAGATCTCGATCACGTCCGGGCGATCGGTGCTCGCGGCGCTCGACCCGGAGCGCTACGAGGCCGCGACCGTGGAGATCGGCCGCGACGGGCGCTGGGAGCTCGGCACCGGAGCGGCGTCGGCCGTCGAGACGCTGCCGGTGCCCACGAGCGGCGGCGCGCCGGCCACGCTGGCCGACGTCGACGTCGTCCTCCCGATCCTCCACGGGCCCTTCGGCGAGGACGGGACCGTGCAGGGCCTGCTCGAGCTCGCGGACGTGCCCTACGTCGGTGCCGGCGTCGCGGCGAGTGCGGTCAACATGGACAAGGACCTGATGAAGGCCGTGCTCCAGGCGCGCGGGGTCCCGACGACGAAGAGCGTGACGATCCGCGAGGGCGACGCGGCCCGGCACCCGTTCGAGTACCCGGTGTTCGTGAAGCCGGCGCGGCTCGGCTCGTCGGTCGGGATCTCGAAGGTGCGCGACGCCTCCGAGCTGGACGCCGCGGTCGCCCTCGCCCGGCAGCACGACGACAAGGTGCTGATCGAGGAGTTCGTCGACGGCGTCGAGGTCGAGTGCGGCGTGCTCGGCAACCGCAGGCCGATCGCGTCGCTCCCTGGCGAGATCGTCGCGCACGGGTTCTCCGGCGCCGACTGGTACGACTACTCCTCGAAGTACGACGAGGGCGGGATGGACCTGATCGTGCCTCCGCGCGTTCCCGCCGAGGCCGTGTCGCGCGTCCAGGAGCTCTCGGTGGACGCGTTCGTCGCGACGGAGTGCGAAGGGATGGCGCGCGTCGACTGCTTCGTCGCCGTCGGCGGCGAGGTGCTCGTCAACGAGCTGAACACGATCCCCGGGTTCACGCCCACCTCGGTGTACGCGAAGCTCTTCGAGGCGTCGGGCGTTCCCTACGCCGAGTTGCTCGACCGGCTGATCGAGCTGGCGCTCGAACGCCACGAGCGCCGCTCGAGGCTCAAGTACTAGCGGCCTCGCGCTCGAGGCCGAACGAGCGGAACTCCTCGCGTGCCCGCGCGACGAACGCGTCGTCCCGGCGCACGCGTCCGAGCGCGCGCAGCGCGAACGGCCGGAGGTAGTTGCGCCGACGCAGGTGCGGCACGGCCTCGCGCTCGACATCCTCGGCACTGTCGAGCGCGGCGAAGGCGTCGAGGCGCGCCGAGACGTTCGCGAACACGAACCAGCCTCGGTGCCAGCCGTGCCGGGTGTCGGGCAGCGAGAGCAGGCGCTCCACCTCGTCGAGATCTCCGCGCGCGAGCGCGAGCCGCACTCGGGGCGTGTCGAGCGTCGTGCCGTAACCCTCCATCCAGAGCTCCTGCGCCCGTTCTTCCAGGGCGCGCGCCGCGGCGGCGGCTCCGTCCAGCTCGCGCGCGACCGCGCACAGGAGGAGCGAGCGCGGGTTCCGGACGCACGGCGTCTCGAGGTTCTCCTCGACGGCGTGCTCGAGCCGCTCCTGAAGCGCGCCGACGACGTCCCAGCGACCGAGCAGCTCCTCCACCTCGAGCTCGATCGCGACGCCGTGCAGGCGATGGTGGGGCGTCAGCTTCGCGGCGATCGCGTCGTGTGCGCGTGCGAGCCGGCGCGCTTCGCCGAAGCGCCCGCTCCAGATGCAGCCCGAGATCGGAGCGGAGTGGATGTCTGCGCGGATGTCGGGGTCCGAGATCTGGTCGAGGAGCTCGAAGCGCCGCTCCGACCAGGCACGGCCGTGGTCGTACTCGCCGGCGACGAAGGCGACGATCCCGCGCGCGTCCCACGCGGCGGAGCGCAGGGCGGCGTCGTCGAGCTGCTCGGCGATCCTCGACGCCTCGATCGCCGCCTCCGGCCCGGCCTGCGGCCTCCAGCGCGACCGCGCGATCAACGCCATCGCGCGCGGACGGCTGTTCGGCGGCGTGCTCGCGAGCGCGCGCGCCACCCAGTCGTCGACCGTCTCCGCGCGAGGCATCTCCTTCCAGATCCCGGAGCGGAGCGCCGACTCGTACGCGATCTCCGCGTAGAGCTCGCCGCGCACCCGGTCGTCGTCGGTCTCGTCGATCGCGGCCTGCATCGCGAGCCAGAACGGCTCGCCCGCGAAGTTGAGCGCGTGGACTCGCCCCGTCTCCCGCAGCACGCCGACACGCTCCTCCGTCGTCCGCGCAAGGGGGAGTGCCCGCTCGAGCAGCGAGAGAGCGTCGGCCAGCTCGTAGCGTCGCGTCGCACGCTCCGCCGCGCGACGGAGCCACTCGAACGCCTTGGCGCGGTAGTCGGCGAGCTCCTCGTCGCGGCCCGTCCAGGCGAGGTCGACGTCCTCCGGGCGCACGGCCTCGGCGTAGTGGTGGGCGACGAGCGCCGAGACCGCGCCGATCCGGTGCGGCCGCGACAGCACCCAGTCCGCGAAGGCCGCGTGCAGGTGCGCACGGCGCGCCCGCGGGATGCCCGAGTAGGCCGCTTCGACCGTGAGCGCGTGCTTGATCGTGTGCTCCCGCTCGTCCTCGATGCGCGAGTCGCGGCTGTGGCGGACGAACTCACGCTCCTGGAGCAGCGCGAAGTCGGCGTCGTCGGCGATCAGCTCGCGCACGGCGCCCTCCCAGAAGGTGCGCCCGATCACCGCCGCCGCCTGGAGCGCCGCCTTCTCGCGCGCGGGCAGCAGGTCGATGCGCGCCGCGAGCACGCCGCGAACGGAGTCGGGCGTGGCGACGCGGTCCGGCAGCTCGATCGCCTCCCAGCGCTCGCCGTCGCGCCTCAGGACGCCCGTGTCGACGAGCGATTCGATCAGCTCCTCGACGAAGAACGGGTTCCCCTCCGCGCGCTCGATCAGGAACGTGCGGATCGTGCTCGGCAGGTCGGCCACGAGCTCGGCCGCCGACTCGCCGCCGAGCGGCTCGAGCTCGACCGAGGTCACGCTGCGGCCCCCGCTCCAGGTCAGGTCGGGCCGCGCGGTCGCCACGACGAGCAGCGGCCCGTGGACCTCGCGCACCGTTCGCTCGAGCAGCGCGAGCAGCGGCTCCTCGGCCCAGTGCATGTCCTCGACGAGGAGCGCGAGCGGCGCCTCCGCGACGGCCTCGTCGAGGAGGTCGATCCAGGCGTCGTGGAAGCGGTCGCGCGCGGCGAGCGGGTGCAGGTCTCCACCGACATCGAGCCCGAGCGCGAGCCCCAGGATCGCGCGCTGCCCGAGCCGCGCGGCGATCTCGTCCCCCGATGCGCCCTCCCCGAGGCCGAGCTGCTCCTGGAGCACCTCTCGCACGGGCCAGTACGTGATCGCGGAGCCGTAGGAGAGGCAGCGTCCGACCCTGAGCGCGGGCCGCTCGGGCCGCTGCGCGAGCAGGTCGCCGAGCTCCGCCGCGAGGCGGCTCTTCCCGACTCCCGCGTCGCCGAGGACGAGCGCGAGCTGAGGACGCCCCTCGCGAACCGCGCGCTCGTACGACTCGACGAGCAGGTCGAGCTCGCGCGCGCGGCCGACGAAGGGGCGCCGGAAGCGGCCGCGCGGCCTCGTCATCGCGATCGCGGCGCCGAGCCGCCGGCACGGGACGGGCTCGCTCTTCCCCTTCGCCTCGATCTCCGCCGCGGGCCCGAAGTCGAAGGCGCCGCGGGCCGCCTGGACCGTCCGCTCGCCCACGAGGATCTCACCGGGCTGAGCGTTCTGCTCGAGGCGCGCGCAGACGTTCACGGCGTCGCCCGTCACGAAGGAGCTGTGCGCCCGCTCGTCGACGACGACCTCGCCGGTGTTCACGCCGATCCGCAGCTCGAGCGCCGGGGAGAGCTCCGGCAGCCGGGCTCGCATCGCGAGCGCGGCCGCGAGGGCGCGCTCCGCGTGGTCCTCGAGCGCCGCGGGCGCCCCGAACGCGGCCATCACCGCGTCGCCGGCGAACTTCTCCACCGTCCCGCCGTGCCGCTCGACCTCCGCCGCCATCGCCGCGAAGAAGCGGTCGAGCAGCGCGCGCGTGCGCTCGGGATCGTCCTCGCCGAGACCGGTCGAGCCGACGAGGTCGGCGAAGAGCACCGTCGCGACCTTTCGCTCCACGGAGCGATTGTCGCGCGTTTCTAGTTCGCCGTCACCTCGTTCACGTGGACCGAGCGGTGCGGCCCGCGGTTGGTGATGAACAGGATCAGCTCGGTAGCCTCGTTGTCCTCCGGCAGGGCGAACGTCGTCTCGCCTGCGACGGTCTGCGACTCGGCGATCGTCTCGCCGCCGCTGCGGACCTCAGCGGTGAACCCCGGCGTGTCCGTCGCCACGACGAGCTCCTCCGGCGGGCGGCTCGCGCGGAGCACGATCCCGACGCCCTCCTTGCCGAACTCGCCGTTCGGGAAGTCGTAGCTCGACGTCTGCCAGTACGTCGCCGGGACGTTGTCGACAACGTTCGGAACCTCGCCGTCGTGCTCGCCGTCGCCGCGCGGGTCCTCCGTGCCGACGGGGTGGAGCGCGATCGGGATCGCGTTGCCGTCCGGCGGTGCTTCCTCCCCGGCATCACCGCGGTCGCGCAGGATGAGCGCGCCGAACGCGACGCCGAGCACGACGGCGCCCGCCGCCGCGACGGCGAGCGGCCCGGCGCCGCGTCGCCGCGCCGGGCGTGGACGGCGCCGTGGGGACGCGGGCCGCCGGATCACGGCCGTCGCCTGCGCCTCGCCGGTCGCACCGCGCAGGTGCTCGAGCTCCACGACCACCTCATCCATGGACGGGCGGTCGTCGTGGTGCTTGGCGAGCATCGAGTCGATCAGCGCCGCGAGCTGCGGCGGCGTGTCGGGCCGCCGCTCGAGCACCGAGGGGGCCGGCTCGTGCACGTGCTTCAGCGCGACGGCGACGAAGTTCTCGCCGGGGAACGGCACCTCGCCCGCGAGCAGCTCGTAGAGCACGACGCCGAGCGAGTACACGTCCGAGCGCTCGTCGACCGGCTGGCCGCTCGCCTGCTCGGGCGCGATGTAGTTCGACGTGCCGAGCACGGTCCCCGTCTGCGTGACGCCGCGCTCCACGTCGAGCGAGCGGGCGATCCCGAAGTCCGTCACCTTGACCGCGCCCTCGCCGTTCAGGAGCACGTTCTGCGGCTTCACGTCGCGGTGGACGATCCCTCGCTCGTGCGCGAAGGCGAGCGCGCGTGCGATCTGGATACCGAGCTCGAGGACGTGCTCGACGGGCAGCGGCCCCGCCCGGTCGACCCGCTGCTTCAGGTCCTCGCCCTCGATGTACTCGAAGACGATGAACTGCCGATCCTCGTCTACGCCGCGGTCGATCACCGTGACGATGTTCGGGTGCGAGAGCTGCGCGACGGCCCGGGCCTCGCGGCGGAAGCGCTCGAGATACTCGGCGTCCTCGCCGTAGCGCTGATGGAGGACCTTCAGCGCGACCTTCCGCTCGAGCAGGCGGTCGTGTGCGCGGTAGACGCCCGACATCCCCCCGCTGCCGACCAGCTCCTCGAGCTCGTACCGGCCCGAGATCACCTTCGCGGTCATCGCCGGACGGAGGCTACCGGCGAAGCTCGGAGATCAGGTCGTCGACGCGTCGCCGCGGACGCCGACCGGCGCGTGGGCGTGCTCGAGCGCGTCCTCCCAGACCTCGAGCGCCTCGTCGAGCTCGGCGTCGGTCAGGACGAGCGGGCTCAAGACCCGGATGCAGTTCGAATAGATGCCGGACTTGAGCAGGAGCAGGCCGCGCTCAGCCGCGGCCTCGACCACTGCGGTGGCGAGCTCGGGATGCGGCTCCTTCGTCCCGCGGTCCTTGACGAACTCGAGCGCGAGCATCGCGCCGAGGCCGCGCACGTCCCCGATCGCATCGAAGCGCTCCTGCCACGAGACCATCCGCTCCCGGATCCGCTCGCCGATCTGCTGCGAGCGCTCGAGCAGCCCCTCCTCCTCGAAGACGTCGAGCACGGCGAGCGCGGCCGCTTGGGCCACCGGGTTGCCGACGTACGTGCCGCCGATCGCGGAGTCGGGCGGCGAGTCCATGATCGCCGCCTTGCCGAGGACGCCCGAAAGCGGCAGCCCGCCGGCGATCGACTTCGCGACGGTGATCAGGTCCGGCTCGATGCCGTAGTGCTCGATCGCGAACATCTTCCCCGTGCGGCCGAACCCGGTCTGCACCTCGTCGACGACCAGCACGATGCCGTGCTCGTCGCAGACGGCGCGCACACCGGCCATGAACTCGCGAGGCGCGACGACGAAGCCTCCCTCGCCCTGGACCGGCTCGATCACGATCGCCGCGACGTGCTCCGCGGCGACCTGCGTCACGAGCGTGCGCTCGAGCGCGTCGAGCGCGGTGCGCGAGTCCGGGCCGCGGTAGTCCTGCGCGAACGGGACGCGATACACCTCGGGCGCGAACGGGCCGAGGCCCGCCTTGTACGGGTGCGTCTTCGACGTCAGCGTCATCGAGAGCAGCGTGCGTCCGTGGAACGCGCCCTCGAACGCGATCACGGCCGGGCGCTTCGTGTACGAGCGCGCGAACTTGACCGCGTTCTCAACCGCCTCGGTGCCGGCGTTGAAGAACGCCGCCTTCGCCGGGCCGGTGAACGGCGCGAGCGCGAGCAGGCGCTCCGCGAGCGTCACGTAGACCTCGTAGGGGACGATCGTGAAGTCGGTGTGCGCGAACTTCGTCAGCTGCTCCTGCGCGGCCTCGACCAGTTTCGGGTGCGAGTGGCCGACGTTCAGGCAGCCGACGCCGCCCGTGAAGTCGAGGAACGTGTTGCCGTCGACGTCGGTCAGCGTCGCGCCGCGGCCCTCGGCGATCACGACCGGCAGGAAGATCGACAGCGGGTCGGCGATCACCTTCTCCTTGCGCGCGAGGATCTCCCTCGAGCGCGGCCCCGGAATCGCCGTCCGGAGCTCGATCGTCCGCGTCGTCGCCACGGCCTGAATCTAGCGCAGCCCTACGCGGGCTGTATGGGTGAATAGCCGACTTGCAGCGTCAGAGGCTTGATGTGGAACTCGCGCGCTGTGGAGGCGTCTCAGACCAAGCCAGGGCGGCTCGGCGGCCGCAGTCGCAGGCTGGTGAGCCTGCGCAAGGGCGACGAGACGGCCTGGCGCCGCGTCTGAGACGGCTCCACAGCTCGCGCCGTTTCGCATCAAGCCTCTCTAGTTCGGGGTCCAGCGGGCCGGCTCGAGCGCGCCCGGGGTGTAGATCCCGGCCGCGTTCCAGAGCAGGTACCCGGCGGCCTTCGCGCGGCGCGACGAGTCGATCTGGGCCTGGATGTCGTCCATCGTGTAGGTGCGGCCCCACGAGAAGTCCTGGAGCCACGGGACGATCCGCGCCTTCGTGCCCGCCAGCTCCCGGTTGAAGTCGCGCAGCGAGTAGGCCACGGTCGCGCCCGGGTTCGAGTTCGGGTCGTCGAGGTTGAACTCGCCCGGCCCGTAGTGCGAGGGGTAGACCATCGGGTAGATCGCGTCGAGGTAGCGGCCGAGGCGCTTCGGGAACTGGCCGATGCCGAGGTCGCGCGTGGCCGAGAGCCCGAAGACGTCGGCCGACACGCGCACGCCGAGCGGCTTGAGCCGCTTCGTCGCGTAGTGGACGAACTCGGCGATCACCCAGCCGGGCGGCGTGGACGTCTTGTTGGGGAAGACGATCGCCTCCATGTCGCCGTCGCTCGGGAAGCGCACGTAGTCGAACTGGATCTCGTCGAAGCCGACGCGGGCGGCGGCGACCGCGATGTCGACGTTGTACTCCCAGACGCGCTTGTCGTACGGGTTGACCCAGCCGAGCCCGGCGTGGTTGAGCCAGCGACCGCCGTTCCGATGCTGGACGGCCAGGTCCGGCCGCTGGAGCGAGAGCACGGGATCCTCCATCACGACGACCCGGCCGACCAGGTAGATGCCCCGGTCCTGGAGCCTCTTCGCGATCGGCCGCGGCTTGTAGTAGGGCTTCGCCGCGCCGATCTGCCGCGCCAGCGGCACCGCGGAGGGCACGAACCCGACCTCGCCGTTCTCGTCCTTGACGTCGAGCTGGATCGTGTTCAGGCCCGAGAGCGCGAGGTACTCGTCCAGCTTTCCCGGGATGGACGCCAGGGCCATCGTCACGTGCACGCCGCGGATCGTCTTCGGCGGCTGGAGCGCCTTCGGCTCGCGCGCGACCTGCGGCCGCACGACGTTCACTCGTTCCGCGGGCTGCGCCGTCTCGCCCTCCTCGCGAATCGTCCGCGCGGCGTACGCAACGGCGGCCGCCATCAGGACGAGGAGCACGACCGCGACCATGCGGCGGAGGCGCCGACGTCGGCGCTGCTTCCGGCGACGCTCACGGTAGTGAACGTTGCGATCGACGGGCTGGAGGACCACCGGGAGCAGGAGTATGCCCCGACCTCGGGGGTCCCGCCACCCGGCAGGTACCTAGAATCGACCCGTGGTCCTCTCCGACCGGACGATCTCGCGGCTCCTGGCCAAGGGCCGGATCGAGGTCGATCCCTACGACGAGGCCCTGCTCCAGCCGTCCAGCGTCGACGTCCGCGTCGACCGCTATTTCCGCGTCTTCCACAACGCGCGCTACCCGTACATCGACGTCCGCGAGCCCCAGGAGGAGCTGACCGAGCTCGTCGAGATCGGGGACGAGAGCCCGTTCATCCTCCACCCGGGCGAGTTCGTGCTCGGCTCGACCCTGGAGCGGATCCGCCTCCCCGACGACCTCGTCGCCCGGCTCGAGGGGAAGTCGAGCCTCGGCCGCCTGGGCCTGCTCATCCACTCGACCGCCGGCTTCATCGACCCCGGCTGGGACGGGCACGTCACGCTCGAGCTCTCGAACGTGGCGAACCTCCCGATCACGATCTACTACGGGATGAAGATCGGCCAGCTCTCGTTCGTGCAGCTGACGGAGCCGGCCGAGACGCCCTACGGCTCGGACAAGCTCGGCTCGAAGTACCAGGGCCAGCGGGGGCCGACGCCGTCGCGGTACTGGAAAAATTTCGAGCGCGTCGAGTCGCCGTGAGGGTCCTCGTCACCGGAGGCACGGGCTTCGTCGGCCCGGCGGTGGTGCGCTCGATCGTCGAGGCCGGGCACGACGTCCGCGCGCTCGCGCGCAGCCGCGCGAGCGGGTCGAACGCCGCGGCACTCGGGGCGGAGGTCGTCGAAGGCGACATGACGGACGCGGCGAGCCTGCGCATCGCGGTGCAGGGCGTCGACGCCGTCGTCCACCTCGTAGCCATCAGGCAGGGACGGGCCGAGCAGTTCGAGCGGATCATGGTCGGGGGCACCCGCGACCTGCTCGCGGCCGCGAAGGAGGTCGGCGTCGCGCGCTTCGTGCAGATGAGCGCGCTCGGCGTGACCGAGGAGACCAAGGACCTCGTCCCCTACTACGGCGCCAAGTGGGAGGAGGAGCTGCTCGTCGCGGGCTCCGGCCTGCCCTACGTCATGTTCCGCCCGAGCTTCATCTTCGGCCCGGAAGGCGGGATCCTCTCGACGTTCAGGAAGATCGCCAAGGTCGCGCCCGTGACGCCGATCCCCGGCGCCGGCACCCAGCGGATCCAGCCGATCTGGATCGACGACCTCGCGGCGTACTTCGCGCAGAGCCTGACGAAGGCCGAGGCGACGAACCGGACGTTCGAGCTCGGCGGCCCCGACACGGTGACGTGGAACGAGTTCTGGGAGCGGCTCAAGCGGGCGCTCCGCGTCCGGCGCCCGAGCATCCACATGCCGATGGCGTTCATGCGCGCGAACGCGCTCGTCACCGAGCGCCTGCCGGGGAACATCCCTCTCACGCGCGACCTCCTGAAGATGCTCGAGGCCGGGGACAACGTCGTCACGAACGACCACGCGGTCGAGACGTTCGGGATCCCCCTCGTCCCGCTCGACGAGCAACTGCGCCGCGCGGCGTGAGCCTGACCGAGAGCATCGCGCGCGCGTGCGCCGCGCATCCCGGGCGGACGTTCGCGGCGTGGGCGCTCGTGCTCGCCGCGTCGATCCTGGCGATCGCGCTCCTGCTGAGCGGACTGACCACCGATGCCGTCGTGACCGGGGACCCGGAGTCTGCGAGGGCCGAGCGGCTGTACCAACAAGAGTTCCCGCCGGACCCGCAGCGCGAGTTCACGGACGTGATCGTCGTGCGCTCGGACGACCTGACGGTCGACGACGAGGAGTTTCGGCGCACGGTCGACCAGCTCGAGCGCGACGCTCGCAACAGCGCCGCACTGGTCAGCTCGCGCACCTACTACGGCACGAACGACCGAACGCTCGTCTCGGCCGATCGGCACGCCACGCTCGTGCCCGTCTTCGTGCGCGACGACGAGGCCGTCGCCGACGTGATCTCGCTCGTCGACGACGTGGACGGAGAGGAGCGATTCGACGCAGCGATCACGGGCAACCAGACCACCGACCACGACTTCAACCATCTCTCCGAGCGCGACCTCCAGGAGGGCGAGCTCCAGTTCGGGCTGCCGGCCGCGCTCCTTATCCTGCTGCTCGTCTTCGGCGCCGTCGTCGCCGGTCTGATCCCGCTGCTGATGGCGGCGGTCTCGATCGTCGTCGCGCTCGGGCTCGTCGCGCTCGTGTCGACGCAGTTCGAGCTCTCGATCTTCATCGTGAACATGCTGACCGGCATGGGCCTCGCGCTCGGGATCGACTACTCGCTGTTCGTGATCTCGCGCTACCGCGAGGAGCGCGCCGGCGGCCGCGGTCCCGACGCGGCCATCGCCGCCGCTGGCGCGACCGCGAGCCGCGCGGTGCTCTTCAGCGGGACGGCGTTCGTGATCGCGCTGCTCGGGATGCTGATCGTGCCGACGACGATCATGCGCAGCCTCGCGCTCGGCGCGATCCTCGTCGGGCTCGTCTCGGTCGTCGCGGCCCTGACTTTGCTCCCGGCGCTGCTCGGCGTGCTGCACGACCGAGTCGACTCGATCCGGATCCCCTTCATCGGCCGGGGGAACGCCGAGGGACGGTTCTGGGGGGCCGTGATCGACCGCGTGCTGCGACGGCCCGCGCTCAGCCTCGCGCTCGCCACCGGCCTCCTGCTCGCGGCGGCCGTCCCGGCGCTGGGGCTGACGATCGGCGCGAGCGGCGTGAGCACGCTCCCGGACGACCTCGCCTCGAAGCGCGGCTTCGAGGCCCTCCAGCGCGACTTCCCGGCCGCCGGCACGGATCCCGTCTTCGTGGTGACCGAGACCGAGGAGGGCGAGCGCGTCCTCCGGGCCGAGCAGGAGCGCCTCGGCCGGGACCCGCGCTTCGGCGCCGTCGACCTGGCGAACGGCCGCGTGCTGACGGCCTACCCGCGCGGCGACGAGGTGTCGGACGAGGCGGTCGCCGCGGTGCGGGACCTGCGCGAGCGGATCGACACGCCCGGCGTGTACGTCGGCGGGACGACCTCGGAGAACATCGACTACTTCGACGCGGTCACGGACCCGGCGCCGCTCGTGTTCGCGTTCGTGCTCGGCCTGACGCTGATCCTGCTCACGGTCGCGTTCCGCTCGATCGCGGTTGCGCTCACGGCGATCGCGTTGAACCTGCTCTCGGTCGGCGCCGCCTACGGGCTGCTCGTGCTCGTGTTCCAGCACGGGTTCGCGACCGAGCTGCTCGGCTTCCAGCAGGTGGACGCGATCGACGCGTGGGTGCCGCTCTTCCTCTTCTCGGTCCTGTTCGGGCTCTCGATGGACTACCAGGTGTTCCTGCTCAGCAGGATCCGCGAGCGCTACGACCGGACGCGCGAGACGCGCGACGCGGTCCGCTGGGGCGTCGCCTCGACCGCGCGCATCATCACCGGCGCGGCGCTGATCATCGTCGCGGTCTTCGCCGGCTTCGCGCGCGGCGACCTGGTCATGTTCCAGCAGATGGGCTTCGGCGTCGCCGTCGCGCTGCTGATCGACGCGACGATCATCCGCAGCGTCCTGCTTCCGAGCCTGATGGCGCTCCTCGGCGAGCGCAACTGGTACCTGCCGCGCTGGCTCGACTGGATTCCGCACCTCGAGGTCGAAGGGCATGCGGCTTCGGAGTCGAACTCCCCGGCGTCAACCTGAAAGGAGCTTGGCAATGGCGTTCAGCTTGCGCCTGATCCTCCTGCTCGCCGCCGTCGTGCTGTTCGTGCTCTCCGTCTTCGTGGACAACCCGACGGATTGGTGGGCGTGGGGTCTCGCTGCGTTCGCCGCGGCGTTCCTCGTCACCGAAGGCGGCTGGGACCGCAGCTTCGGCGGCAGCGGGACGCGCACCGACCGCGTCTAGGAAAAAGAACGGGGGCCGCGCGAGCGGCCCCCGATTCCCGATACCAGCGTCGAAGTGGTAGGGGCGTTTCCTACCGGTCGGTACCGACCGGCGGCGCGAGACGCGAGTCCCCCACGCTGGCTAGGCGATTCCCCGTGGGTCCCGGGGACACGTCCCTACCCGCTGGTACCTCCGCTGCCCGTACTGGAATCACTCACTGTCGGGACCACCTCCTTTCCGCGTTGCGAAGAATGTAGCGAAATCACCGGAGGACGACCGACAGCTCGAGTCCGCGGTCGAGGGGCACCGTGGTGCTGACGAGGTCGGGGTCAGCCTGCCGGGCCGCGGAGTACGCCTCGAGCGCGTCGACGTGGGAGAGGACGTTGTCGGCCACGATCAACGCCCCGGGCTCGACCTTCCCGCGGGCGAGGCCGAAGAGCCGCTCGTAGTCCTCCTTCTCGGCGTCGATGAAGACGACGTCGAAGACGTCCTGCACCTGGGGGAGCGTCTCGAAGGCGTCGCCCTCGAGCAGGTCGGCCCACTCCCCGAGGCCGGCCTCGGCGACGTTTCGCCGCCAGTCCTCCGCCTTGCGCGGATCGTGCTCCAGTGAGAGCACGCGGCCCGAGAAGGAGCGCACGCCGGCAGCCCACCAGATCGTCGAGTAGCCGCGCGACGCGCCGAGCTCGAGCACGCCGCAGTCGTTCATCGGCGCGACGAGCGAGAAGAGGAACTGGCCCGTCGTGCGGGCGACCTGGCGTGAGCGATCCGCGGCCGGCACGCCGCGCGCACGCTCGTCGGCGTCCTCTGCCTCGAGCCGCGCGAGCACCTGGAGGACGCGGTCGTCCAGCACGGGACGAACGATAGGCTCGGGCCGGTGATCGAGGTCGAGCACACCCTCGAGATCGAGCGGCCGGCCGACGAGGTGTTCGACTACCTCTCGAACGTCGCCCGACTCCCGGAGTGGCAGGAGAGCGCCGAGCGCGTCGAGGTGGAGGGCGAGCTTCGAGAGGGCGCGCGGTTCCGTGAGGTGCGGTCGTTCATGGGCCGGCGGGCGACGTCGACGGTCGAGGTGACGGAGTACCGACGCCCGACCCGCTTCTCGCTGCACGTCGTCGAGGGGCCCGTGAAGTACGCGGTCGAGCACGCGCTCGAGGACCTCGGCGGCCGGACCCGCATCACCTTCGTCGCCCGTGGCGGAACCGATCGCATCCCGCGGCTGATGCGCGGCACCGTGCGCCGCATGGTCGAGCGGCAGTTCGTCAAGGATCTCGGGTCGCTCAAGCGCCGGCTCGAGGGCGCCGTCGCCGACTCATCGGCCACTACACGCGCTGGAGGTGCGTGTCCTTGAAGGCCGACGGATACTTGAGGCCGTAGCCGATCGCGCGGTCGATCCCGATGTGGGAGAGCCAGATCAGCGCGAGCTGGATCGCGGGCCCGGAGCCCGCCACCACGCCGACGACCCCGAGCGCGACCGGCCACCCCTCGAAGTGCGTCAGGTCGTACGCGACCGCTCCGGCCCGACTGCCCGCGAGGTAGCCGAGCGCACCGAGGTCTGGCGCGAGCCAGAGGAGGACGAGCGCGAGCCAGGAGTACCCCTGGTCGAAGTAGAGCACGAGCGCGGCGGCGGCGACCGCGACACCCTCGAGGCGCAGCGCGAGCCGGACGGTCAGGAGACGTCGACCTTCACGTAGCCGTCCTCGACCACGACGGCGAACGTGTCGACAGGCTCGAACGCAGGCAACGTCAGCGGAACCCCCGAACGGATGTCGAAGTTCGAGCCGTGGCGCGGGCAGACGACGACGCAGGTGTCGCGGTCCCACTCGCCCTCGCACAGGGGCCCGTCGTCGTGCGAGCAGCGGTCCTCGATCGCGAAGTACTCGCCGTTGCAGTTGTAGACGCCGACAGTGAGCGGCCCGACCGGGACCAGCTTCATCGACCCCGGCTGCAGCTCGTCGACGGGGCAGACGTCGATCAGCGCCACGTGCCTACTTCAGCTCGAGATCGTCGTCGCCCGCGATCCCCTGCGGCAGCGGCGTGCCCTTCGCCTTGTGCAGCGCGACCTTGAGCGTCGTCAGCCCGAGCATCGCGCACTTGAGCCTGATCGGCGTGAGCGGGATCCCGATCTCCTCGAGCAGCTCGTCCTTGTCGAGCACGGCGACGTCGGAGGCACGCTTGCCCTGCACCATCTCGGTCAGCATCGACGTAGCCGCCTGCGAGATCGCGCACCCGCGCCCGGCGAACTTGACCTCGTCGATCGTCTCCTGGTCCTCGGCGAAGCGCACGTAGATCGAGACCTCGTCCCCGCAGAGCGGGTTCATCCCCTCGGCGCCGGCGTCGGGATCGTCCATCGTCCCGTGGCCGCGCGGGTTCTTGTAGTGGTCGAGGATCACCTCGCGGTAGAGCTGGTCGAACTCGCTCATCAGCCGAGCACCTTCTTGACGCGCTCGACGCCGGCCACGAGCCGGTCGATCTCGTCCGGGAGCGTGTAGAGGTAGAAGCTCGCCCGCGAGGTCGCCGCGACGCCGAGCCGGGTCATCAGCGGCTGCGTGCAGTGGTGGCCGGCGCGGATCGCGATCCCCTCCCAGTCGAGCACCTGCGCGACGTCGTGCGGATGGATGGCGCCGACGTTGAACGAGACGATCCCCGCCCGCCGTTCGGGCGGCGGCCCGTAGCAGATCACGCCTTCGATCCCGCCCAGCTGCTCGAGCGCGTACGCGAGGAGCTCGTGCTCGTGCTGCTCGATCGCGTCCAGCCCCACGTCGGTCAGGTAGTCGACGGCTGCGCCGAAGCCGACCGCCTCCGCGATCGCCGGCGTACCCGCCTCGAACTTGTACGGCAGCTCGTTCCAGCTCGTCCGGTCGAGCTTGACCGAGCGGATCATCTCGCCCCCGAGGTTGAACGGCGACATCGCCTCGAGCAGCTCGCGTCTCCCCCAGAGCGCGCCGACGCCCGAGGGACCGCACATCTTGTGCGACGAGATCGCGACGAAGTCGGCGCCGAGCGCCTGCACGTCGAGCGCCCGGTGCGGCGCAGCCTGGGCCGCGTCGACGACCATGATCGCGCCCTGCTCGTGCGCCCACGCGGCGAGGCGCTCCGACGGGTTGACGGTGCCGAGCGAGTTCGAGATCAGGTTGTTGGCGACGACTTTCACGTTGCCGGCGCTCGCGATCTCGTCGAGTGCGTCGAGGACGAGCTCGCCGGCGTCGTCGAAGGGGATCGCGCGGAACTCCGCGCCGGTCCGCTTCGCCACGTACTGCCAGGGGACGAAGTTCGAGTGGTGCTCGAGCTCGGTCACGACGACGACGTCGCCCGGCCCGAGGTTGTCGAGGCCCCAGGCGTACGCCACGAGGTTGATCCCCTCGGTCGCACTGCGGGTGAAGATCACCTCGCGCTCGCTCGGCGCGTTCACGAACGCCGCCACCTTCGCCCGGGCGCCCTCGTAGCCGGCGGTGGCGTCCTCGGCGAGCCGGTAGACGCCGCGGTGGACGTTCGCGTACGAGGTCTCGTAGAACGTGCGCATCGCATCGAGCACCTGGCGGGGCTTCTGCGACGAGGCCGCGGAGTCGAGGTAGGCGAGCGGCTTTCCGTTCACCTCGCGCTCGAAGATCGGGAAATCGGCGCGCAGGCGGTGCGCGTCCAGCTTCGGGCGAGCCTCGACGGCCATGCGCCTATGGTACGCGGCGTGGCCGAGTTCGCCGGGACCGTTCGGGATGCATACGGCTTCGAAGGAGCGACGCTCGACCTCGGCCGCGGCGTGCACGAAGGAGCGCTCGAGCGCGACGCGGTCGTGCAGCTCCCGCTCGCGACGTCGAACCGCCACGGTCTGATCGCGGGCGCGACCGGAACGGGAAAGACTCGCACCCTCCAGCTCCTCGCCGAGGGCCTCTCCGACGCCGGCGTCGCCGTGTTCGCGGCCGACTACAAGGGCGACCTCTCCGGCCTTGCGGTGGCCGCCCCCGCCGAGGGCAAGGCGGCGGAGCGGATGGCGGACCTCGGGCTCACGCACGAGCCGCGCGCGTTCCCGGTCGAGTTCCTCTCACTCGGCGGGATCGGGCCGGGAGTCCCCGTGCGCGCCACGGTCACGGACTTCGGGCCGCAGCTCCTCGCGAAGATCCTCGGCTCCAACGAGACGCAGGAGTCGAGCCTCGCGCTCGTCTTCCGCTACGCGGACGAGCGCGGCCTCGCGCTCGTCGACCTCGCCGACCTGCGCGCGCTGCTCGCGTTCCTCGAGTCGAAGGCGGGCAAGGAAGATCTCGCGGGGATCGGCGGCGTCTCGAAGCAGACGATCGGCGTGATCCTCCGTTCGCTGGTGCAGCTCGAGGACAGCGGCGGGAACGAGTTCTTCGGCGAGCCGCAGTTCGAGATCGCCGACCTGCTTCGCACGACCCCCGACGGCCGCGGCGTCGTCACGTGCCTCGAGCTCGCAGCCGTCCAGGAGAAGCCGCGGCTGTTCTCGACCGTCCTCATGTGGCTGCTCGCCGAGCTCTTCGAGGCGCTGCCCGAGGTCGGCGACCTGGACAAGCCGAAGCTCGTCTTCTTCTTCGACGAGGCGCACCTGCTCTTCGACGACGCGACCGACGCCTTCCTCGAGTCGGTCGAGCGCACCGTCCGGATGATCCGCTCGAAGGGCGTCGGCGTCTTCTTCGTCACGCAGCATCCGACCGACGTGCCGAGCTCGGTGCTGGCACAGCTCGGCAACCGGATCCAGCACGCGCTCCGCGCGTTCACTCCGAACGACGCCGACGCGCTGCGCAAGACCGTGCGGACCTACCCGTCGTCCGAGCTCTACGACCTCGAGGCGCTGCTCACGAGCCTCGGCATCGGCGAGGCCGCCGTCACGGTGCTCGACGAGCAGGGCGTGCCGACGCCGGTCGTCCACACGCGGCTGCTCGGGCCGCGGGCGAGCATGGACCCCGCGCCCGACCTCGACGGCCCGGCGAAGGCGTCGATGCTCTGGGCGAAGTACGGCACCCGCCTCGAGCGGGAGAGCGCGGCCGAGGCGCTGGCGAAGCGCGTCGAGTCCGCGCCCGAGCCGGAGCCCGCGGCGAAGCGGCCGGCGCCGAAGCCCGCGAAACCTCCGACCGACGGCCTCAACGACTTCATGACCTCGCGCCAGGGCAAGGCGCTCCAGCGCGAGATCGTCCGCGGCATGTTCGGGATGCTCCGGAAGCGGCTCTGACCTGGGATTTTCCGGGTTTCCCGCCTATTCTCTGAGCGGACATGGCGGGAAGGAGGTCTCCGGGTGGCGGCGTACCCACGATTCGTGCCAGCCTGCACGAACTGCGGGGCGGAGCTCCCGAGCGGCGCACGCTTCTGCCCTCGCTGCACCGCACCCGCCGAGCCCTCCGCGACCACGACGGAGGACGAGCCGCCGCAGGAGCGATCCTGGCGACGCCGATGGGAGCGGATCGTGTTCGCGGCGCTCGTGATCCTGTTCGCGGGCCTGGTCGCGCTGCTCGTGCTCGTCTTCGGCTTCGGCTTCCTCGTCGAGGACTCCCGGTAGGCGCATGACGACCGTCCTCGAGCTCGCCGCCCACTCGGGCCTTCCAGTCGAGACCGTGCTCCGCGTCCTGCTGCGCGAGCCGACGAACGAGGCCGCACGACGTGCGGTGGAGCTCGCGGTCGAGGAGCTGGGCCTGCCGGACTACCCGCGCCCTGACGACCACGTCGAGGTGCTCCCGGCCGTTCCCCAGCCCGCCGACCCGATCGTCTCCCCAGCCCCGTCGTCCCAGCCCGAGCTCGTCGCAGAGCTCCGAGGCGTGCTCCAGGAGCTCGCCCGGACGTTCGAGCGCGAGCGCCGCGAGCGCGTGAACGACCTCGATCTCACGACGAGCCTGCTCACGGAGGGCTGGCGCAACGTCGACCGGCGGCTCGGGAGGCTGGAGAAGATGATCGAGCGCCTCGATCGCCGCGAGTTCCTCCGGGAGCCCGAGCGTGGCGGCGCCGAGATCCACCGGCTCGACGACCTCCGCCGTCCCGGCACCTAGGCGGCAAGGCTCGGCACGTGGACGCCGACCCCGTCGAGCTCAGGGTGCTCGGGTGCCTGATCGAAAAGCAGCGGACGACGCCCGACCAGTATCCGCTCTCGCTGAACGCGCTCCGGCTCGCGTGCAACCAGTCGACGAACCGCGACCCCGTCGTCGACTACGACGAGCCGCAGATC
>JAICPI010000088.1 GCA_025929895.1 Thermoleophilia bacterium
CGGCCGGAACACCTCCGAGCCGAAGTGGTCCCAGACGCGACCGACCTTCTCGGGCGTCCACTCGACCTCGTGCGGTGCGTACTCCGTCATGCCGCGACCGCGAAGTCGCGCCACGAGAACGTCGGCGGCGCGGTCAGCGCCTCCTCGACGTAGAGCAGATGCCAGAGCTGGAACATCAGCAACGGCCAGAGGCGCTCCGCGTCGAGCGACAGGTAGTCGTGGTCCGGACGAAGGATGCCCTGCGCGCGCAGTCGTTCCGGGTCGAGCAGCCGTTGCCCGAGCGGCCGGAGCTCGTTCTGGAGCCAGCGATCCAGCGGGAAGACAAAGCCACGCTTCGGCGCCTCGAGGTACGCGGGCGTGAGCAGGTCGGACACGGCAGCGCGCAGCAGCCGCTTCGGGTCGTCCGCGTCCGTGCGCTGCTCCGGCGGGATCGACGCCACGAGCTCCACGAGCTCGTGGTCGAGGAACGGCGTTCGCGCCTCGAGCGACCACGCCATCGAGAACCGGTCGGTGACGTGGAGGAACTCGTCGGGCAGCTGCGTCGACGCGTCGAGGTAGAGCACCGAGTCGCGCGTGCTCTCGCTGCCGCTCTCGTCGTACACGCTCTGCAAGAAGGCGGCGGTGTCCGCGCCGTCGACGCCGAGCGCGCGCTTCTCGTCGTCGCCGAAGTAGTACGAGGGCTCGAAGTGGTAGCGGCGCACGTCCGCGCCGCGGAGCCGCCGCAGCCGTGCGCGCTCGAACGGGACGAACCGGCGGTAGTTGCCGAAGAGTTCGTCGCCGCCCGTGCCGGTCAGCCCGACCTTCACGTCCTCCGCCATGAACCGGTAGACGAACCACGAGGGCAGCCCGCCGCCGTACGGCTCGTCGAGCGCCCAGACCATCTGGAGCAGGTGGTCGAGCAGCTCGTCCGGCGAGACGACGAGCTCGTGGTGGTCGGTCCCCCAGCGCCGCGCCAGCTCCTGCGCGAGCGGCAGCTCGTCGTCGCCGTCGCCGAACCCGACCGAGTAGGTGCGCACGCTCGCGCCGCCCGCCGCGAGCAGCGCCGTGACCGCGCCGGAGTCGAGCCCGCCCGAGAGCGAGACCGCGATCGGCACGTCCGACAGCGTCCACCGGCGCACCGCGGCAGCGAGCTCTTCCCGGAGCCGCTCCGCGGCGGTCTCGTCGCGCCGGAACTCGAGCTTCCACCATCTCTCGGTCCGCCGCGCGCCCGTCTCGAGGTCGACTCGGAGCAGGTGGCCGGGCGGGAGCCGGCGCACGTCGCGGAAGATCGAGCGCTCACCCGGCACGAAGCGGAGGCTGAGGTAGTGGAACAGGCTCTCGCCGTCGAGCTCGCGCGAGACCCCCGGAACGTGCAGCAGCGCCTTGAGCTCCGACGCGAACGCGAACGGTCGCTCGGCGTAGTAGAGCGGCTTGATCCCCAGCCGGTCGCGGACGAGGACCAGCTCTCGGCGCTCGCGGTCGAGCAGCGCGAACGCGAACATGCCGTTCAGCTCGCGCAGCGCCGACTCGCCCCGCTCCTCCCAGAGCGCGAGCACGACCTCCGTGTCCGAGTGGTCGGTCGCGAACACGCGACCCGCCGCCTCCAGCCGAGCGCGGAGCTCGGGCGCGTTGAAGATCTCGCCGTTGAAGACGATCGTCGAGCGCCCGCTCGGCGAGGTCATCGGCTGGTCGCCGTCCTCGAGGTCGATGATCGCGAGCCGCCGGGCGACGAGCGCGACCTCGCCGTCCGTCACGGCGCCGCCGCCGTCCGGGCCGCGGTGCCGGAGCGAGGCGCCGAGCCGCTCGAGCAGCGCGTCGTCCCACGACCCCACGACGCCCGCGATCCCGCACATCAGCCCACCTACGCCGCGACGTCGTCGTAGAGGTCGGCGAAGCGCTGGGCCTCGAGCTCGGCGCCGAACTCGGCCTCGGCGAGCGTCCGGCACGCCTCCGACATCCGCGCGCGGAGCCCGTCGTCCGCGAGCAGCGTCCGAACGCCCTCGGCGAGTGCGCCCGCGTCGCCGAGCCTGGCGAGGTAGCCGGTCTCGAGGTGACGCACGACGTCCGGCACGCCGCCGACGTCGAACGAGACGCACGGCGTCCCGGCGGCGACCGCCTCGAGCAGCGCGTTCGGCAGGTTCTCGGCGAGCGTCGGCAGGACGAAGACGTCGGCCGCGGCGTAGGAGAGCGCGATCTCCGACTCGTCGACCAGGTGCGTCAGCGACCAGAACGGGCGCGGGAACGGCGGCGCCTCGTTCGCGCCCGCGACGAGCAGCCGGAACGGCAACCCGTCGAGACGCTCGAGCGCCTCGTTCAGCACGGTGCCGCCCTTGCGGCGGTCCGAGACGTCGGGCGCGGAGAAGAGCACGACGGGCCCGTCCTGCGGGAGGCCGAGCTGGGCACGGGCCTCCGCGCGTGCCACCGGCCGGAACCGCTCGAGGTCGATCCCGTTCGGGATGCGCACGATCGGGAAGCGCGAGAGCAGCGGGCTCTCCGAGGCGAGTCGCTCGATCCAGCGGGACGGCGCGACGATCGTCAGCCGCGACCGCTTGTACACCGCGTTCTTCCAGCGCCAGAGCGTCGCGGTCGTGTCGCGCGACAGCGCCGGGTACTCGCCGAGGTACGGGCACGACCCGCAGCCGTGCTTCCAGCGCTCGCAGTCGTACGAGTAGGCAACGTGCCCCGTGAACGCCCACATGTCCGAGAGCCGCCAGACGACCGGCCGCAGCCGCGACAGGTACGGCAGCGCGGTGTGGCTGAAGTACGAACCGTGCGTGTTGTAGAGCTGCACGACGTCCGCGTCCCGGAACCACGGGTCGGAGGCCACGCCGAACGACGACGGATAGAACACGTATTGAAGATCGAGCGAGTCGGCGACCGTGCCCGCGATCCGGTCGCCCGCGCGCCAGAGCAGGTTGCGCTTCAGCGGGCGGACGTCGGGGTCGTCCGTGCGGCGCTGGCCGACGAGCATCCGGGACGTGTGGCCGCGGCTGCGGAGCGTCGAGTGCAGCCGGTAGGCGGATCGGCCGGAGCCTCCGAGCGCGTCCGACTGGCTGATGTGGAGGACCCGTCGCACGACGCGGCTAGCATAGGTTCCGCCGCCGCGAGGCCGGTTTCCCCATGTCCAAGCGCCTCCGCACGCCCGTCCTCTACGTCCACCACCGCTCCGAGCTCGGTGGCGCGCCCGCGTCGCTCTCGTACCTGATCCGCGAGCTCGACGACGACCAGTTCGAGCCGCACATCTACTGCCCGCCGGGCCCGGCGGCCGAGCTGTTCCGCGAGGCCGGCGCGCGCGTGCACACGGGACCGGTCTCGGGCTTCACGCACATCTGGGCGTCGACGTACCGCGGCCGGCGCTGGCTCCTGTTCGCGCGCGAGCTCGCGCTGCTGCCGCCGCACGTCGTGCGCTTCCGGCGGACGTTGCGGCGCAACCAGTTCGAGCTCGTGCACTTCAACGACTCGCCGCTGATCCCGGCCGCATGGCTCGCGCAGCGCGAGCGCCTGCCGGTCGTCTGGCACCTGCGCTCGGCGCTTCCCGACGGCGGCGGCGACCGGCGCTCCGCGTTCGTGCGCGCGGCGATCAAGCGGCTCGCGACGACCTCGATCGCGATCACGCACGACGTTGCGTCGGTGTTCGGCGTGGGCTCGACCGTCGTGCCCAACTCGGTCGACCTCGACCGCTTCCGCCCGGGCGACTCGGCCGCGGCGAAGGAGGCGCTCGGGCTCGACCCGCAGCTCCCCGTCGTCTCGTACTTCGGCTTCATCTACCCGTCGAAGGGCTTCCGCGAGTTCATCGAGGCCGCCGCGCGGCTTCGCGACAAGGGGCTGGACGCGAGCTACCTGATCGTCGGGGGTGCGGTCCGCGGCGAGGAGTTCTTCCGCACGCTCGTCGGGCGCTCGCTCCAGGTCGCCGACCTGACGCGGAACTACGAGGCCGAGGCGAAGCAGCTCGTGGACGAGCTCGGCCTGACCGCCCTCTTCCGCTTCGTCCCGTTCACGCAGGACACCGCGAACCTGTACCAGGCGTCCGACGTCGTCGTCGCGCCCTCGCAGGGGCCGGAGCTCGGACGGCCGGTGATCGAAGCGGCGGCGTCGGGCGTGCCGGTCGTCGCCTCGGGCTCGCGCACGGGCGGCGGCGTCGTCGTCCCGCGCGAGACGGGCATCCTCGTCGACAACTTCGGCGTCGAGACGCTCGCAGAGGCGGTCGCGGAGTTGCTGGCCGACGCGACGAACCGCGAGCGGCTCGGGCGCGCCGCCCGCAGGCACGCGGAGGAGAACTTCGACCCGCAAAAGAACGCGCGCCGGATCGAGTCGATCTACCGGCGGATCGCTCCGGTCCGCGAGCGCATCCCCGTGCTCTACGTCCACCACCGACCGCAGCTCGGCGGTGCGCCGTCGTCGCTCGCGCAGCTGATCCGCCACCTCGACCGCCGCTTCGAGCCGCACGTCTTCTGCCCGGAAGGCCCGGCGGCCGAGCTCTTCGCCGACGCCGGCGCGACGGTGCACACCGGCGAGGTGTCGATCTTCGCGCACGCATGGGACTCGCCCTACGAGGGACTGCGCTGGCTCGTGCTCGGGCGCGAGGTGGCCGCGCTGCCGCCGCACCTGCACCAGCTCGAGCGGCTGATGCGCGCGCACCGCTTCCCGGTCGTGCACCTGAACGACTCGCCGCTCCTCGCCGCCGCGATGGTCTCGCACCGGAACGGCGCGAAGGTCGTCTGGCACCTGCGCTCGGCGCTCGCGGGCGAGGGACGCGACCGGCGCAGCCGGGCGATCGCGGCGATGATGGAGCGCTGGGGGGACGCCGCGATCGCGATCGACCGTGACGTCGCGGCGCGCTTCCCGATCCGCCTCCCGCTCACGATCGTGCACAACTCGGTCGAGCCGCCCGTGTCGCGAAACGGTGCCGGCAAGGCCACCCTCGGCCTTCCCGCCGATCGCGTCGCGATCGGGTTCGCGGGCTTCGTGCGCCGGCAGAAGGGCTGGCCCGAGCTCGTCGAGGCGGCGGAGATCCTCGTCGGCGAGAGCGCGCCCGCCCACTTCGTGATCATGGGCGGCGGCGTCCGCCCGCCGGAGTACTTCCGCACGCTCCGTGGCCGGGCCCTCGAGGCCACGAACCTGCTCACCGACGAGGAGTCGGCGATCAAGGAGCTCGTCGCGGCGAAGGGGCTCGGCGGGAACTTCTCCTTCCTGCCGTTCACGGCCGAGACGGGCGAGATCTACAGCGCGCTCGACGTCGTCACCTTCCCGAACCAGGGCGTCGGCCTCGGGCGGCCCGTGCTCGAGGCCGCGACCTACGGCAAGCCCGTGGTCGCGTCCGGGTCCCGCGACGGCGCCGGCATCCTCCTCCCCGGCCGCACCGGCTTCCTGCTCGACGACGCCCGTCCCGAGAACATCGCCGCCGCGCTCCGCGAGCTGATCGCGGCGCCCGAGCTCCGCACGCGCCTCGGCGCCGCCGCGCTGGAGCACGCACGAGAGCGCTTCGACCCCGTGCGGAACGCGCGCGCCGTCGAGGCGGTCTACGACGAGCTGCTCGGCCTCGAGCCGGAGCCCGCGCCGGTTCCCCGGCGCGAGCAGGTCGCCGCCTAGCTCCGGCCGCGCCCGCCGACAAACCTGGACTTAGCGACAGTTGACGCTTTCCCGAAAGGGTGGCACCGTGTTGCAGGACAGGCGGCTACCGCGTTGGCGGGTCAGGGGCGACGGATGGGCACGAGGGTCGGCAGGAAGGTGACACTGGTCGTAGCGGCCGCGCTCGCGGCTGCGCTGGGCGGTTCGGGCGCCGTCGCGGCGCCTGCTCAGGGCCCGAGAGCCGACGACGCGCGCGTCAGGGACGTGTCGACGCGCGCTTCGGACGCGGCCTTCGTGCCGGGCGAGCTGCTCGTGAAGTTCAAGAGCGGTGTCCCGGCAGCCGATCGCGCCGCGGCGCTACGGGCCCACGGCGCGCGGGTCGACCGCGCACTCGCCCTGCAGAACCTCTTCGTGGCGAAGCTCGATGCCGGCCGTGGGGTTCGCGCGGCGGCGGCCGCGCTCGGGCGTCGGGACGACGTCGAGTACGCCGAGCCGAACTGGATCCTTCGCTCCCTGGCGACGCCGAACGATCCGCGGTTCACGGACGGCGACCTGTGGGGCCTGCACCAGGCGAACGACGTCGACATCGACGCGCCCGAGGCATGGAACGTCACGACGGGCAGCGCGAACATCGTCGTCGGCGTCGTCGACACGGGAGTCGCGTGGCAGCACCCCGACCTCGCGGCGAACATCTGGACGAACCCCGACGAGATCGCGGGCAACGGCGTCGACGACGACGCCAACGGCAAGGTCGACGACGTCCGGGGCTGGGACTTCCTCAACGGCGACAACGACCCGTACGACGACAACGAGCACGGCACACACGTCGCAGGAACGATCGGTGCGGTCGGCAACAACGGTGTCGGCGTCGTCGGCGTGAACTGGAACGTCAAGATCATGCCGCTCAAGTTCCTGGGCGCCGACGGGAACGGCACGACGTCCGCGGCGGTCGAGGCGATCATCTACGCGCGGGACGAGGGCGCGAAGGTCGTGAACAACTCGTGGGGAGGCGGTCCCTTCTCGCAGCCGCTTCAGGACGCGTTCGCCAACTCGCCGAACGTGCTCTTCGTCAACGCCGCGGGCAACGGCGGCGCCGACGGTGTCGGGGACAACAACGACTCCGTGCCGACGTACCCCTGCAACAACCCCGTCGCGAACATCATCTGCGTCGCCGCGATCGACAAGACGGACGCCCTGGCGAGCTTCTCGAACTTCGGCGCCACGCAGGTCGACATCGGCGCGCCAGGAGTCGAGATCCTCAGCACGGTCCCGGGGTTCGGGCCACCCAACCTGTTCGAGACGTGGGAGACCGACATCGCCGGCCGCTGGACTCCCGGAGGCACTCCGAACACGTGGGCGCGGACCACCGCGGCGAAGGTCTCGGGCACGTGGAGCGCGACCGACTCGCCCGCGGGCAACTACCCGAACCTGAGCGAGAACTGGATCCAGACGGGCCCCATCAACCTCGTCGCGCAGACGAACTGCGTCCTCTCCTACGCCCTGCGCCTCGGCGTCCACGCCAGCGACGTCTTCTTCGTGGACGCGTCGGCGGACGGCACGAACTGGACGATGATCGACGGCTGGGTCGGGACCACGAGTGGTGCGTTCTTCCGACCCGTGGTCGCGCTCGGCGGCTTCAGCGGCTCGAACGTCTTTCTGCGCTTCGGCGTCGCGAGCGACGAAGCGGACACCGGTGACGGTGCGTACGTCGACGACGTCCAGGTGTCGTGCGCCGAGCCGACCGCCGCGAACTACGACGTCTTCCAAGGAACCTCGATGGCGAGCCCTCACGTCGCAGGCGTCGCCGCGCTGGCGCTCGCGAAGAACGAGTCGGCAACGGTCGCGCAGGTCAAGGCGGCGATCCTGAACAGCGCCGACCCGACCCCGTCGCTGAACGGGAAGGTCGTCACCGGCGGCCGGGTCGACGCGATCGGCACGCTCGCCCTGATCCCGCTGCCGACCGGCCCACGGCTCCTGACGGTGTCGAAGGCGGGCGCCGGATCGGGGACGGTGACGAGCTCGCCGGCGGGGATCGACTGCGGCGTCGACTGCACCGAGTCGTACCCGCACGGCACGACCGTGACGCTCACGGCGGTCGCACCCGCGGGCTCGCGGCTCGGCGGGTGGACGGGGTGCACGACCCAGAACGGCGTCACCTGCACGGTGGACATGACTTCGGCGCACGCCGTGACCGTGACGTTCCTCCCCGGGACCTTCACCGACGTCCCGACGACGCACCCGTTCTTCACCCACATCGAGCAGATGTTCGCGCGCGGGATCACGAACGGCTGCTTCTTCGACCCGGCCACCGGCGAGCGCCGCTACTGCCCGCTGGCGCAGGTCACGCGGCAGGAGATGGCGGTGTTC
>JAICPI010000111.1 GCA_025929895.1 Thermoleophilia bacterium
CCCGGCGCAGTGCGACCGCCCCCGAGTTCCCGAGCCCGAAGCCCTGCGGGTGCTCGAGCACGGCCTCGGCGCCGTCGCGGAGCGCGGTCAGGTGACTCCGGATCGACGGCTCCCTGAGCGACACCGTCTCGCCGGGCGTCACCCCGCGCCGTCGCGCCTCGGCGCGCTGGTACTCGAGGTCCTCCTGCGACCACGTCGTCTCGGACGCGATCGACGGGTAGACCTGCGTCCACGCGATCCCGACCGCGATCGTCGCCGCGGCGGCGAGCGCCGGCCACCACGTCCGCCGGACACCCGCGACGACGACGAGCGCGCCGGCGAGGACGAGGAACGCCGCGCGCGTGAACGTGAACAGCAGCCCGAGCGCCGCGAGCGTGGCGAGCGGCCACCGCACCCGTGGGCGCGCAGTCCAGAGGCAGAGCGCGACGACGAGCATGTACGCGGTCCCGAGCGGGCTGAGGAACGTCGAGACCGCGCGCCGGAGCAGGTCGTCCTCGTCGCCCGTGTTGAAGACGAAGTTCTCGGGCAGTCCTCGCGGGCCGTGGTGCTCGAAGCCGAGCTGCTCGTCGAAGTACGCCGGAACGTCCGCGTCCTCCCAGCGGTCGATCGGCACGGCGTACGCCTCGACCACCCCCAGCACGGCGACGGCGGCCGCGGTCGCGAGCACGAGCGGCCGGAGGCTCGGGAGCGTGAGCGAGCGCCCGAGGAAGAAGGCGGCGACGGGCGCGAGGTGGTGCCGGAGCGCGTAGAGGACCGTCTGCGCGTCGGCCTCCCCGTCGAGCCATCCCTGCGGCACCAGCGCGTACGCGAGCACGAAGCCGGAGAAGACGAGCGCGAGCGCGTCGACGAGCCCGGGCCTGAAGGGCAGCTCGCGACGCCCGACAGCGTCGCGCGCCACCCGGAGGAGCGCCACTGCGAGCAGGACCTCCTTCCACGCGGCGATCGCCGTGAGCGGGTCCCCCTCGAGGCCGAGCGCGAACAGCCCCGCCATCGCGGCGTTGTGCACCGCGAGCCCGACGACGAAGGCGTAGACGGCCAGGACGGGCCTGCTCCAGACGGCCACGCTGCCGGCCGCGAGCGCCGCGGCGAAGACGACGAGCGCGACCACCGTCACGGCACGAGGCTACAGCGGTGCGGTGGGCGGGGACGCGACCCCGCCCACCGCAGCGGGATCACATCGGGGGCCAGGGGCCCTGGCCGTTGAGCGCGGCCAGCGCGAGGACTCCGAGCGAGACGAGCCAAGTCAGAGTGCGACGGGTCATGTGGGATTCACCCCCTTCCGCAGGGACCGTGGAGACACACCAAGCAGGTACCGAAACCGGGCGATCTTTTGTTGTCAAGTCCCTGACGCCTGTTGACGCCATCCACCGTTCCGTTCATGATCCGCGGGCACGTGTCGGCGCGGGAGCAGGAACCCATCGGGGTCAGACTTCGTCGGCTGCGCCTCGAGCGCGGCCTGTCCCAGCGCGAGCTGGCCGGCCCCGGCGTCTCGTACGCCTACATCTCCAGAATCGAGGCGGGAACGCGCCGTCCCTCCGTGAAGGCGCTGCGGACGCTCGCCCGGAAGCTCGGCGTCTCGCCGGAGTACCTCGAGACCGGCTCGGAGCTCCGCGAGGTCGACGAGCGCGAGCTCCGGCTGGCGGACGCCGAGCTCCGGCTTCGGATCGGCGGCGAGCCCGAGTCGGCCCGCGACGCGTTCGAGGAGCTCCTGCGCGAGGCGGAGGTCGCCGGCGACGCTGCCTCCGCAGTGCGTGCGCGGATCGGGCTCGGCCTCGTCGCGTCGCAGCTCAACGATCCGACGGCAGCGGTGACGCACCTCCAGGAGGCCGTCGACTCCGGCGAGATCACCCCGGTCGACCGGCCCGACGCCTTCTCCACGCTCTCGCGCGCCTACACGCTCGTCGGGCAGGACGACCGCGCGATCGAGCTGCTCGAGTGGAGCCTGCACAAGATCGACGACGACGATCCTCAGAACGTCTCGGCCTACGTGCGCTACGCCGGGTACCTGAGCGCGGCGCTGACCGACCTCAGCCAGCTCGAGCGCGCCGAGCACGTGCTGACACACGCGCTCGACCGCGCGGAGGGCGTCTCGGACGCGTACACGCGCGTGCGCATCTACTGGTCGGTCGCACGGCTCGCGGAGGCCGAGGGCCGGCCGATGCGCGCCCTCGAGTACGCGCGCCGCGCGGTCGCGCTGCTCGAGGCGACCGAGGACACGCAGCATCTCGCGCGCGCACATCTCCTCTGTGCCTGGATCATGGGACTGGAGGAGAAGGCGGCCGAGGCGGTGCCGCACCTCGAGCAGGCGGAGGCGCTCCTCGGCGACTCGGCCGACCCAACCGACCTGGCGATGCTCCGAGTCGAGCAGGCGAAGGTCGCCGCGCTGCTCGGCACGCCGCAGGAAGCGGTCTCGCGTGCGCGCGAGGCGCTCGAGCTGCTCGGTCCCCATCACGAGCAGCAGCGCGGGAGCGCCCTGTGGGCCCTCGGCGAGGGGCTCGCGCTCGAGCGCGACCTCGCCGGCGCGACGGAGGCGTTCCGGGACGCCGTCAACGCTTTCGACCGGACGTCCGCGTGGCGCGAGGCGGCACAGTGCTGCCGCCGCTGGGCGAAGGTGCTGCGCGACGCGGGCCGCGACGCCGAGGCGCTCGACGCCCTCGAGCGCGCGACCGACTACGCGGTGCGCGGCCACTCGACGCACCAGGCTCCCATCCGGCGTTGAGCGTCACGGCTCGGATCCGTCCGGCCGGCCCCTACTCGCTCCCGCTCACCGCCCAGGGCGCCGGGGACGCGACGCGCGTCTGGCGCGCCGGCGTCCTGCGTGCGGTCGTGGGCGGCGAGCAGGCCGTCGCGACGCAGCTCCGAGACGGCACCGTCGTCGTGCGTGGCCCGAGCGAGGAAGCCGTCGCCGGGCTGCGCTGGATGCTCGCGGTCGACGAGGACCACACGGAGTTCCTCCGCCGCTTCAAGCACGACGAGCTGCTGCGCGGCCCGATCGCGCACCTCCAGGGCAAGCGCGTGCTCCGCGTGGGCACGGTCGCCCAGGCGCTGCTGCGCGCGCTCTGCGGACAGCTGATCGAGGCCTGGCGCGCCCGCGCGATGGAGAAGCGGATCATCCGGAGCGTCTGCGAGCCCGTCGGCGACCTCCACCGCGCGCCCGACTGCGCGACGCTCGCGCGCAGCTCCCCCGCCGAGCTCCGTGCGCTCGGCCTGCACGCGCGCAGGGGCGCGACGCTCGCCCGCCTCTGCCGCTCGCTCGAGCTCGAGCGCCTGAAGGCCGTTCCGTCACCCGTCGTCGCCGAGCGGCTCGAGCGCGAGCGCGGGCTCGGCGCGTGGTCGGTCGGCGTCGTCTGCCTCGAGGGGCTCGGGCGTCGCGAGTACGGCCTCGTCGGGGATCTCGGCCTGGTCAAGCTCGCGATCGCGCTGAAGGGGCGCTGGGTCGAGGGGCACGAGACGGCGGAGCTGCTCGAGCCCTACGGCGACTGGGCCGGCCTCGCGAGCGTGTACCTCATGTCCGGGTTCGCGCGCGGCCTCGTGCCGGTGCCGGACCCGGAGAAGATCCGCAGGCCGCCGCAGCGCATCTCGTCTCGAGCCGCCTAGAGTTCAGCGTCATGGCCCGCCTCGCCATCCTGGGCGCGGGGAAGATCGGCGAGTCGCTCCTCGCGGGACTGCTCAGTGCGGGCTGGACCGACGTCGTCGTGACGGCGCGGCGGGACGCGCGCGCCACCGAGCTGCGCGAGCGCCACGGCGTCGAGGTCACGCTCTCGAACACCGAGGCAGTCGCGGGCGCCGCGATCGTGGTGGTCGCGGTCAAGCCGCAGGACTTCGCGGCGCTCCTCGGCGAGATTGCGCCGTCGGTGTCGACCGACCAGACGGTGCTGTCGGTCGCGGCCGCGATCCCGACGGCGCAGATCGAGTCGCGGCTCGCGGC